>DATJBA010000434.1:0-9345 GCA_035515675.1 Mycobacterium sp.
GAAGTTCCTGGCGGAAGTGGCGGTGGCGCGCCGCGGCGAAATCGTCGCGCAGGTCGGCGCGGCGGCCGAGCTCAGCGACGCCCAGCGCACCCGTCTCACCGAAGTTCTCAGCCGCATCTACAGTCATCCGGTAACCGTGCAGTTGCGGATCGAGCCCGACCTGCTGGGCGGGCTGTTGATCGCGGTGGCGGACGAGGTGATCGACGGGACGCTGTCGTCTCACTTGGCCGCGGCCGAGGCCCAGTTGCCCGACTGACCACATCAGCTGAACCCCACGCGAACGAAGATCAAGTAGGAAGACGAAAAGCCATGGCAGAGTTGACAATCTCAGCTGACGACATCCAGAGTGCCATCGAGGAGTACGTAGGCTCCTTCACCGCCGACACCTCCCGCGAGGAGGTCGGTACCGTCATCGAGTCCGGGGACGGCATCGCGCACGTGGAAGGCCTGCCCTCCGTCATGACCCAGGAGCTGCTCGAGTTCCCGGGTGGGGTGCTCGGCGTCGCGCTCAACCTCGACGAGCACGACATCGGCGCGGTCATCCTGGGCGATTTCGAGAAGATCGAAGAAGGCCAACAGGTCAAACGCACCGGTGAGGTGTTGTCGGTACCCGTGGGCGACCCATTCCTGGGGCGCGTTGTCAATCCGCTCGGCCAGCCCATCGACGGGCGCGGGGACATCGACACCGATACCCGGCGTGCGCTGGAAATCCAGGCGCCGTCGGTGGTGCAGCGCCAAGGCGTGAAAGAGCCGCTGCAGACCGGGATCAAGGCGATCGATGCGATGACCCCGATCGGACGCGGACAGCGGCAGCTGATCATCGGCGACCGCAAGACCGGCAAGACCGCGGTGTGCGTCGACACCATCCTCAACCAGCGGAAGAACTGGGAGAGCGCTGACCCCAAGCTGCAGGTGCGATGCGTGTACGTCGCGATCGGGCAGAAGGGCACCACCATCGCTGCCGTGCACCGCGTACTGGAAGAGGGCGGTGCGATGGACTACACCACCATCGTCGCCGCGCCGGCATCGGAATCCGCCGGCTTCAAATGGCTTACCCCCTATACCGGTTCGGCGATCGGTCAGCACTGGATGTATCAGGGCAAGCACGTGCTGATCATCTTCGATGACCTGAGCAAGCAAGCCGAGGCTTACCGTGCGATCTCGCTGTTGCTGCGGCGTCCGCCGGGTCGCGAAGCCTACCCAGGCGACGTCTTCTACCTGCATTCCCGGTTGCTGGAACGTTGTGCAAAACTGTCCGACGACCTCGGTGGCGGTTCGCTGACCGGTCTGCCGATCATCGAGACCAAAGCCAATGACATCTCAGCGTATATCCCGACCAACGTCATCTCGATCACCGACGGGCAGTGCTTCCTGGAGACCGATCTGTTCAACCAGGGTGTGCGCCCGGCCATCAACGTCGGGGTGTCGGTGTCCCGGGTGGGTGGTAATGCACAGATCAAGGCCATGAAGGAGGTCGCGGGGTCGCTTCGCCTGGACCTGTCGCAGTACCGAGAATTAGAAGCTTTCGCCGCTTTTGCTTCTGATCTGGATGCCACGTCGAAGGCGCAGTTGGAGCGCGGCGCTCGCCTGGTCGAGCTGCTCAAGCAGCCCCAATTCCAGCCGATGCCGGTTGAGGACCAGGTGGTTTCGATTTTCCTGGGCACCGGCGGCCACCTGGACTCGGTGCCCGTCGAAGACGTCAGACGCTTCGAAACCGAGTTCCTCGAGCATCTTCGGGCCTCCGCGGAGGAGATCCTGAAGGAGATCGCGGAGTCCCAGAAGGTCACCGACGAGACCGCCGCCAAGCTGACCGAGGCGATCAACCACTTCAAGAGGGGCTTCGCGACTTCCAGCGGCGGCTCGGTGGTGCCCGACGAGCACGTCGCGGCGCTTGCCGAGGAAAAATTGGGCAAGGAAGCGGTGCGGGTCCGTATGCCCCCGCCGCCGGAAAAGAAGAAGTAGTTGAAACATGGCAGCCACACTTCGCGAATTGCGCGGACGGATCCGCTCGGCCGGGTCGATCAAGAAGATCACCAAGGCCCAGGAGCTGATCGCGACGTCGCGTATCACTAGGGCACAGGCCCGACTCGTGGAGGCCCGGCCCTATGCGTTCGAGATCACCCGCATGCTCACTACCCTGGCCGCCGAAGCGGCGCTGGACCATCCGCTGTTGCTCGAGCGGATCCTTCCGCGCAAACGGGCTGGTGTTTTGGTGGTGTCATCCGACCGAGGGCTGTGCGGTGCTTACAACGCCAACATTTTCCGCCGTGCCGGGGAACTCCTTTCCCTGCTGCGGGAGGAAGGCAAGGCGCCGGTACTCTATGTCGTTGGCCGTAAAGCGCTGAGTTACTATACATTCCGGCACTGGGACATCACCGAGTCGTGGACGGGTTTCTCCGAGCAGCCGCGCTACGAGGATGCTGCGACGATCGCTTGGACGCTGGTCGGCGCCTTCATGGCTGGTGCCGACGGCGCTAAGGATCGGGAGCCTGACGTGGTCCCCGGCGTCGACGAGCTGCACATCGTCGCCACCGAGTTCAAGTCGATGTTGTCGCAGTCGGCGGAGGCGCGCCGGATCGCCCCGATGGTAGTGGAGTACGTCGAGGAGGAGCCTGGGCTGCGCACGCTGTACTCCTTTGAGCCCGATGCGACGACGCTCTTCGACTCGTTGCTGCCGCGCTACCTGACCACCCGGGTGTATGCCGCGCTGCTGGAGTCTGCGGCATCGGAGCTGGCGTCGCGCCAGCGGGCGATGAAGTCGGCCACCGACAATGCCGACGACCTCATCAAGGCGCTCACGCTGTTGGCGAACCGCGAGCGGCAGGCCCAGATTACCCAGGAAATCAGCGAAATCGTCGGCGGCGCAAACGCGCTCGCCGAAGCCGCTAGATAAGCGCACTAGGAAGCGAAAAAAATGACTGCTACCGCTGAAAAGACTACCAAGTCCACAAGCACCGACACCAACGGCCGCGTGGTGCGGGTCACCGGGCCGGTGGTCGACGTCGAGTTCCCGCGCGGTTCCATCCCAGAGCTGTTCAACGCGTTACACGTCGACGTCACGTTCGAGTCCCTCGCGAAAACCCTGACATTGGAGGTAGCCCAGCATCTGGGCGACAACCTGGTACGCACGATCTCGCTGCAGCCCACCGACGGGCTGGTGCGCGGCGTCGAGGTGACCGACACCGGCAACTCGATCTCCGTGCCGGTCGGTGAGGGTGTCAAGGGCCACGTGTTCAACGCGCTCGGCCACTGTTTGGACGACCCGGGGTACGGAAAAGACTTTGAGCGCTGGTCGATTCACCGCAAGCCGCCGACCTTCGAGGAGCTGGAGCCTCGCACGGAGATGCTGGAGACCGGCCTGAAGGTCGTCGACTTGCTGACCCCGTACGTGCGGGGTGGCAAGGTCGCGCTCTTCGGCGGTGCCGGGGTGGGCAAGACAGTGCTGATCCAGGAGATGATCAACCGCATCGCCCGCAACTTCCACGGCACGTCGGTGTTCGGTGGTGTGGGTGAGCGCACCCGCGAGGGCAACGACCTGTGGGTCGAGCTCCGGGAAGCCAACGTGCTCAAGGACACCGCGCTGGTATTCGGCCAGATGGACGAACCGCCAGGCACCCGTATGCGGGTGGGGTTGTCGGCGCTGACGATGGCCGAGTGGTTCCGCGACGAGGCGGGCCAGGACGTGCTGCTGTTCATCGACAACATCTTCCGGTTCACCCAGGCCGGCTCAGAGGTGTCGACGCTGCTCGGCCGGATGCCGTCGGCGGTGGGGTACCAGCCCACGCTGGCCGACGAAATGGGTGAGCTGCAGGAACGCATCACCTCGACACGGGGCCGCTCCATCACGTCGATGCAAGCGGTCTACGTACCCGCCGACGACTACACCGACCCCGCGCCGGCGACGACGTTCGCGCATTTGGACGCCACCACCGAGCTGTCTCGCGCGGTGTTCTCCAAGGGGATCTTCCCCGCCGTGGACCCGTTGGCGTCGACCTCGACGATCCTCGACCCCGGCATCGTGGGAGACGAACACTACCGAGTGGCGCAGGAAGTCATCCGGATCTTGCAGCGCTACAAGGACCTTCAGGACATCATTGCCATCCTCGGTATCGACGAGCTCTCCGAAGAAGACAAGCAGCTGGTCAACCGGGCGCGGCGCATCGAGCGGTTCCTCTCGCAGAACATGATGGCGGCCGAACAGTTCACCGGCGTACCGGGTTCGACGGTCCCGGTGAAGGAGACCATCGAGGCATTCGACAAGCTGGCGGAGGGCGAATTCGACCACGTGCCAGAACAGGCGTTCTTCTTGATCGGTGGTCTTGACGACTTGGCCAAGAAGGCCGAGACCTTCGGCGCGAAGCTGTGATGCGGGCGCACCAACAGCGAAAGATGGTGTGACATGGCTGAACTGGACGTCGAGATCGTCTCGCCCGACCGGAAGGTCTGGTCGGGCAAGGCGACGTTCATCTTCACCCGGACCACCGTCGGCGAGATCGGCATCCTGCCCCGGCATATCCCGCTGGTGGCCCAACTGGTCGAGGACGCCATGGTCCGCGTTGAACGTGAGGGCGAGGAGGATCTGCGGATCGCGACGCACGGCGGATATTTGTCGGTGACCGAGCGTGGGGGAGTCAGCATTCTCACCGAATCCGCTGAGTTCGCATCGGAGATCGACGAGGCGACCGCCAGGCATGACGCCCAGTCCGGCGATCCCAGGATCGCCGCGCGGGGACGGGCCAGGTTACGCGCCTTGGGCGTACTCGACTAGGAGGCCCGCCGCCGATGAGCGCGCCCATGGTCGTCATGGTCGTGCTGGTCGCGGTGTTGCTGCTGGCCGTTCTCGCGCTGAGCTATCGGTTGTGGAATCTGCGCCAGGGTGGTACGGGGGCGATTATGCGGGACATCCCCGCCGTCGGGGGTCATGGCTGGCGCCATGGCGTGATTCGTTATCGCGGTGGCGAAGCCGCGTTTTACCGGCTGTCCAGTGTGCGTTTATGGCCAGATCGTCGGCTCAGCAGGCGGGGCATCGAGATCGTCTCTCGTCGATCGCCGCGGGGCGACGAGTTCGACATCATGACCGCCGAGGTCGTTGTCCTAGAGCTGCGCGACACGACGCAGGACCGCAGGGCTGGTTACGAGATTGCGCTTGACAAGGGCGCGTTGACCGCATTCTTGTCCTGGCTGGAATCCCGTCCTTCACCGCGCGCACGCCGTCGTAGCGTCTGACGCCCTCGATCTCAAAAGCTAAGTGACCGAACGGGTCCGCCACCGACTGACGGTCTGGCATCCGTATTCTTCGCGGGCGAGATCGCGCAGCGTTTCGCTGAATTGCCAGCGATGGCCGGCGAGATCCTCGACGGTGCATTCGCGTTCGCCGTACTCGCGGTCGACGGGCGGCTCCAGCGCTTTCGCCCGCGCCGCCCGGGCGCGTTCAAACTGGCCATCAACGTCCTCCATCCGCACCTTGATCACGTGGGTAACGATGTTGGCCTGCGGCCGTTGCCGCTCACCTGCCGCGTCCGCGACGATCATTGCCCCGTCCGCGCCGATACTCGTCTGCGCCCGGTGACTTTCGCCGATCCGTGTTCGCTCAACAAAGCCGAAGGCGGCAGTGAGCCAGTCCACCGCCGCTGGTACGTCGGGATAGACAAGCACAGAGATCACCGTCGCCGGCGGAATCGACCGATTGTGTTTCATCGCGATCCTTCGCCGCAAGCGAGATGCCCTGTATCACTAGAGCTTCCGACTAATCCGCGCTGGGTGCGCCGCCGCCCGGTTTCCAGAGCACATCCCCGCCCGCGTTGGCGGCCCGCGCCAGGATGAAGAGCAGATCCGACAGCCGGTTCAGATATTTCGCCGGCAGGATGCTGACCCCTTGCGGCTGAGCATCGACCGCGGCCCACGCCGACCGCTCGGCCCGACGTACCACGGTGCGGGCGACATGCAACAGCGCCGACAACGGCGAACCACCCGGTAACACAAAGGAGTTCAGCGCCGGCAACGGCTCGTTATATCTGTCGCACCATCCTTCGAGCCGATCGATGTAGGCCTGGGTAACTCGTAGCGCAGGATATGCAGGGTTTTCCACCACAGGAGTGGACAGATCTGCGCCGGCGTCGAACAAGTCGTTCTGGATCTGCCGCAGCACACCGGCGATTTCCTGGTCTGGCTGACCCAGGGCGAGTGCGGCGCCGATCGCGGAGTTGGCCTCGTCGCAGTCTGCATACGCCACCAGGCGGGGGTCGTTTTTCGAGACCCGCGAGAAGTCGCTCAATCCCGTGGTTCCGTCGTCGCCGGTTCGCGTATAGATGCGGGTCAGGTGTATTGCCATGAGCAAACCGTACTTGGCTGACTGACAAGCCGATAGCGCTTCACTAGACTGACGCGGGTGGCTGAGCGATTCGTGGTGACCGGCGGCAACCGGTTGTCAGGCGAAGTCGCAGTAGGGGGCGCCAAGAATAGCGTGCTCAAGCTGATGGCCGCGACACTGTTGGCGGAGGGCACCAGCACGATCACCAACTGCCCAGACATCCTCGATGTGCCGCTGATGGCGGAAGTGTTACGTGGCCTGGGCGCCACGGTCGAACTCGACGGCGACGTCGCCCGAATAACCTCACCTGACGAGCCGAAGTACGACGCCGACTTCGCGGCAGTGCGACAGTTCCGGGCCTCGGTCTGCGTGCTGGGGCCGCTGCTCGGCCGAGGCAAGCGGGCTAAGGTCGCGCTGCCGGGTGGTGACGCGATCGGATCGCGTCCGCTGGACATGCATCAAGCGGGCCTGCGCCAGCTGGGCGCGCAATGCAATATCGAGCACGGATGCGTGGTTGCTCACGCCGACATGTTGCGCGGCGCGGAGATTCAGTTGGAGTTTCCCTCAGTGGGCGCTACCGAGAACATCCTGATGGCCGCGGTCGTGGCTGAGGGTGTCACCACGATTCACAATGCGGCGCGAGAACCCGACGTCGTCGATCTGTGCACGATGTTGAACCAGATGGGCGCACAAGTCGAAGGTGCGGGTTCGCCGACTATGACCATCACCGGCGTCCCGCGGCTGTACCCGACCGAGCACCGCGTGATCGGGGACCGCATCGTTGCCGCCACGTGGGGCATCGCTGCAGCGATGACCCGCGGAGACATATCGGTGACGGGCGTCGATCCGGTACACCTTCAGGTGGTGCTGCACAAGTTGCACGACGCTGGTGCCACAGTCACCCAAACGGACAACAGTTTCCGGGTGACCCAGTACGAGCGCCCGAAGGCCGTCAATGTTGCGACGTTGCCGTTCCCCGGGTTTCCGACCGATCTGCAGCCGATGGCGATCGCGCTGGCGTCGATCGCCGACGGCACGTCGATGATCACGGAGAACGTATTCGAGGCGCGCTTCCGGTTTGTCGAAGAGATGATCCGGCTGGGCGCCGACGCCCGCACCGACGGACACCACGCCGTCGTGCGGGGTCTCCCGCAACTCTCGAGCGCCCCGGTGTGGTGTTCGGACATCCGTGCCGGCGCCGGCTTGGTGTTGGCTGGGCTGGTCGCCGACGGCGACACCGAGGTGCACGACGTCTTCCATATCGACCGCGGCTACCCGTTATTCGTGGAGAACATGGTTATTTTGGGAGCCGAGATCGAGCGGGTAGAGTAGCGCGAGGTAATGCCCGGCAGGCGCGGTCACCGCACAAAGATGGCCCAAACCGGGGCTTGACTGCTCTGCCGGACCTGTATTAAGCTGGCGGGGTTGCCCCGAAGCGGGCGAAACAAGCAAGAGTGTTGTTTGAGAACTCAATAGTGTGTTTGGTGTTTTTGTTTGTTGTTGTTTTTGGCCATGCCTTGCACTCCCCGTGTGTGGGTATGGTTGTTTTTGATGCCAGATTCTGGCGTCTTGTCAGGTATCTCTGATTTGAATTCACCTCATTATCGAGGGGATTTTGTTTGGAGAGTTTGATCCTGGCTCAGGACGAACGCTGGCGGCGTGCTTAACACATGCAAGTCGAACGGAAAGGTCTCTTCGGAGACACTCGAGTGGCGAACGGGTGAGTAACACGTGGGCAATCTGCCCTGCACTTCGGGATAAGCCTGGGAAACTGGGTCTAATACCGGATAGGACCATGAGACGCATGTCTTGTGGTGGAAAGCTTTTGCGGTGTGGGATGGGCCCGCGGCCTATCAGCTTGTTGGTGGGGTGATGGCCTACCAAGGCGACGACGGGTAGCCGGCCTGAGAGGGCGACCGGCCACACTGGGACTGAGACACGGCCCAGACTCCTACGGGAGGCAGCAGTGGGGAATTTTGGACAATGGGGGCAACCCTGATCCAGCCATGTCGCGTGAGTGAAGAAGGCCTTCGGGTTGTAAAGCTCTTTCGTCCGGAACGAAACGGTGGATGCTAACACCATCCACTCCTGACGGTACTGGAAGAAGAAGCACCGGCTAACTACGTGCCAGCAGCCGCGGTAATACGTAGGGTGCGAGCGTTAATCGGAATTACTGGGCGTAAAGCGTGCGTAGGCGGTGGCTCAAGTCAGATGTGAAATCCCCAGGCTTAACCTGGGAATTGCATTTGAAACTAGGTCGCTAGAGTTTGGCAGAGGGGGGTGGAATTCCACGTGTAGCAGTGAAATGCGTAGAGATGTGGAGGAACACCGATGGCGAAGGCAGCCCCCTGGGCTAAGACTGACGCTGAGGCACGAAAGCGTGGGGAGCAAACAGGATTAGATACCCTGGTAGTCCACGCCCTAAACCATGTCAACTAGTTGTCGGGGGAGCAATCTCTCGGTAACGCAGCTAACGCGTGAAGTTGACCGCCTGGGGAGTACGGTCGCAAGATTAAAACTCAAAGGAATTGACGGGGACCCGCACAAGCGGTGGATTATGTGGATTAATTCGATGCAACGCGAAAAACCTTACCTACCCTTGACATGTACCGAACCCTGATGAAAGTCAGGGGTGCCCGAAAGGGAGCGGTAACACAGGTGCTGCATGGCTGTCGTCAGCTCGTGTCGTGAGATGTTGGGTTAAGTCCCGCAACGAGCGCAACCCTTGTCATTAATTGCCATCATTTAGTTGGGCACTTTAATGAGACTGCCGGTGACAAACCGGAGGAAGGTGGGGACGACGTCAAGTCCTCATGGCCTTTATGGGTAGGGCCTCACACGTAATACAATGGCCGGTACAGAGGGTTGCCAACTCGCAAGGGGGAGCCAATCCCAGAAAGCCGGTCGTAGTCCGGATTGTTCTCTGCAACTCGAGAGCATGAAGTCGGAATCGCTAGTAATCGCGGATCAGCATGTCGCGGTGAATACGTTCCCGGGTCTTGTACACACCGCCCGTCACACCATGGGAGTGGGTT
>DATJBA010000435.1:0-5259 GCA_035515675.1 Mycobacterium sp.
TCGACCTCGCGGGCATGATCGACTGCACCGCGCAATTCGCACCGCCTTCTCTGATCGCTGCAATGTGGGCTGCCGAGCCGCTCGGCGCAGTGTCTGCGCAGCGTTATCCGGCCAGCACATCGAGACGCTATGACAAGATGCGCCGGTTCCCGGCGGGGCTGCTATTGGTCGGCGACACGACCTGCAGCTTCAACCCGGTGTATGGCCAGGGCATGACAGTGGCCGCGCTGCAAGCTGTTGCGCTTCGCGACTGCTTGTCCCATCGCGACGACGACTTGAGTCGGCGATTCTTCCGGACCACCGCCAAGCAGATCGCCCCGATTTGGGCAGGCGAACCGGCTCAACGATTTCAGCGTGTCCCAGGGGGATGGTTGGCGCTCGGCGCTTTTCGAGCAGCCGCACGGTTCACGGAGGAATTTGAAACCGGCCCGGGGATAGACGAAACGCTGCCTGCTGTGTGAGACAAGCTCCATATCCCTCCGGGGGACGCCTCGCAGGCGTGAAAATGGGGCGCGCGTATGTACGCGTTACCGCGGATGGTCTTCGTCTGTTGACGCGGGATCCTCGACCCAGAAAGAGCCGAGGAGCGGCTCAGCCGGCCACAAGCCGAACGGCAAGGAGGAAAAGAAATGTTTGCATTATTGAAAAGAATCACACGCGTCGCAGCAGCAACAGTCGTAACGACCGCAGGTTTGGGGCTCGCCGGTTTGGGGGCGGCAGCCGTCGCCCAGGCCCAACCGGCGCCGTTCCCGGACTATCACTGGTGTCCCGGCGAGTATTGGGATTCGGGGTGGGGCGACGCCACGCCCCTCGCCGGTCCGGTTCCGCGTGGCATCTGGCACGCGGCTGGTCTAAGCACGCATGATTTCGGGTATGCCAACATTGCCCCCTCAGCGTGACCTTCTTATGGTCCCGTTCATCCTGGCGCTCGCAATGCTGCTCGCGCCTTCCGCGTGGGCCGACACTTACACAGATCAGGTGGTGGGTAGGTTCAACGCCCAGACGCATGTGGTGGCTGACCCAGCGGCGCGACCGCCGTTGCAGAACCCCGACAAACTGAACCAGCAGATCCTCACTAGCCGCTGGACGTGGAGCCCTACACCGCCGGTCTGGGTTGCGGCGGTGGCACCCAGCCAGACCAGCGTGACCACGGCCGACGCAATCCATAACATCGTCCTGGGCCGTAATCCTGAGTTCAGCGGGGTCATCTTGGTTATCGACTCCAAGGGCTACCACGTGCGCGCCTACAACGTGCCGAAGGTGATCGCAGACAGCGTCGACCCATTCATGGGTCAGTCGGCCAAGGATCACCGCAATGACCCATACGGCGCGACCACAGAGTTTGTACGCAACCTGGCCGATGTGAATGTGGCGTCCGGTGGACCAGTGACGACCTCTCCCGTTGTGAACGAGAAGCACACCAGTTGGACCTGGCTGGCGATGCTGATCATTGTCGGCACAGCGCTGGCAGTGGTTGGCCTGATGTGGTTCGCCGTGAACCGGAATCGTAAGCGCCGCAAGGACGCAGAGGCGCGAGAGCAGGTCAAGCAGGAGTTGATCGCCGCCGCGTCTGATGTGAGCGATCTCGATAACGCGGTGCTCACCAATAGCGGCGCAGACGTCAGCGCTGAGTCGCTGAAGGCCAACTCCAGCCTGTACGACGCCCGCAAGGCCTACGAGGCCGGCGACTACACCACGGCGCGGGCGCACCTCGCGGTCGTGAGATCCACCGCGGCCAGGGCCAACCGGAAGCTCGGCATTACGCCCAACCTGGACGCCGTGACCGCGGTGCCCGATGAAGACCGCAAGCAGGCCACGGTGCGGACAAAGAACCCGGACACCGGCGAGAACGTGACGATCAATAACAACAACTACAGCACCACCCCGCAGCCGGGCTACCCGCATTACTACGGAGGCGGCTATTACAACGGGATGTTCTTCTACCCCGGCTACTACCCGTATGCGTTCTGGGGTCCTGGCTGGGGTTGGGCTCTGACTGATGTCCTGCTGATGGATGCGTTACTGGACGACCATTGGGGCGGCAGCTACGAGCGAGGCTTTGAGGCCGGTCGAGACTCAGCCTTGACGGATGTCAGCTATGACAGCGGCCAAAGCGGCTACGACAGCCAGCAGGGAGATGTTGGGTTCAATGGCGGTTACCAGGATTCAGGTGTCGGGTTTCGCGGCTATGACAACTCATACTCCGGGGGCGGTGACGTAGGCTTCGGCGGCAACGACTCCGGCGGCGGTTATGACTCCGGTGGTGGATTCGACTCCGGCGGGTTCGGTGGGTCCGATTCTGGTGGCGGAGACTTTGGCTTCTGAGGTTTCCCGCTAAACAGAGCTGAGCTTGTCAGATCGAGATCAAGATTCACCGTTGTTCGGGACAGTCTCCGAGACAGCCTTTTTGAGACACTTCGGGTGGGACGGACGTTCGACACATAGAGTAGTTTAAATCAAATCAAACAATTCAAATGGTTTGTGCCCCAAGGGCCCAACCCTTGCCCCATCCGCACCCGGCGCCGACGGAGCACGCACCGCCAGCGACGCCAGCGCAGCACGCGCACTGCGCAACATCACCACCGCCGGCAGCAGCCAATCCCTCAAAGCCCAAGCGTTCCGGATACTGCAAACCCCATAGCCGGCCTCACCGGCCACCGGGGCCCGGCCAGCTCCCCACCCACCGAGGGCTGGTCGGGCCCGCTTTTTCTTCGGGTACATCGACATCACAATCGCCCGTCGCCGCCGCCCGCCACCAGGCCGCCAACCGGCCACCATCAGCTCCGCCTCGACGGCGCGCTGCCATGCGGTGCGCCCGTCCCGCCTGTAAGGCCGCGGTTACGCCCCGGCGACACGGCCCGCCCCGCTCCCGCGGCGCGACCCGCCGACGCCGCACTACGCGATTCCCCGCCCCGGCCGCGCTAACCGGAATCCCGGTGGGCGCGCCGCGATCCGCCACGCCGCGCTCACCGGCCGTGACCAGCTGCAGCAGCTGCTGACGCTGGTGACGATGCTGGGAATTCGCTGGTGGTCAGGAACATCGGGCAGGTCAGGCAGGCGTTGGCGTGCGGGCAGCTCTGCTGCACCGGCAGTCCGAAGTAGCCGTTGGGCAGGGCCTGGGTGGCGCAGCCGAGCCGCTGCTTTGCCCAGGCCGCGTCGGCGAGCGGACCGGCTGCGTCGAAAGTGACTGTGGCGCCGTGGATCCTCTGCCGTCGATGAGACCATCGAGTAGATGACAACCGGTGCCTGTGGAACTTGTCGACTGTGCCCACCCGCGCCGATGATGCCTGGTTATTACTAGATGGAAATACCAGCCACGAGGCCGACCGGTCGGACCGGCACGCGTCCGCGATTTCCTGCGGCTGCCGCTTCCTATGTGGTGGTGGGGCGACCGCGCTCTGTTTCGTCCTGGTCCATCAGCAATTGGTCCCACCTTTGGCGCAGCGTCCACCATCGCATGCTTGGCCGCTCCGGCACGAATCTTGGGTCAGCGTATGGCGCGATCCTGCGTGCAGGCCTCGGCGAAAGCCGCCATCGAAGGAAACTCCCAGTCTGGCGTGACCGAAGTGGTGGGGGCGGGGCTGGCGCCCCAGCCGGGCCGGTCGTGGCGGCGATTGATCCAGACCGTTGCAAGACCGGCAGCCTTGGCAGGAACGTGGTCATGGAAAAGGCTCTGCGAGACATGCAGCAGCTGGTCGCTGGCGATGCCGCGTTCAGCGGCCTGGGCCAGCAGCACCCCGAAGTTTCGCGCTGACGGTTTGTAAGAGCCGACATCCTCTGCGGTGATGATCTCGGTGAACGACACACCGAGGCGCTGGTTGCTGCCCCGAAACGACGCTCGATCAACATTGGATAAGACGAACAACTTGTAGTGTTCCGCGAGCGATGCCAGCGCCTCATGGGAGTCGGGGAACCCCGGCCAGTCCGGCACCGACGCCCCTAGCCGCTCCGCTTCCGCCCGGCTCACTGGCACGCCGAGATCCTTCCCGACCGCGATCATGCTCTGCGCCACGATCTCGGGGTAGGGGGCGGTCGGCGTCTCCCCCTCGATGCGCGTCTCGTGGTGGCCATAGGCGGCCAGCAGTCGTTCGTCGTCGATGTCGAGATCGTGTTCGCGGGCCCATGGCGCAAGCACGGCGGCGATGCCCGTTTCCCAGTCGATGAGAGTCCCATAACAGTCAAAGCTCAACGCCAGAAAGCCGGATAACCTCATAGTGCTCCTCCCACGACCATGCTCCTGGCAGCGCAGACGTCCGTCCAGATTTGAAGATATTCGCGCAGCTCTGTGACGTTCGGCCGGTTTCGTAAACCAATGGTTCGCTATACCGACCTGCGGCAGAAAGCTAACGCCGGAAGCTACTCCGCCCGTCTGGCGCTTGGTCTGCGCACCGGGGGCCACAGTACCCAAGGCCGTGCTGGAGGCTGTCGAACCAGCCGTATCACCGAGATCTCGCTCGATTCCAAAGTCGCTGAGCAAGATTCGTCGTTCACCGCCCTCAGGATTGGTAAGCAACGTGTTGGCGGGCTTGACGTCGCGGTGCGGCAGATCGCGCTGATGCGCGTAGTCGAGCGCACCGGCTACCGCTGAAACGATGGACGCGACATCGTCGGAGCGCATGCCGGCCGGGTACCGGTCCTTTTAGCAAAGAGGCCGCATCGTTGCCTTCGACGTAGTCCATTGAAATCCAGAGCTGGTCGTCGAATTCGCCGCGGTCGTTGACTCGCACGATGTTGGGATGCCATAACGTGGCCGCCAGATCCGCCTCTCTGACGAACCGGCTCCGATAGTCGGCGCTGTCAACTTGGCTGGGGCTCAGCGGGATCGGGGTGTGCAGGGGCTGAGTGGGCTGGGTGTCGGTGGTATGGGTCAGGCTGCGGCAGTCAGTTCGGTGACCTCGTTCCAGATGGCGAATCGTCGGGTCGTTTCGGTGCGATAGTCGTCAGCGGTGAGGCGATGGCGGCGGGGCCGCAAGTGAGGCGAGATCATGCTGAACACCGCCAGGAACCGTTGGGCTGCGCCGGGTGTGCGGAAGCGTTTCATGGCGCGTTCGCGGTGCCGGGTCGGCTGGTGGGAGTTCTCCGCCCGGTTGTTCAGGTATCGCGATTGCCGGTGCTCGACCGACGGCATCACCTCCCGATGCGCCACTGCGTAACTGCGGAGGGCATCGTCAAGTTGTTTGCCTTGGTGTGGTGCTGCCGGGATTGGTCGTTGTGGCGATTGCGACGAGGTACAAGGGCTACCGGTATCCGATCGAGGTC
>DATJBA010000436.1:0-6902 GCA_035515675.1 Mycobacterium sp.
GGAAGTCCGCCTGAGTGACGCGGTTTTCCGCCGCTGCGTGTCCACATGCCTCGCAGCGGTCAGAGGTGTGCCGGGGGTCCACCTCAATCCAGGTGCGCGCAGCCTCTTCCGCTTTGGCGCGTAGAACCGAGACGAAGCCACCCCAGCCGGCGTCACCGATACTCCTCAGCCAGCGGGCGCCGTCACCGTCTTTGGGCCACTCCACACTGTCGAACCGGGCCTTGCCCGTGATCCGCGCTGGGGTCGTGCCGCCGCGGCCAGGCTGGCTGCTGCACAGCAGCGGCTACAGCGCGCGCAGCGTCGATCGCGCAGCCGGGACCGCAAACGGCAAGTCGTGGCAGCTCGGCATCGTAAGATGCTGACGTGCCGACCAATCCGCTGCCGGCCGCCGGGCCGGCATCGATGTCGGCATCGCGAGTTTGGCTACCACCAGTCGAACCGGGCCTTGCCCGTGAACCTGGGGTAGGCATCCTCGGTGAGACAACACGGCCGTTGGTGCCCCCCGGCCGGATTCGAGGTTCGAACAATCGACGGGGTACACACCAAAGACCTCGACGCCCTTTTCGACGCCTCCGCCGAGGCTTGGCACTTCCCGCCATGGTTCGGGCGCAATAGGGACGCCTTCGATGATGTCATGCGCGACCTGGACAACATGGTTAATACAGCTACCGACAAAGTGCGCTATTAGAACGTGCTGAACGGCAGGTCTTAAGCGCGAGTCAAATTCGTTCGTCGACCTACTCCACCTCCGCGCACCGCCGGGAAGGCGGATGGTTCCCGCCATCTACGATGGCCGGGGCTTCGCCCCAATCGATGACCTGATCCCGGATGTCAGTGACCTGCCTACGCGAGTGAGCCCGTACCGCCCCGACTGTCGATACCTGCGCCGCCGGCCGAAGGTGGTGGCGGTGGTACGGGAAGCCACAGGGACGCCGATGATGGAATCGGGGTTGGCGGCGGAGCCGGCGGAGGCGGTCAAGTGTTGGGGATCATATCCCCCGGAGATGAACCATTACTGTAGGAAGATTTCGATAGCTTCCTCGAGCCGGGTGATCCCGCGGGATTGCCTGTTGGAACGCGATTCAGGATTTTTCGTGGGTTGGCACTCACTACTATGCGGGCAGGCCGCCGGTGCGGTCGTAGTAGGCGTTGCGTTCTACTTTGGCGATGATCCTCGCTTTCTTTGGCGATGATCGGTGCGGTGCTGTGCGCTATCGACGTTGGGGCAGCTGGCCAATAGATCGGATACGAGCTGCACTACGCTGCGCGGCGGTTTGTATCCGACCAATTGGCGCAGGTAGATCGGCGCCAGTACTTTGTCGAGCACGTCTTCGACTGTGATGGCTGTCGGCGGCTCGGATGCGTCAATGGCTCGCTGAACCTGCTCGGTGCGCACCTGCAAATATTGTTGCGCGTTCACCGTCGCAGTGGGGTCGTCAGCCGCCGACAGCACGGCCATCATCGCTTCAAGCAGGCGCCGGCCCCGCGGCGTGGCGAGGTTGTGTTCGGCGTTGCGGGCCCAGTTGGTGAGATCACGTTTGAGATCGCCGGTGGGCTTGATCGGCACTCGTCGGATGTTGTCGCGGACGGCAGCCTCCAGAACGACGTTCTGCGCGCTGCCCCAGCGACGATAGATGGTGACCTCTGACACCCCCGATCGTGCGGCGAGGGCGGCCACGCTGACCTCCTCACCGTTGTCGGCCAACTCGTCGGCGGCGGCCAGCACGGCGAGGCGAACCCGCTCTGAGCGGCCCCCGGGCCGGATCTGGGGGTGCGTACTCACGCGCTCATTATTGCAACTGTACTTACGTTAACACAACGAATAGGGTACGGTTGTTAAAGAAACTATCCCTACTTTAGGAGGGGATGTCATGAAGGTCATCGGTTTCGAGGAGCACTACATGCTTGCTGCAATAACCGAAGCGAATCCAGCCCTCAGATTGGTGTTCGACGGGATCGGGAACCGACGCTTCGGCGACAGCGACCCGCAAGGCCCGTGGCCGGCAGGCATCCATGATCTGGGGGAGGGGCGGATCGCTGCGATGGACGCGGCGGGCATCGATGTGCAGATCCTCTCCAACGTTCCAGGCGCAGAGCCCGTGGAGCCGTCGCTGGCGGTGGAGCTGACCACCCAGGCCAACGACGCCGCCGCCGCTGCGGTTGCGAAACATCCCGACCGGTTCCTCGGCTTTGCTACCCTGCCGATGCGCGACCCCGCAGCCGCAGCCCGCGAGCTCGAGCGCGCCGTCCGCGATCTGGGCTTTGTGGGCGCGCTGATCAACGGCCACGTCAACGGGCGTTACCTCGACGACACGTTCTTCTGGCCGGTGTTCGAATGCGCCGAAACGCTGGGCGTGCCCATCTACCTGCACCCCACCGTGCCACCGCAGCCGGTGATCGACGCCTACTACAGCGGCTTCGCCCCGGCTGTATCGGCCCTGTTGTCAATCGCGGGGGTCGGCTGGCACATCGACACCGGGATCCACTGCATCCGATTGATCCTGGGCGGGGTGTTCGACCGGTTCCCCGGGCTGCAGACCATCGTGGGCCACCAGTTCGAGGCGCTGAGTTGGATGGCGTGGCGCACGGACTACACGTTTCCGCCGAACGAGACCGGCCTCAAACGCACCATCAAGGAATACCTTCGCGAGAACTTCTACGGCGGCATCCTTGCCGGCGAGTACGTTCAGCAAGACCCTGGCACGATGGATCCCAGTTGGAGTCTGTCTTTCAACGCCTATCTGGGCATGGTGAACGCGATCGGCATCGACCGCATCGTGTTCACCACCGACTATCCGTTCGGCAGCATCAAGGCCGCTCGGCAGTTCTTTGATCAGATGCCCATCAACGCCACCGATAAGGAAAAGATCGCCCACCTCAACGCCGAGCGCCTGCTCAGGCTTGAGGGGTGATGCGTAGCTAGGGTTTGCGCACCACCGACTACCTCGGCGGTGCCGTAGATCCCCACAGTCGCTCGCGGCCATAGTGCACCTCCCCTTCTCCCTTGATCCAGAACTAGCGATTCTCCGGCGTGTCCCAGTTGTCGCAAATTTGCAGCGCCTCCAGCTGTGGGTTTGCAAAATCCTCATCAATATGGCGGACCGCATTTTCTCATCTTCGTGGTGGATCCCATAACCGCACGGTTGTGCACGCTCGAGGCGGCACCGTCCGTCGCGACGTGCCGACGGACGCGACATGGAATCTGCGGATGTGCCGGTCAGTGCGGATAAGCTGGCCCCGATGCGTGTCAACGATTACGTGTTGGAGTATGACGGCGGCGTCTTGGTCTCCGAAATTTCCATCCGCCGCGACATCAGCACCTTCGCCAATCCGCTGCGGGGATTCAATGGCGACGATCAGTGGGCGTTGAGCCTGGCGCCATTGCCGCCGGGACAGTGCTATGCCGATGTCCTCGAAGCCGGCGACTACTCGACTGACTACATTCAGGCGGCCGGAAGCGGTCCTGACGCGATCACGGTGGAGATCCGCAAACCAAGAGGCCGACAGTGGGGTACCGATTGGGTGCGCTACGTCATCGGGCATCCGCATAACGACGACGCCCCTCTCGATGTCGCGATTACGCTTCCCGCCAGCACCCAGATGGTCAGTCGCCATGAGGTTTTCAACGCCGACGAGGCCGCCCAACTGTTCGATATCTACTACAAGTCCGCCGACATACCACCGCAGCACGCTCCGCGGCCGATCGAGGGCTACACCACCGACGGCACAATCATCGACCTGCGCGATGGAGTTCCGCGCAGGCTCGAATAACGCCCGGGAAGGTGTTGGGGGCGCTCACCAGTCGGCCGCTGCCGGGACAGTTGCCGCTGAGCAGGTCGGCGTGGAACTCGACGGTCAACATGCCGTTGATCTGGTCGTGCAGCAGCGTCCAGGGGCCAACTTCTTCGGCGGGTTGCTTGACGCGGCGGAAGGTCATCAGCCGTCGGTGGGGACGTCGTAATCGGGGAGTACGGCTTGCTTGAATCAGCTCTGGCGCGGCCCCGCGCCTCGGGCCGGTCGGAGCGCGGGGGGTGTCCCTGGCGGGGTGGGCGGTTGCCGGCTATGCGAGTCGTCGTCTGGGTCGCCATTTTGCGGTCGGGCCTTTTGGTTTGGTGGCTGATACTGAGGTGGTGAGTGTTGATGGGCTGGTGCAGTACGTGGGGGAGGTGCTGGGCCGTGCGCATTTGTTGTTTGGTGATCCTGCAGACGGTGCTGGTGTGGCCGCGGCGGGTGCCGGTGGTCAGCTGTCGTCGGCGTCGGGGGTGGTGCGTGGCGGTCAGCAGCAGATGGCCGGTCAGTGCGGGGCGTTTCCGGCCAGCTATGACTCGTTTGTCGGTGGGGCGGGGCCGGCGTTGGATGATCTGGCTGGGCTGGATGGGCGGTTGGGTGCGGCGCTGACCGATGCGGCCGGGGCTGATCGCAGCGGGCGAGGGCAGTCGGGTGCGGTGGTCAACGGCGCGGCCGCCGATTCGGCGGCGCTGGCCCCGTTTTCGGGTACCCCGGCGGGGGAGAGGCTGTTGGTGAGCCGGCTGCGGGCTCGCCTGGCCCAGCAGCACCAGGTGGTTGAGGCCTTCCGGCGCCGCGATGCGCGGCTGGCGGCGCTGCTGCGTTCGATGGCCTACTGCGGGCCAATGCCCGGTGGTGGTGCGCCGTTTGGTGGCGGGATGCCGTTTAACCCTTCGGGTTTGGGTGGTGCGGTGCTTCGGGCGCGGGTTTGGGGTCAATGCCGGCGCTGTCGGGTCTGCCAAGCATGTCGGCGCTGACCCCCAACCAGGTCCGCAACCGCGGTCACATCACCTTGGGCGGAGGCGACGAAAACCCGGCGAACTTAGCACCGTTGCAATCTGACGCTGGATTCGGGGCGGCGTGAGGTGGCGCAGGCCATCATCAGGGAGGCGCAACGGCGGGGCTATTCTCCGTCTCAGACGATCGCGATCTTATCGACCGCACTGCAGGAAAGCGGGCTTAGCCCTCGGGCCATCAGCCGCAATGGGCTGTGGAACAGCATCTTTCAGCAAGATGACAGTTACCCGGATCGAGACAATCCCAACATTGTTATCGAGTCGTTTTCAACCGGTTGGCGGCCAAAGGCAGCCCGCACTCACCAGACGTTTGGCAGACAATCTTCTGGCTGCAACAGGCCCCGGGGGCCATCGGCGCCCGAAGCAGTTGCCTCCGGGCGTCAGGCGTACCTGTCCGAGATAAAAAGCCAGGTCGGACCGGCGACGCAGCTCTACCACGAATTAACTGGCACACGAAGCACGCGGACAAATGATGTGAGTTGAGGTGTCGATGCGCCGGGTTAATGAGACCGAAGCGCTGTTCCTAGAAAGCGGCTCGCCGGCGCGTGGAAGGCGCTGAGAATGATGGCCGAGATAGTGAGGCCAGGAAAGCGAGGAACATATGGCCGCCGATCCGCAGTGCGCCCGCTGCAATCAGCCGATCAGACCAGGATGGCTCTACGTGACTGCGCATCGCCGCGGCCAAGCCGCGATAGCCGAAGACGGCGCAGTATTCATTCATGTGCCTGACGAATGCCCACGGCCGGGGGAGCACGTTCCGCGGAGCTAGCCAAGTGGGGGCCGCCGGGGACCAGGATGGAGAACTGGTCACCCTATCGCGGCATGTGTGGGTGCCGACAGTGGGTGCCGACTACATCGATGATGTTGATGTGGTGCGCGCTGGCGGGATGAAGGCCTTGTTTGACGGTGTGTGTGCGCCCTCAGCAATTGGAACGCTGTCGGGGGAGTTCACCTTTGGACATGCCCGGCGGTTGGAGTCGGTGCTCGGTTCGCATCTGGCGCAGCTGGCTTCGGAGCGATGCCGTTGCTGGCCTGGGCGCAGCAGCGCTGATCACCGGCGGCCGTGCACAGGTCGCGCAGTCCATCGAAGGCTACCGTGAGCAAATCCCGGGTGCTGGTGTGGGCGCTGTGGGATTGCGGCTCAGCGGGGCTGAACGCGATCGTCGTCACCTTTGTCTTCAACGTGTATCTGACGACGAAGGTCGCTGTCGGCGGGCCGGGAGGTACCTCGCCGGCGAGCTGGCTGGGCCGCGCGATGGCCGTCGCAGGTGTGACGGTGGCACTGCTGGCACCAGCCATCGGGGAGTGGGTCGGCTCGCCACAGCGGCGGCGGAACGCATTGACGGCGTTCACCATGGCGGCGGTGGCGCTGACCGCCGCGATGAGCCTGATCCGCCAAGACCCCCGCTACCTGTGGGCTGGTTTGGTGTTGCTGGCCGCAACGTCGGCCTGCGGCGACCTGGCCAGTGTCCCGTACAACACGATGCTGCGACAGCTGTCCACCCGCGAAACCGCGGGCAGAGTCTCCGGATTCGGTTGGGCGGCAGCCTACTTCGGCAGCACCACGCTGCTGCTAGTGGTCTACGTCGGGTTCATCTCCGGAAGCGGTCCGACCCGTGGCGCACTGGGCATCCCGGCCGCCGACGGCCAGAACGTCCGGGCCGCGATGCTGCTCGCAGCGGCATGGTTCCTGCTGTTCGCGCTGCCGCTGCTGGTCACCGCGCCGACGCGGTCGGCCGCACCCGCCGAAGCGCACCCGCCCGTCGGCGTGCTCGGCGCCTACCGCAAGCTGTGGTCGGACCTCAGCGGCGAATGGCGCCGCGGCCGCAACGTCGTCTACTACCTGCTTGCCAGCGCGGTATTTCGGGATGGGATATCCGGCGTGTTCGCGTTCGGCGCTGTGCTCGGGGCCAGGGTGTATGGGATCTCGCAGGCCGACGTCCTGCTGTTCGGCGTGGCCGCCAGCGTAGTGGCGGCGGTGGGCGCGGTCGCTGGCGGTCTGCTCGACGACCACGTCGGGTCCAAACCAGTCATCGCAGCTTCGCTGAGCGCGATGGTCACCATCGGTCTGGTCCTGTTGGCGTTGTCGGGTGCGCTGGC
>DATJBA010000437.1:0-3988 GCA_035515675.1 Mycobacterium sp.
CGCGACATCCGTGCCTGGGTCAGCGCCTGGAACCAGGATCCCAAACCGTTCGTGTGGACCAAGACCGCCGACCAGATCCTCCAGTCCATCCAACGATTAATGAAACGAATTAATGGCGCGGGACACTAGGTAGTGAATGAATTCCATCGTCGTAAAGGGCTGGTGCGGCTGCCCCGGCCTGTGGGGTTTCCCGAAACGCTCGGCTAGCGGAGCGCTCTGCTCGATGGCAAAGAACGCCAAAGCCTCGACGGCAACAGGCACCTGCCATTTGGTGTCTACCGGCGGAAGTGGAGCCATGAAGCGCATTCCCCTCGGGCTAGGATGATCGGTTCATCAGGCAGCATGCGCTGACGCTACGCTCAACCCGCCGTGTGGGCGTGTCGCTGCGCCGCTTGCCACCAGTTCAGAGCAGGTTTCCGGGGCGAGCGCCCAGAATGTATATAAGCCAGTCGGAAATGGGTGCGGCAATAACACTTCAAGTTGGTGGCTGTGGCCGTGCAGCCGTTAGTGAGGTCCGTGCCGACACCGGCGCCGGCTCGAACGAAGTGCACATCGAGCTGGCTCAGTTGAGCGGAAACCTCATGTTGCAAACCCCGGTCGGCACGGGATCGCGGATCGTGAACTCTGGGTTCTCAACGTCTAATGCAACCCGCCAACCAAGGTCAGTAGGTGTACCTGTATCTCACCCACAAGGAAGCCCAGACCGCCACCGAGCCAGACGACCAACCACTCGTCGTCTTTGAAGACCGGCCGAATCATGTCTTCGAAATCGTCATCGTTGAGCTTCTCAAACGCCTTGACGACGGTTTTGTCGATGTCCATCGCAGCCGTGACGTATGAGTCGAGTTGATCTGCTGCTTGTGGCATCACCTCACGAGCCCGCGTGACCACGAGATCGCGGGCCTCGTTGTATCGCGTGCTGCCGATCACGGCGGTTACGACCGGCGCGGTCAGGCCGAGCTCGTCGTTGATCGCGTGGTCGATCTCAGTGCTGATCATTGCGAACAACCGGTCGGCGAGGCTGCCGCTCATCAGCGCATTCATGATCACCTGCGGCGTCAAGATCTCGCGGGCAATGTCTCGCGCGTACCCTGCGATGAACTGGTCTCGGTACTTGAAGAACATGCCATGCCACCGGAAGACGCCGAGGTAAGTAGTGGGCTTGCGCGGCCGGAACACCATCTGGAGGGCGATCCAGTCCGACACCAGCCCGACGAGGAGTCCGAAAACCGGGATGACGAGCGTGTTCTCGGTGAAGCAGTAGACCACCATTTGAATGGCGCCGACGACGCCGCCGAAGATCAGACCGAAGACCTTCATGAAGTTGAGGATCATCGGGATGTTCCTGCGGACCATCTCGTTGAGGATCTGCTTTTGGCTGATGAGCAGCTCCGTCACGATAAAGCCGAGGTCGAAGAGTCCGTCGATATTCGCCTTGGCATACTCGAACAGCGCAGCGATGACCTGCGGCGATCGCGCGCGGGCTCGCGCGATGATCGTGTTCCTCACCGGCCCGGGGAGTTGGTCCCAGCGCTCGCCGATCAGCTCACGTGCGATCGGATCGACGGACCCGGTGATTAGGTTGTCACATTCCTGGGCGATCTTGTGGGCATCAAGTTTGTCGATCAGATCCCGTGCGTCGATGAGATTGGTAAGGATGACGTCTGCAGCATGAGACGCGAACTTGGCGGCCCGGCGCGGCAATTGCCCCTGCCAGCCGATCGGCCCGATACCGACGAACTTCAGCGGCTTGAAGACCATCCAGATCGCGATGACTTTGGTTATCCATCCGATGAACGAGCCAACGACGGGCATCAGCAGCAGGACGACGGGGTGGTCGGTGAAGACTTGCCAGGCTTCGCGGAACGAATTCATACGGTCGGCCTCGTGCTGTCCCAGAGCTCACGCCCACGCTGGGACAGCATCAATGTCCGACGGAGCACGCGCGCCGGCAGTTTGCCCATCGCCCCCTCCTTGAGGGCCGCGCGGACGGCCTTGTCCGCAAGCAGCAGTTCATACCCCCGGAGGTTGTCCTCGTCCTCGGGCCCCGTTTCAACCAGGCCCAGGGCCCGCAAGTGCGTGACGTAGACCGGGGTCATGGCCGGCAAGGTCAGGGCCGCCGTGCGACCTATGAGGGAGGCGTTCTCCAGCAGCCGGCCGCGGCCGGACCTGGGCAGGACGTGTAGCAGCGGAACGGGTGCGGAAGCCTCGGCAAGCGCCGCGATCACCCGCGCCTCATCGGGCACGAGCTGACTCAGCACCGCGGCGTGCCAGTCGGCCTTGCTCGACTTCGTGTCCTGCATGACTGAACGTTCTAAGAGCTCTGCCATCAGGGCACTAGCCGACACCATCGCCACGTCCTGCCGATGTGGCGCCGTTGCGGACGCGATCTCGTCGAGGCGGTAGCGAAGGTAACGGAAGACCTCCCGCTCGGCGCCTTCGACGACGGCACCGACAAACTCGATCCCGCGCGCCGACAGCCCACCCCCCGGCAACCGTCGTACGGCCGCTGCTGCCGCGTCGAATACATTCACGGTGGAAACCTAACCGGGGCTTCGCCCCAGCCCGACGAGGCATGCCGTTGGTCGCCTCTGTTTTGGGGGCTCCGGTCGAGCGGGGTGAGACCGTGGCCGAGCTGTGTCGGTCCGGTGTATGAACCGCCTGTAGCGGTTGGTGGGCCTGCTGGCCGCCCGTCTCGATACCGGTAACGAAACGCCTCACCAGCTGAGGTACGGAGACACCAGCATGAGAACTCGCGTGGATGCTCATGTACATCCCGCTTTTCAGGCTGAGGCGAAGTCAGAAGCGAGACGTTTGTGCTGGTCAAGGTGGACGAACTGGACCGATCTTGAGCGTTCAGACCACGCAATCCAAACGGCGCGGCGGATCCGGAGCGGATCAAACGAACTCGTGATCCGTAGGTACGGACCGAGGATGCTACGAACCGGCCTCTTCGTCCCGAACGCTGATTCGATGTGCCAGGACTGGTCGGGCAGCGCCATTGAGCTGCAGCGATGTGATCGTCAGTGGTATCGAGTGCCTTGCCGTATTGATCTGTCGGCTGCCTCCTTGCTTCCAATCGACCTTCTAATCCGTAGGCACGGGCTAATCCGTAGGCACGGGCGGCCACATCCACGGTGGCGGTGTCGGGGTGGGCGTGCCGGTGCAGTGCTGCCGCGAGGTGGGGCATCTGTTTGTAGCCCTTGACGCGGCGGAAGGATCGTTCGGCGTTGAGCATGCCCGCAGCGGTCCAGCGCAGCGCCATCGGCCCGTCACGCCAGCGGGTGACGTTGCGGTTGGTGGTCCGGGCGATGGACAGCATCGACTCGATCGGGTTGGACGTGGTCAGGGTGATCGCCAGGCGACCGTCAGTACCGAGCCGGGCCACCGTGAACATCTCCTCGAGCCCCTGACGTAGCGATGCGGCCGCCCCGGGATAGGTCTTGTCCAGTTGGCTGGCACGGTGTTTGGCCTTGCGCAGTCCCCGGGCTGGGTGGGGGTGGCTAACTAGATGACGCCGCCGCTGGCTGCGCAGCCGCAATACACACAGACACGGCCAGCAGCGGTACCGCCACCGCGACCTGCGCCGCCACGACCACCCCTGAAGCTGAAGCTGTGCGCGCATGGGTCCAGCTGACCCTGGACCGCATGCAGGGCTTGGCGAGCGCCATGCAGGCAGCCGGTCAGGCCGCCGATGCCAACGACTACGCCGGTCTCGGGGCGCCTGCCAACAAGCCCATAATGCGGTAAGCGCCCTGGATCACGTGGTGCCGTCTTCATCCGTGGACTCGACCGATCACCCCTCCAGCACACGCCGGTGTACGGTCTCGACGTCCGAGGGACGCACCGACTCGTCGGCTGTCCACGGGCCGGTGCCCTCCGTGAGGTCGATGATCCCGTCGTCCAGCCAGGCGTACTTGCCGTCGACCAGTGCTGCCGAGAGCTTCCTATCGGCGGCGTCGGTGTTGTCCCACAGAGCGTGGAACAG
>DATJBA010000438.1:0-13615 GCA_035515675.1 Mycobacterium sp.
CCACACCCGATGCCCCGCGGCCTCTAACGCCGCGGTCATCTTGCGGGCATGGCCCGGATGTACCCGGTCGTCGCGGGTGGACGTGGTGAACAGCACCGGCGGGCACTGCCGGTCCGCCGAAATGTTGTGGTAGGGCGAGTATTCGGAGATGAACTCCCAGTCCGCCGGGTTGTCCGGATCGCCATACTCGGCCACCCATGAGGCGCCGGCCAGTAGCAGGTGGTAACGTTTCATGTCCAGCAGCGGCACGTCGCAGACCAGCGCGCCGAACTTCTCCGGGTACTTGGTCAGCATGATGCCCATCAGCAGGCCGCCGTTGCTACCTCCCCGCGCGCCGAGCTGCTCGACGGTCGTAATGCCGCGGTCCACCAAATCTGTTGCCACCGCGGCGAAGTCCTCGGCCACCTTGTGCCGGCCCTCGCGCATCGCCTGGGTGTGCCAGCCGGGCCCGTACTCGCCGCCGCCGCGGATGTTGGCCACGGCGTAGGTGCCGCCGCGGGCCAGCCACAGCCGGCCCAGCACGCCGTCGTACCCGGGTGTTCTGGACGTCTCAAATCCGCCGTAGCCGCTCAGCAAGGTGGGGCCGGGACCGGCGGAACCGTTGCGGTCAGTGCGTCGTACGACGAAGTACGGGATCGACGTGCCGTCCTCTGATGCTATGAAATACTGTGCCACAGAGATATTTTCGGCGTCGAAGAACGCTGGCGCGGACTTGATCTGTTCTAGGCGCCCGTCGCCGGTGCCGCGCATCAGCCTCGAAGGTGTGACGAATCCGCTGGAATCGAGGAAGAACTCGTCGCCGGTGTCGTCGGCGGCAGCGATGACGGTGTTGGTTGCGGCGGGAATACCCGGGTGGGGGTACCTCCCGCTTGCGGGGGACGGTTCGCGCTGCCAAATGCCTGGTGTGGCGATCTCGACGCGGCTGGCCACGTCGGCCAGTGTGACGATCAAGAGGCGGTCTTTAGTCCACGCATAGTGATACAAAGCGGTGTGCTCGTCGGGCTCGAACACCAGCCGCAATTCCGCTGTGCCGGCGAGGAATTCTGCGTAGTCAGCCGCTAGCAGCGAGCCCGCGGTATATGTCGCGGTGCCGATGAACCAATCGGTGCGCAGCTCGATCAATATCCACTCGCGGTGTATCGACACGCTCGCGTCGGTGGGCGCGTCGACACGAATCAGCTCCGAGCCCCGCAGTTCGTAGACCTCGTCGTTCCAGAAGTCGAGAGCTCGCCCCAGCACGGTGCGCTCGAAGCCGGGCGTCCGATCCACTGACGCAGAGACGCGGACGTCGGAGCGTGCGCCCTCGAAGACGGTCTCTGCATCGGTCAATGGTGTGCCCCGGCGCCACCGCTTGATCACTCGCGGGTAGCCGGATTCGGTGAGCGAGTCAGCTCCGAAGTCGGTGCCTACCAGGACGGTATCCGGATCGGCCCAGGCGATCTGGGACTTGGCCTCCGGCAGCTCGAACCCGTCGGTGACGAATTCGCGTGTCAGCATGTCGAATTCGCGGACAACAGACGCGTCCGAACCGCCCCGGGAGAGGCCGATCAGTGCGCGCCTATGGTCGGGCTCGATGACGCCGGCGCCTGCCCACACCCATTTTTGATTGTCAGCTCGGCCTAATTCATCTATATCCATCAACACGTCCCACTCAGGGGAGTCGGTGCGGTAGCTGTCCAAGGTGGTGCGCCGCCACAGCCCGCGCGGGTTAGCGGCGTCGCGCCAGAAGTTGTAGAGGTACTCGCCGCGGCGGACTACGTACGGAATTCGGGTGTCGGTATCGAGCACCTCGAGCGCCTCGACGCGCATCTGCTCAAATTTCGCATCGCAGAATTGCGCCAGTGTCGGTTCGTTACGCGCCCGCACCCAATCCAGCGCGTCTTCACCAGTGACTTCCTCAAGCCACAGGTAGGGGTCACGGCTGTTTTCGGAGGCAGCAGCGGCTTGCGACGTCATGGACGCCATTGTGGCCCCCGGCGGTAGTGTGAGTTGTATTACACGAACGAGGAGCCGAGCAGATGACTGTTTTCGCGCGTCCAGGTTCTGCCGGGGCGTTGATGTCGTATGAATCCCGGTATGAGAACTTCATCGGGGGCCAGTGGGTCGCACCCGTGCGGGGCCGCTACTTCGAGAACCCGACGCCGGTGACCGGTCAGACGTTCTGCGAGGTGGCTCGTTCCGACGAGGCCGATATCGAAAAGGCGCTGGATGCGGCGCACGCGGCGGCGCCGACGTGGGGCAAGACCGCACCCGCCGAGCGGGCGGCGATCCTGAACAAGATCGCCGACCGGATCGAGGAGAACCTGCAGGCGCTGGCGCTGGCCGAAGTTTGGGACAACGGCAAACCGATCCGTGAGGCGCTGGCCGCCGACATCCCGCTGGCCGCCGATCATTTCCGGTACTTCGCCGCCGCGATCCGCACCCAGGAGGGTTCGCTGTCGCAGATCGACGAGGATACCGTCGCCTACCACTTCCACGAGCCGCTCGGCGTGGTCGGGCAGATCATTCCGTGGAACTTCCCGATCCTGATGGCGACCTGGAAACTCGCGCCAGCGCTGGCCGCCGGCAATACGGTGGTGCTCAAGCCGGCTGAGCAGACGCCGGCATCGGTGATGTACTTCATGTCGCTGATCGCCGATCTGCTGCCGCCCGGGGTGGTTAACATCGTCAACGGATTCGGCGCCGAGGCGGGCAAGCCGCTGGCGTCCAGCGACCGGATCGCCAAGATCGCGTTCACCGGCGAGACCACCACCGGTCGACTGATCATGCAATACGCCTCGCAGAACCTGATCCCGGTCACCTTGGAACTGGGCGGCAAGAGCCCCAACATCTTCTTCTCCGACGTGCTGAGCGCCCACGACAACTTCCTGGACAAGGCGCTGGAGGGGTTCACCGGGTTCGCCCTGAACCAGGGCGAATGCTGCACTTGTCCGTCCCGCGGCTTGATTCAGGCCGACATCTACGATGAGTTCCTGGAGCTGGCGGCGATTCGCGCCAAGGCGGTCCGGCAGGGCGACCCGCTGGACACCGAGACCATGCTCGGCTCGCACGCCTCCAACGACCAGCTGGAAAAAGTGTTGTCCTACATCGAGATCGGCAAGGACGAAGGCGCCAAGATCATCACCGGCGGGGAGCGCGCCGAGCTGGGGGGTGACCTCTCCGGCGGCTACTACATGCAGCCGACGATCTTCAGCGGGAATAACAAGATGCGGATCTTCCAGGAGGAGATTTTCGGGCCGGTGGTGGCGGTGACGTCGTTTAAGGACTACGACGACGCGATCTCTATCGCCAATGACACCCTCTACGGACTGGGTGCCGGTGTGTGGAGCCGCGACGGCAACACCGCCCACCGGGCCGGCCGCGACATCCAGGCCGGCCGGGTGTGGGTCAACTGCTACCACGTCTATCCCGCGCACGCGGCGTTCGGCGGCTATAAGCAATCCGGCATCGGCCGGGAGACCCACCAGATGGTGCTCGACCACTACCAGCAGACCAAGAACCTGATGGTGTCCTACTCCGAGAAGGCGCTCGGGTTCTTCTGATGGTCGCGCGGGCGCTGATCACGGCCGACGCTGCGACCCTGCTGGAGCGGCTGCGGCAGCGCCATGGTCCGGTGATGTTCCACCAGTCCGGCGGCTGTTGCGACGGATCGTCGCCGATGTGCTACCCGGTCGGGGACTTCCTGGTGGGGGACCGCGATGTCCTGTTGGGCGTGCTCGATGTAGACAATGGGGCCGGCGACGGGGTGCCGGTGTGGATTTCGGGTCCGCAGTACCAGGCTTGGAAGCATACCCAGCTGATCATCGACGTGGTGCCCGGCCGCGGCGGCGGGTTCAGCCTGGAAGCACCGGAAGGTGTGCGGTTTCTCAGCCGCGGCCGGGTCTTCACCGACGAAGAGAAGGCCAAGCTGGCGGCCGTACCCGTCATCACCGGCGCTGCTTACGAGCGTGGCGAACGCCCGTCAGTACGCAATGGGGTGGTGGCCCTTGATGAACGGGCCGCACCGGGAACGTGCAGCCCTGGTACTCGATAACCGCAGTAAGGTCGTCACCGTGATTCCTCTTCCCCGCCCCTGGCTGCTGGCCAGCGCCATGCTGATCGGCTGCGCGGTCGGGTTGTTGGCCGGGGTCGCGTTCGCCGTGGTGGTCCATGCGAGGATCCGCCCGGATATCGCTATTGCGCTGGTGGTCGGGATTCCCAGTGGGATCGGGCTGTTGACGATCTTGTTTTCCGGGCGTCGGTGGGTCACGATGGTGGGCGCGTTCATCCTGGCGCTCGCGCCGGGTTGGTTCGGTGTGCTGGTCGTTCTCCAGGTCGCGTCCGGTGGCTGACCACGATCACGCGTCGAAGCCGGGGACTGAGCCGTTCGCGCCGGATTTCTCGGATTCCGAGGACACCGGTACACAGTCATTCGTCCCGGATTTCAGCGATTCTGAAGACACCGGCGAGCACTCGGTGCCGTTCGTGCCGAACTTTGATGACACCGGCTCGCAGCCGTCTCCTGTTGTCACCGGGTCGGAGCAGTCGGGCAAGTCCGCGCCCGAGAAGTCCGACCTGTCGTCACCGGAGCGCAAGGATGCACCCGAGACGTCCGCCGGCGCTTCGGAGCAGGATGCCTCGACCGAGTCGGCCGGCGCGCCCGTGCAGTCGGTCACCGTTCCGGGTCGCTATCTCTACCTGAAGTGGTGGAAGTTGGTTCTGGTGATCCTCGGCGTGTGGATCGCGGCGGCCGAGGTCGGGCTGAGTTTGTTCTATTGGTGGTACCACACGATCGACAAGACGCCCGCAGTGTTCATGGTCCTGGTCTATGTCGTGGCCTGCGCCGTAGCTGGCGTGATATTGGCGATGGTGCAGGGCAGGCCGCTGATCTCGGCGCTATCGCTCGCGGTGATGTCGGCGCCGTTTGCCTCCGTTGCTACCGCGGCGCCCCTGTACGGCTATTACTACTGCGCGCGAGTGGGTCACTGTCTCGTCGGCGTTATCCCGCATTAACGGTCTCGTCGTCAGCCGAGGCCACTAGGGTAGGGGCCGTCACTCACGATGTTGTTCAGTGAGAAGTCACGCCCCACTACTGTGGGATCGTGACTTCTCACTATGACGTCGTCGTCCTCGGGGCCGGTCCCGGCGGGTATGTCGCAGCTATCCGTGCCGCACAGCTAGGTCTGAACACCGCAATCATCGAACCGAAGTACTGGGGCGGAGTCTGCCTCAACGTCGGCTGCATTCCGTCCAAGGCGCTACTGCGCAATGCCGAGCTCGCCCACATCTTCACCAAAGAGGCCAAGACTTTTGGTATCAGCGGCGAGGCGACCTTCGATTATGGGATCGCCTACGACCGTAGCCGCAAAGTGGCCGAGGGCCGCGTCGCCGGCGTGCACTTCCTGATGAAGAAGAACAAGATCACCGAGATTCACGGGTACGGCAAATTCGCTGACGCCAACACGTTGTCGGTCGATCTCAATGACGGTGGCACGCAAACCGTCACGTTCGACAACACGATCATCGCCACCGGCAGCAGTACCCGGTTGGTTCCCGGAACGTCGCTGTCGTCCAACGTGGTCACGTACGAAGAACAGATCCTGTCCCGCGAGCTACCGGAATCGATCATCATTGCCGGAGCCGGTGCTGTCGGCATGGAGTTCGGTTATGTGCTGAAGAACTACGGCGTCGACGTGACCATTGTGGAATTCTTGCCGCGCGCGCTGCCCAACGAGGACACCGAGGTGTCCAAGGAGATCGAGAAGCAGTTCAAGAAGCTGGGCATCAAGGTCCTCACCGGAACCAAAGTCGAAGCCATTGCCGATGACGGTTCTGTGGTTACGGTGACCGTCAGCAAGGACGGTCAGCCCGAGGAACTCAAGGCCGAGAAAGTGTTGCAGGCCATCGGGTTTGCGCCTAACGTCGAGGGCTACGGGCTGGACAAGGCCGGGGTCGAGCTGACCGAGCGCAAAGCCATCGGCATCAACGACTACATGCGCACCAGCGCGCCGCACATCTACGCCATCGGCGACGTCACCGGGCTGCTGATGCTGGCGCACGTGGCCGAGGCACAAGGTGTGGTGGCCGCCGAAACCATAGCCGGTGCAGAGACTTTAGCCCTCGGCGATTACCGCATGCTGCCCCGCGCGACGTTCTGCCAGCCACAGGTCGCCAGCTTCGGGCTCACCGAGCAGCAGGCCCGGGACGAAGGCTACGACGTCAAGGTCGCCAAGTTCCCGTTCACCGCCAACGGCAAAGCTCATGGTCTGGGCGACCCCAGCGGTTTCGTCAAGCTGGTCGCCGACGGGCAGTACGGCGAGCTGCTGGGCGGGCACATGATCGGCCATGACGTGTCCGAGCTGCTGCCCGAGCTGACACTGGCGCAGAAATGGGATCTGACGGCCAGCGAACTGGCTCGCAACGTGCACACCCATCCGACCATGTCAGAGGCGCTGCAGGAGTGCTTTCACGGCCTGACCGGCCACATGATCAACTTCTGAGCAACCGATGACGACCAGCAAAACCAGTGAGACTGTTGTCGGCGCCATCGGCGGTGTGGCCACTGGTTACGTCCTGTGGCTGATCGCCATTTCGATCGGAGATGACGCCACGACGGTGAGCCGGTGGGGCCCGCTGGTACTGCTCCTGTCGGGTGTACTGGCAATCTGTGCCGGAGTTTGGGGCTGGTGGCTGCGCCGAGGCCTCAAGTACCGGTGGGCGGCGTTCGCCTTCGGCCTACCGACACTTCCCGTGGTACTGACATTGGCCGTGCTGGCCGACATCTACGTGTAACGAGTCGGGTTGTCCAACGGGATGTCGAGGGCGGTTATTGTCGCGGCCAGCCCGTCGTATTGGCCTGCGAGCAAGCAGAATTCAATCAGCTGACGCCGATCGAGGTGGCTGGCCAGCTGCTGCCAGACCTCGGCACTGATCGAGCGTTTGTCAACGAACTCGTCGGTGGCGCTCAGCAGGGCTCGTTGCCGATCGGTGAGCCCTGCCCTGGATTCTTGCGGGACCTCGGGCCAGCCGAAGATCAGCGCCTGTTGCTGCTCATCCAGCCCGCTGCGGCGCGCCATCCCGCGATGGTGCTGCAGCTCGTATTCGCAAGAGCGCAGATGTGCGACCCGCAAGATCACCAACTCGGTGTCGACCCGCGGCAGCCGCCCCCTCAGCAGCCGGCCACCATAAACCAGCCAGGCCCAGAACAGCAACCTGCGCTGACCCAGGGTGGTAAACAGATGCATCTCCGGCGCCCCGACCGAGCGTGCGCCCAACTTTGCAAACACCCAGTTGATCGGTCCCAGCCGGCGCAACCCGCCCGACGGGATGCGACCTACCGGGCCGGCTACCGGGCCGTCCGGAACCCCGCTCACGGTTGTTTCACCAGGTACGGAGACACGGTGCTGCGGTGTTGGTCGAGATCGAGCGCGCGCCCCAGGGCGGGGAACGCACGCTGCGGGCAGTTGTCGCGTTCGCAGACACGGCAGCCCTCGCCGATCGGTGTGGCGATGTCTCCCGACAAGTCGAGTCCTTCCGAGTAGACGAGCCGGTGAGCGTGCCGAAGTTCGCAGCCCAGCCCGATCGCGAAGGTTTTACCGGGCTGACCATACCGCGCGGCGCTGCGTTTCACGGTGCGGGCTACCCACATGTAGTTACGGCCATCGGGCATCTGGGCGATCTGCACCAGGATCTTGCCCGGGTTGGCGAACGTTTCGTAGACGTTCCACAGCGGGCAGGTGCCTCCACTGGAGGAGAAGTGAAAACCGGTGGCGGACTGGCGTTTTGACATGTTGCCGGCTCGGTCTACCCGGACGAACGAGAACGGCACGCCCCGCATCGACGGCCGTTGCAGCGTCGACAGCCGGTGTGCGATGGTCTCGTAGCTCACCGAGTAGAACGACGACAGCCGCTCGACGTCGTAGCGGAAATTCTCAGCGACGTCGTGGAATTGGCGGTAGGGCAGCATCGCGGCGGCAGCGAAGTAATTGGCCAGCCCGAGCCGGGCCAGCGTGTGCGACTCCTCACTGGTGAACTTTCCCTCTTCGACCAAGCTGTCGATCAGATCGCCGAACTCGAGATAGGCCAGTTCGGCGGCCATCTTGAACACCTGCTGACCCGACGAGAGGTGATTGCTGATTTCTAGCGTCTTGGTGTTGGGGTCGTAGCGGTGTAGTAGGGTGTCGCCGAGATCGATCCGCCTGTTGATGTGCACTCCGTGCACCTCGGTGAGCCGGCGGGTCAACTCGCGGGCCAGGTCGCCGTGGTGCAGCCGCATCTGGATCGTGAGGTCTTCGGCGGCGGTGTCCAGTTCGTGCAAATAGTTCTGGCGTTGGTAGAAGTAGTCGCGCACCTCTTCGTGGGGCATGGTGATCGACCCGCTGCCGCTGCCGTCGGAGTACCGCTCCTCAGTGGCAGCAGCCAGCTGCGCGGTGGTGATCCGGTAGCGCCGGTGCAGGTTGACCACCGCACGGGCCAGGGCGGGATGAGCGCTGACCATTTCGGCGACTTCGGGCGGGGCGGCGTCGATGTCCAGATCGCGATCCATCGTCACCTCGCGCAGCTCGGCGACCAGCCTGGTGTCGTCATGGGAGGCAAAGAAGGTCGCATCCACCCCGAACACCTCGGCGATCCGCAGCAACACAGCCACCGTCAGTGGGCGGACGTCGTGCTCGATCTGGTTGAGGTAGCTCGGCGAGATCTCCAGCATCTGGGCCAGTGCGGCTTGACTGAACCCGCGCTCGTTACGTAGCTGGCGAACGCGCGAGCCGACGAATGTTTTGGGCATTTGATTAAGCGTACCCGCCGCTGTGAAGGCATGGTTCGCAGAGTTGGCATCCGACACGGCTTGGTCACAATTGGTGTTTCGGTGATGTCATTGGCATGATTCGCATCGGGGCCCCGGGTAAACCTTGGGTAACGACGAGAAGGAAACACGGGGAGGCAAAGCCGTGAGCCTGGACAAAACAATGACGCCCGTGCCCGACGGCCACCCCGATGTGTTCGATCGCGAATGGCCACTGCGTGTGGGTGACATCGATCGCACGGGCCGGCTGCGGCTGGACGCGGGCGCCCGGCACATCCAAGACATCGGCCAGGATCAGCTGCGCGAGAGGGGCTTCGAGGAGACTCATCCGCTGTGGATCGTCCGTCGCACCATGGTTGACCTGATCCGCCCGATCGAGTTTCAGGACATGTTGCGCCTGCGGAGATGGTGTTCGGGCACCTCGAACCGGTGGTGTGAGATGCGGGTTCGCATCGACGGGCGCAAGGGCGGCCTGATCGAATCCGAGGCATTCTGGATCAACATCAACCGGGAAACTCAGATGCCCGCGCGCATCGCTGACGACTTCCTGGAGGGTCTGCACAAAACCACGTCCATCGATCGGCTGCGGTGGAAGGGCTATTTGAAGCCGGGTAGCCGCGACGACGCGGCCGAGATCCACGAGTTCCCCGTCCGAGTCACCGACATCGACTTGTTCGACCACGTGAACAACTCGGTGTATTGGAGCGTGATCGAGGACTACCTGGCGTCGCATCCCGAATTGGTGCAGGGACCGCTGCGCACCACCATCGAACACGAAGCGCCGGTCGCCCTGGGCGACAAGTTGGAGATCATCTCGCATCTTCACCCGGCCGGCTCCACCGATCAATTCGGACCAAACCTGGCCGGTCGCGCTGTTACGACGCTCACATATGCGGTTGGCGACGAAACGAAAGCCGTCGCCGCGATCTTCGCTCTCTAGCCGAACCACCCAAGTTCGACTGGGCCGTCAAATGCCTGTTTGACCTGCAGGTTCGTGGTTACTAACGGGTAGCTCCTGAAAGGGTTAAGTTAAACGCTGCCTTCGTAAAATTCGCAAAATCGTGAGAAGGCGTTGCCGAAATTGGCCAATTGAAATGGGTGGACCGGCATCAACCGGCTGTGCCATGGTCGTGTTAGCACACCAGTGAAGCTGAGCCTGTAGCTACTGCCGGACGGCGGTGAGGCTGCAACAGTTCAGCATGACAAGACCGTTAAGGAGCAAGCCCGATGTCTGTCGTTGGCACCCCGAAGAGCGCCGAGCAGATCCAGCACGACTGGGACACGAACCCGCGTTGGAAGGACGTCACCCGTACCTACACCGCCGAGGACGTCGTCGCACTGCAAGGCACCGTGGTCGAGGAGCACACCTTGGCCCGCCGCGGCGCGGAGGTGCTGTGGGAAGAACTGCACGACCTGGAGTGGGTCAACGCGCTCGGCGCCTTGACCGGCAACCAGGCGGTCCAGCAGGTGCGCGCCGGCCTCAAGGCCATCTACCTGTCGGGCTGGCAGGTCGCCGGCGACGCCAACCTGTCCGGCCACACCTACCCGGACCAGAGCCTCTACCCGGCCAACTCGGTGCCGCAGGTGGTCCGCCGGATCAACAACGCCCTGCAGCGCGCAGACCAGATCGCCAAGGTCGAGGGCGATAGGTCGGTGGAAAACTGGCTGGCGCCGATCGTCGCCGACGCCGAGGCCGGCTTCGGCGGCGCGCTCAACGTCTTCGAGCTGCAAAAGGCACTGATCGCCGCCGGCGCGGCCGGCACGCACTGGGAGGACCAGCTGGCGTCGGAAAAGAAGTGTGGCCATCTGGGCGGCAAAGTGCTGATCCCGACCCAGCAGCACATCCGCACGCTGACATCGGCCCGACTGGCCGCCGACGTCTGCGGCGTGCCGACCGTTGTGATCGCCCGTACCGACGCCGAAGCGGCCACGCTGACCACTTCCGACGTCGACGAGCGCGACCGGCCGTTCATCACCGGCGAGCGCACCCGAGAAGGTTTCTACCGCACCAAGAACGGCATCGAGCCCTGCATCGCACGGGCGAAGGCCTACGCCCCGTTCGCCGACTTGATCTGGATGGAGACCGGTACACCGGACCTCGAGGTCGCGCGGAAGTTCTCCGAGTCGGTCAAGGACGCGTACCCGGACCAGATGCTGGCGTACAACTGCTCGCCGTCGTTCAACTGGAAGAAGCATCTCGACGATGCCACCATCGCGAAGTTCCAAAAGGAGCTTGCCGCAATGGGATTCAAGTTCCAGTTCATTACACTCGCTGGCTTCCACGCGCTGAACTACTCGATGTTCGACCTGGCCTACGGCTACGCCCACAACCAGATGAGCGCCTATGTCGAGTTGCAGGAGCGCGAGTTCGCCGCCGAGGAGCGCGGCTACACCGCGACCAATCACCAGCGCGAGGTCGGCGCCGGCTACTTCGACCGCATTGCCACCACGGTCGACCCGAACTCCTCGACCATTGCTCTGACCGGCTCCACCGAGGAGGGGCAGTTTCACTGAGTTGAGACTGTGCCGAGCAGACGCAGAATCGCACATTTGCGGCTGAGATCGTGCGAGTCTGCGTCTGCTCGTCCGTGAAGTTGACGCGCAAGCCGCGCCCTCAGGGCGCGGTAAGCGCATCAGCGATGTGTCGGCGGGCTCTGTTACGGTGGTGACCACAACTGAATCCCCCGGAGAGATCCCAAGGTCAGGACATCGACCGGCGTCGGGGAAAGTAATCGGCGAGGCCGCGGAAACACAGACACCTGCGACGCCCGTAAGGGACAGAGTCGATCGGCGCGAACGCAAACCCCCCCGGCTTACGGCGGTGCTCTGTTGGGCATCGAGACAGCCGGACATCGGCACGTGGGAATCCACCGCCTTCGGGCGGGGGAGGATGTCAAAATACGACACCGGAGAGACAGTGAGCGACGCAGCGATCCAGTGGGTAGGGGTTGTCGGGGCCGGCCAGATGGGGTCCGGTATCGCCGAGGTCTCAGTCCGCGCCGGTGTCGGGGTGACGGTGTTCGAGACCACCGAGGCGCTGATCACGGCGGGACGTAACCGCATCGTGAAGTCGTTGGAGCGTGGCGTCAGCGCGGGAAAGGTGACCGAGCGGGAGCGCGATCACGCACTTAGCAAGCTCACCTTCACCACGGATTTAAACGACCTGGCCGACCGCCAACTGGTGATCGAGGCGGTTGTCGAGGATGAGGCCATCAAGGCGGAGATTTTCGCTGAGCTCGACCGAGTAGTCACCGATCCCGACGCGGTGCTGGCGTCCAACACCTCTAGCATCCCGATCATGAAGATCGCAGCGGCCACCAAGAACCCACAACGGGTACTGGGCCTGCACTTCTTCGATCCGGTGCCGGTGCTACCGCTGGTCGAATTGGTCAGCACGCTGGTTACCGACCAAGCCGCCGCCGCTCGTACCGAGAAGTTTGCCAGTACGGTTCTGGGCAAACAAGTGGTGCGCTGCTCCGACCGGTCCGGCTTCGTGGTGAACGCGCTACTGGTGCCGTACCTGCTGTCGGCGATCCGGATGGTGGAGGCCGGTTTCGCCACCTTCGAAGATGTCGACAAGGCCGTCGTTGCCGGCCTATCGCACCCAATGGGCCCGCTGCGGCTGTCTGATCTTGTTGGCCTGGACACCCTCAAGCTGATCGCGGATAAGATGTTCGAGGAATTCAAGGATGCCCAGTACGGCCCGCCGTCACTGTTGCTGCGAATGGTGGAGGCGGGTTGGCTGGGCAAAAAATCGGGTCGGGGTTTCTACACGTACTGATGCGGTTGAGCGCCCCCGGCGCGGCTGCGATCGAGTTCGCAGTGCCGGGATCGCGCCGTGACCGTGCCGACATGTGATTGGTAGAGCGTGACAGCCGTTGAGTGAATCGGGTATTATTCCCCGCGATCAACAAATGAGAGGTATCAGCATGACCGCGTTGAGGCCATATTACGAAGAGTCGCAATCCATCTATGACATTTCCGATGAGTTTTTCGCGTTATTTCTAGATCCGACGATGGCTTACACGTGCGCATACTTCGAGCGTGACGACATGACCCTCGAAGAAGCTCAAAACGCCAAATTCGACCTGGCGCTGGGAAAGCTGAACCTCGAGCCCGGGATGACATTGCTCGACATTGGTTGCGGCTGGGGTGGGGCGCTGATACGAGCGGTCGAGAAATTCGACGTCAACGTCATCGGAATTACGCTGAGTCGCAATCAGTTCGAGTACAGCAAGGCCAAGCTGGCCCGGATCCCGACACAACGCAATATCGAGATGCGGTTGCAGGGCTGGGAAGAGTTCGAGGAGAAGGTCGACCGGATTGTCACTATCGGCGCCTTCGAAGCGTTCAAGATGGAGCGCTATGCCGCATTCTTTGAACGCGCCTACGACATCCTTCCCGGTGACGGCCGGATGCTGTTGCACACGATTTTGACGTATACCCAGAAACAGCAGCATGAGCGCGGCGTCACGATAACGATGAGCGATGTGCGGTTCATGCGATTCATGGGTACGGAAATTTTCCCAGGCGGACAGTTGCCGGCGCAGGAAGACATCTTCAAGTTCGCACAGGCCGCCGGGTTCTCGGTCGAAAAGGTGCAATTGCTGCCGGAGCATTACGCGCGGACGCTCAACATTTGGGCGGCCAACCTGGAGGCCAACAAGGAGAAGGCCATCGCCATCCAGTCCCAAGAGGTCTACGACCGTTACATGCACTATCTGACTGGGTGCGAGAACTTCTTCCGCAAAGGCATCAGCAACGTGGGGCAGTTCACTCTCGTGAAGTAACCCGCGACGACCTGAGGGCCAGATGCTGCTTCGCGCACGGCTG
>DATJBA010000439.1:0-3473 GCA_035515675.1 Mycobacterium sp.
GCGCGCCATTGATCGCATCCTCGGACTACCGGACGGAAGCATCATCACACTCACACGCGCACAGGCCGAAGCGATGGTCGCGGCGCTACCGCGAAACTACTGACACCATCGCATTATCAACAGGGCTGATGGTGCAAATCGGGCTCTTCCGACTTGATGGGGGTCTGGTGTGACCGATTCGGATCGTGTCGGTGACTGATTGAGGGCTCGCGCCCTTGTGAACTGGGTGTTCTCACGCATCCAGATCGCAGAAAGGCGCGAGCTTGTCTGACGCTAGTACATTGCTGCTCGGTCTCGAAGGAATCGTCGTCGACACGGTGGCGCTGGGCCCCGACGGTGTCCGCGTGGTCGTTGTCGGCACTGCCGACGAGTGGGTTGGCCGATGTCCGGAGTGCGCGACCCGGTCGTCGCGGTCGAGGGGCTGGGCCACGACCCGTCCGCGCGATATCAAGATCGGCTCGGGCCGTCCGCGGATCGTGTGGCGGAAACGTAAGTGGTTGTGCACCAATATGTCGTGCAAGCGCAGGTCGTTCACCGAGGCGACTCCGGCGATCCCGGCTCGGGCGCGGATGACGACGCGGGCCAAGTCGGAGATGGCCTCGGCAGTGCTTGATGACGATCGGTCGGTGGCCGCGGTGGCGGCCGCCTATGGCTGCACATGGAACACCTGTCACGACGCGGTCGCGGCGACCGCCGACCCGGTGCTCGACACCGAACCCGAGCCGCCCACGGTGCTTGGTATCGACGAAACCCGCAGGGGCAAAGCGAAATACGAGACGTGCCCGGACACCGGGAAACGAGTCTGGGTCGATCGGTTCGACACCGGGCTGGTCGACATCACCGGCGCGGGCGGCCTGTTGGTACAGGTCAACGGCCGCTCGGCAAAACCCGTGTCGGACTGGCTGGCCGAACGCGACCCGGCGTGGCGCGAGTCGATCACGCACGTAGCGATCGACATGTCGGTGACCTACGCCAAGGCTGTCCGCGACGCGCTGCCGCATGCGCACCTGATCGTGGACCGGTTTCACCTGGTCAAACGAGCTAACCAGATGGTCGAGGCTGTGCGGCGGCGCACCACCTGGGAGTCACGTGGCCGGCGCGGCCGCAAGGTCGACCCGGAGTGGCTCAACCGGCGCCGGCTGCTGCGCGCCGCCGAACGACTCACCAAGGCCCAGCGCGCCCGCCTCATCACCGCGCTGGACGCCGCCGACCCCAACGGCGACATCCTGGCTGCCTGGATCGCCAAGGAACTGCTGCGCGACGTGCTGGCATGCACCGCGACCGGAGCCCTGCGCTACGAGATCCGCGCCGCTCTGCACCGGTTCTACGCATTCTGCGCCGCCACCTCGGTGCCCGAGATCCACGACCTCGCCGAAACCATCGAAACCTGGCAAGAGCCAATGATTCTCGCGATCACCACTGGACTGTCGAACGCCCGCAGCGAAGGCTACAACCGAATAGTCAAACACGTCGGGCGCATCGCCTTCGGATTCCGCAACCCCGACAACCAACGACGCCGAGTACGGTGGGCCTGCACCCGCCAATCACGGCAGGCGCCACTCAGGGCCAGGCAACTACACCCCTGCTAACTCGGAAGAGCCCAAATAGTTATTTGCTTTCTCGCGAATGGCAGCCGGAGAGCGACATTAGGCCCTTGCCGTGAAATCTCTTTCAGGCTAACCTTTTTGACAGTATGAGCCGACCGACCAGACCCTTGCTTGATGTTGTTTTAAGGGGACCAACGTGGCTTTCAAGCGCATCATCGCCCACTACATGGAGGACTCTGAACGCGACGCCGCACTATCGGCGATGCATGACACGCAGTCAACTGATTCCTTCGTCATCGGCGACATCGACGAAGCGAATGTCGCCGCGCTTGCGGAACAAGGTCTGATCATCGACGAGCTGCCGGACGCTGCGCTGCCGCCGCTTGCCGATCTTTCACCGGCCCTTGCCGACGCCGACAGGCGTTTCGGAGGTGAGGCGCAGTTCGCCGGAGATGAGCCGTATTTCGGTCCCGACGCCGACTTCTATCCGCCGGAGTTCGACCCCACCCGGGCCAATACCTATACGATGCTGCTCGCCGGCCCGCTCCTTGAAGAGTGGCGGCAGCAAATCGAGGCTCTGGGAGTCGAGATCATTGAGGCCGTCGGCCCGCAGCTCTATACCGCGGTGCTGGAGCCCCAACAACTCGCCCCTGTGTGGGATCTGCATTTTGTCCGTTCATTGCATCCGCGTACCCATTCGGAGACCTCGCCGCCGATCCCGGAGCAACGGTCCGAGCCTCCTGTCGACAGTGGGGTCGATCAGATCTCGATCTACGATATCCGCCTCAACAAGCCGGAGGACGCGGAAGCTGTGCTGGCTTTCCTTTCCGGCCGCGAGGTTATCGTCGCTGGTGCCCACGGACGCAAGATCCGTATCGCCGTCAAGGAGAATTCTTCGATATTGGCCGAGTTGCAGCAAATGCCGCAAGTCAATGAGCTGTTCGAGTATGTGCCGCCCGAGTTCAGCAACGACCGGGCGCGTGTCTTAATCGGCATCGATGCACCCGGTAACCCGGTGACATCTCACATTCCGTTCGAGGGCAGTGGCCAGATCGTTGGCATCGCCGACTCCGGCATCGACGACCAGCATCCCGATTTCCAGGGGCGGCTGGTTGGAATATTGGCGCTGGGGCGACCCGGCGACCACTCCGATCCAAGTGGGCATGGCACCCATGTGGCGGGCAGCGTCGGTGGCGACGGAACTGCCTCGTGCGGCGCGGTCAGAGGGATGGCACCAGCCGCCAGTATCTTCTTCCAGTCCATTCTCGACGCTAAGGGCAAATTGGGAGGACTGCCATGGGACCTCAATGACCTGTTCAACGAGGCCTACCAGGCGGGCGCACGCATTCATAACAACAGCTGGGGCGCCAACACCGGCTCGCGCTACAACTTCAACTCGGTCGAGGCAGACGAGTTCGTCAATTCGCACCGCGACATGACCATCGTGATCGCGGCCGGCAACCACGGCACCGCAAGCAATCCGTTCCACGCCCAGACCGGCTACGTGGACTGGCTGTCGATTGGATCTCCAGCGACCTGCAAGAACGGCGTGACGGTGGGGGCGAGCCAGACTGATCGCACCAGCGGGGGCATATCGCACCAGACCTGGGGACAGCATTGGCCTGCCCGTTTTCCGACGCCACCGGTCGCCAACGAGAACACTGCGGGCAATCCGGACTCGATGGCGGCGTTCAGCAGTCGCGGCCCGTGCGACGACCGCAGGATCAAGCCCGACGTGGTTGCACCGGGCACGAATATCGTGTCAACAAAATCGTCGCGGGCGCCCCTAACGAATTTCTGGGGAAGCTTTCCCGGCCACAGCAGCCGATACGCCTATATGGGCGGGACCAGCATGGCCACGCCGATCGTCACCGGCTGCCTCGCCTTAATTCGCGAGTATTACATCAAGGAACGCAAGACGGAACC
>DATJBA010000440.1:0-26134 GCA_035515675.1 Mycobacterium sp.
ACGATGCCCCGCTGAATGTGCGGGACCGCATCCTAAACGTCTACGCCAAACAGGGTTTCGACAGCATCGAGAAGTCTGATTTGCGCGGCCGCTTCCGCTGGATGGGGCTTTACACCCAACGTGAGCAAGGCTACGACGGCAACTGGACCGGCGACGAACACATCGACACCATCGAAGCCAAGTACTTCATGATGCGAGTGCGCTCCGACGGCAAGCCCATGACCGCCGCCACGGTGCGCACCCTGGGTCAGATCTCGACCGAATTCGCCCGCGACACAGCCGATATCGGCGACCGGGAAAACGTGCAATTCCATTGGATCGAAATCGAAAACGTCCCCGAGATCTGGCGTCGGCTCGAAGCCGTGGGCTTGCAGACCACCGAGGCCTGTGGTGACTGCCCACGCGGCATCCACGGTTCACCGCTGGCCGGCGACTCGCTCGACGAGGTGCTCGACGCCTCCCCCGCGATCGAGGAAATCCTGCGGCGCTTCATGAACAATCCCGAATACGCGAACTTGCCCCGCAAGTACAAGAGCGCGATATCGGGTCTGCAGGACGTCTGCCACGAGACCCACGACGTCGCGTTCATCGGCGTCAATCATCCCGAGCACGGCCCTGGGATGGATCTGTGGGTCGGCGGCGGCTTGTCGACCAACCCGATGCTGGCCCAGCGGGTCGGCGTGTGGGTTCCGCCAGAGGAGGTGCCCGACGTCTGGGAGGCGGTCACCCAGGTGTTCCGCGACTACGGCTATCGGCGGCTGCGCGCCAAGGCCCGGCTGAAGTTCCTGGTCAAGGACTGGGGTATCGAAAAATTCCGCGAAGTTCTCGAACAGGAGTACCTCAAGCGGCCACTGATCGACGGCCCGGCTCCCGAGCCGCTCAAGCACCCGATCGACCACGTCGGCGTGCAGCGGCTGAAGAACGGGCTCAACGCCGTCGGGGTCGCCCCGATCGCCGGACGGGTATCGGGCACCATCCTTTGCGGGGTGGCCGACCTCATGGAGCGGGCCGGCTCGGACCGGGCGCGGTTCACCCCGTATCAGAAGCTGGTCATTCTGGACGTGCCCGACGCCTTGCTCGACGAACTGGTCGTCGGTCTGGATGAGCTGGGCCTGCCCTCGCAGCCGTCATCGTGGCGAAAGAACTTGATGGCCTGCACCGGTATCGAGTTCTGCAAGCTGTCGTTCGCCGAAACCCGGGTCAGGGCACAGACTTTGGTGCCCGAGCTGGAACAACGCCTGGCCGACATCAACGCCGAGCTCGACGTGCCGATCACGGTCAACGTCAACGGGTGCCCGAATTCGTGCGCCCGGATCCAGGTCGCCGACATCGGATTCAAGGGTCAAATGGTCGACGACGGTCATGGCAAATCGGTCGAGGGCTTCCAAGTCCACCTCGGCGGCGGCCTGGGCGAAGACAGCGGGTTCGGCCGAAAACTGCGCCAGCACAAAGTCACCAGCGACGAGCTGGGCGACTACATCGATCGGGTGGTGCGCAACTTCATCAAACAACGCCAGGACGGCGAACGGTTCGCGACCTGGGCGCTGCGGGCCGAGGAGGCCGACTTGCGATAGGTGCGCCCGACACCTCTAACGATGAGCGCTGACGTGACGAGCTGGGGGGACGAGACAAGATGAGCGACGGCTTTACTGAGGAGCGGCTGCGCAAGCTGGCGAAGCGCGGCGCAGCCGAGCTGGACGGCGCCAGCGCCACCGACCTATTGCGCTGGACCAACGAGCACTTCGGCGGCGTCAACGGACCCCGTGGGTGGGCCACCTGCAACTACGTGGTCGCCTCCAACATGCAAGATGCAGTGTTGGTGGACCTGGCGTCCAAGGTGCGCCCGGGCGTACCGGTGCTCTTCCTGGACACCGGCTACCACTTCGCCGAAACCATCGGCACCCGCGACGCAGTCGAATCGGTCTACGACATCTGGGTGCTCAACATCAACCCCGAACACACCGTGGCCGAGCAAGACGACCTGATGGGCAAGGACCTCTTCGCCCGCGACCCCAACGAATGCTGCCGGCTCCGCAAGGTCGTCCCCCTGGCCAGAGCGCTGAGCGGATACGCCGCGTGGGTCACCGGGATACGCCGGGTGGAGGCACCCACCCGCGCCAACGCACCGCTGATCGGCTTCGACGAGGCGTTCAAACTGGTCAAAGTCAACCCGCTGGCGGCGTGGACCGACCAGGACGTGCAGGACTACATCGAGAAAAACAATGTGCTGGTCAACCCGCTCGTTGACGAGGGCTACCCGTCCATCGGCTGCGCGCCGTGCACGGCCAAGCCGGCTGAGGGCGCCGACCCGCGCAGCGGGCGTTGGCAGGGGCGAAACAAGATCGAATGCGGGCTACACGCCTCATGAGCACGCTCGTACTCACCGCGCACGGCAGCAAAGATCCACGATCGGCCGCCAATGCCCAAGCCGTAGCGGCCTGGCTGCGGCGCATGCGGCCGGAGCTCGACGTGCGGCTGGCGTTCTTGGAGCTCAGTGCACCGAATTTCATCGACGTGCTCACCGGATTGCCGGACAGCCGCCATGCGGTGGTCACCCCGCTGCTGCTGGCCAGCGCCTACCACGCGCGCCTCGACCTCCCCAAACAGATCGCGCGCGCCGGCGCGCTGGGCGTACGCCAGGCCGACGTACTCGGTGAGGACGATCGGCTAGTGTCGGTGCTGCGCGAACGGCTGACCGACCTGGACGTTTCCCGGCTCGACCCCGAACTCGGGGTGCTGGTGGTCGCGATCGGTTCGTCGAACGCCGCGGTGAACGCGCGCACCGCGCAGGTGGCATCCAAACTGGCCGCGGGCACCCGGTGGGCCGGGGCCACGATGGCTTTCGCCACCGGACCCGAGCCGTCGCTGGCCGAAGCCGCTAGCCAATTGCGGCGGCGCGGCGCACGCCGGCTCGTTATTGCGCCGTGGTTCCTGGCACCGGGACGCATCACCGACCGCGTGTGGACCTATGCGCGAGACAACGGCATTGCGATGGCGCCGCCGCTGGGAGCGCACCGACTCGTGGCCGAGACCGTGCTCGACCGCTACGACCAGGCGCTCGCCGACGAAGTCGCGGCCTAATGAATCGTCCCGGGCTTCGTGCACACCTTCCGTTGAGGGAACGATGGCGCGATGGCGAGCAGGTATGACGAGAACACGAAGGCCAGGGCGGTGCGGTCTTGCAGGTGAAACGTCCAGTGGGCTTCGAACAGGCAGGCCAGCGCGCAGGCGGCCGCACCGATCGCGTCCTGGCCTGCGGCCGGGGATTGGGCGGCCAGCTGGTGTTCGAGGTCGGGTAGCCACCGCTGGGTCCACAACGCGTGCAGCCGTTGGCGCACCTTGGGGTCGCGGGCGCTGAGGGCGACCAGCTCACTCCACAGCACCAAGTCTTCGCGGCTGTGGTAGGCAGCGAGGGTGAACATCGCGGCGACCCGCGCTCGACGCCGTGATGCCCGACAGCGCATTGGTCGTGGCGGGACGGACGTGGACCGGCTTCGCCGACAGCGAGGAGGACTACGCCGACGCGTTCGTGGGGCAACAAATTCAGCCGTTCCGCATCGAACAAGAGGCCCGCAAGATGGACGGGACGAATTTCATTGTGCAGGGCCGGTTTCGGCCGCACGCGGTACGCGACGGCGATCTGATCACCGGCCAGCAGCAGTACTCCGGCGCGGCTTCCTCGCCACGACCGGCGGCCTCGGACGCGACATGGTGCTGGTTGCCCGGCGGCGTACCGGGGCGACGTCACCGGAGCGAAAGCACCCGCCGGCTGAGCTCTGACCGAAAATCTCCGAACTGCCCGAGCGGTGCACGCTACGGTGCGGCTCGGATCTGGGCGGGGGTGGCCCGCTTGAGCCGGTTGAGTACGCGCGTCATGTGGGCTTGGTGAGCGAATCCTGCGCGTTGGGCGATGTCGGTGATCGGCAGGTCGGTGCTGCGCAGCAAGTGCACGGCGCGGTCGGCGCGCATTCGCAGCAGGTATTGGTGGACGGGCATACCTTTGGCTGCCTTGAAGGCCGCGGCGAAGGTGCGCCGTGGCAATCCGACTTCGGTGGCCATGCCTTCGACGGTCCATGGTTCGGCTAGCCGGTCTTGGACGCGGGCCAGCAGTGCGGTGAGCGCATCCTCAGATAGCGGCGCCGGTTTTGAGCGGGCCGCAAGGTTCGCGGCCAGGCGCAGCAAGCTGGCGAACACCACGCCGAGAGCCCACTGTTGGGCGATCGCGGTGTCGTTGTCATAGAACTCGAGGCGGCGGAGAAGCTCGCCGACCAGCGGGTCGCGCACCGGGCGGCGTAGCAGCGGGGTGAGGTCGTTCAGGCTATGTCCGCCGGCCTGGCGGATCAGCTTCGAGGCGAGCGCGGGCGTGACTTGTAGCAGGGTGAGCTCGCGGCCCTCGTCGATGCGAAAGAGTGTGGGCCGGTCGGGCAAGCTCAGCAGCAGATCACCGGGTCGGGTGAACACGCGACGCGCCCCGAGTCCGAGATCGATGTCGGCGTAGGAACTTCCGCGCCGCACCACCCGCAGTTGCACCAGGCCGGTAGGCGGGTGGTGATAGTCGTGCGCCGGGTAGTAGACCCGTGCGGCCGCCCACGCCGAGCCGTGCGGCAGGTCGGGATAGTCGGCGCTCATGTGGGTTGTCTACCACGCCGGACATTGCGGCGAATAGTGCGGCGGATCGTGCAACGACGGAACGTGAAGACACGCTCACACCTCCGACGCGATGCTGGTCGCGACCGAAAGCGGAGGTGATGGATGGCTGGCCGGCCGGGCACGCACACAGACGTCGAACTGGTCGCCGTGCCCCACGAAGTGGTGGCGACGTGGCCGGTGGGGACGTTCCTGGAGAACATCGCGATCACTCCAGACGATGACTTCGTGGTCTCGGTGCACAACCGCCACGAGCTGCATCGGGTCAGCCCCGGCGGCGAGCATTCAAAGTGGGTGTCGATGCCGGCGCCTCCGGCGGGCATGATCGCCGCCGCAGATGGGGTCTGGGTCGTCGGCGGGGAACCCGGCCAGGGCCCGCACCACGTTTATTTCGTGACGTGGACCGGCGAGGTGACCGAGCGGGACGCGGTCACCGGCTCGTTGTTCCTCAACGGGTTCACTCCCGGCCCGGCCGGTATCGGCTTTACGGTCGACTCGATCACGGGCACGGTGATCGCCGTCGAGCTGGCCGGCGGCGCGTCGCAGGTGGTGGTCACTGACGAGCGGCTGCGCAAGCTGTCAGCGGAGCCGATGCTGCCGGGCGCCAACGGCATCAAGGCCGGCGACGGTGCGCTCTACCTCACCAACACCGATCGGGCCCTGGTGCTCGCGGCGCCGCTGGATGCCACGGGTCGTCCCACGGGCGCCGTGGAGACGGTGGCCGAGCATCTGCGCGGCGACGACCTGGCCGTCAGCTCCGACGGTGATTTGTTCATTACCAACCACATTCACAACACGCTGATCCGGCTGAATCCCACGACCGGGGACCGCGTCGCGGTGGCCGGTCCTCAGCAGGGCATGGCCGGCTGCACCGCGTGCGTGTTCGGCACCGCCGCTAATGACCCCATGAGCCTGTATGTCACCACCACCGGGGGAATCGTGATGCCGCTTGACGGCGTCGTGCAAGACGCCAAACTGGTGCGCCTGCAAGTGGGTGTCACCGGCCGGCCACTGACCGTTCTGTGAAGCAGGAGCCCAATGACTACAAGCACGATCCCGTCGATCCTGATGATCGTGACGAGCCACGGCGAGATCGGCGGAAAACCCACCACCGGTGTGTGGTTCAGCGAGTTCTCCGAACCGTATGCGGCGCTCCTGGCTTTCGGAGCGCGGGTGACGGTGGCCAGCCCGCGCGGCGGCCCAGCGCCGGTGGACCCGCGCGGCTACCCCCGCCGAGAGGAGATCGCCGAGGTCCGCGACGCGCTGGCCGCCCTAAACGCCACCGAGCGCCTCGACAGCGTCGACGTCGCGGCGGTCGACGGAGTCTTCGTGCCCGGTGGTCACGGCCCGATGTTCGACCTGGCCACCGATACCACCACCAAGCAGCTCATTCAAACGGTTTGGGAGGCGGGCAAACCCGTCGCCGCGGTATGTCACGGACCGGCAGCACTGCTGAACGTCGCGCTGTCCGACGGCTCCACCCTGCTGCACGGGCGGCGGGTGACCGGCTATGCCCGCGGCGAGGACGCCACCGACGCGCTGTTGGCGCACCTGCCGTTTTCGCTGCAGGAGCGGATGAGCGCCGAAGGCGCCAAGTTCATCGAACAGCCACCGCGCAGCGTGCACGTGGAAGTCGACGGGCACCTGGTGACCGGGCAGAACCCGGCGTCGGCGACGGCCACCGCCGAGGCGTTTCTGTCGGTGCTGACCTCGGTGGCCCGATAGTCATGGCGCGCTACCTGTTGGAGTGCACCATCGACCCGGCCAAGCTCGCGGTGTTGGCCGCCGAACGCGCCGAGCACTACGAGTTCCTCATCGCCCACCGCGCCGAGATCGTGTTTGGCGGCCCCGCCCGCATAAACGCCGACGGGCCCCCGCAGACGATGGTGATGGTCATCGACGCCGACTCGGAGTCCGCGGCGCGGGCGTTTATCGATGCTGAGCCCTACAACCGCCACGGCGGCTTCTCGGCGGTCACGATCCGGCCGTGGACCCAGGTTCTACCGGAGCCGTCGCCGGGGTCGCTGCAACGCACCTTGGACACCGAACGCGCCCACCCGCCCGCCCTATGAGGCTGCTCGTCGCCCAGCCTGCAGATTGTGCTGGCCCCGGGCACAATGCCGGGCCGTATTACAAAGAACAAGCTAACTGGAGAGCGATTGCATGAAAGGCATGACGAATCCGCCCGACGCGTTTCCCGGGCACGATGGAGGTCACTGGGCGCCTGTTGCAAGCGAAGTCGTGGCCTCCTGGCCGCAAGGCCATTTCGCCGAGAACTTGGCCGTCGATCCCACAGGGGCTGTGTATGTGAGTCTGCAGTCCCATCACCGCATCGACCGCTTCGATCCGAAGACGCGGCGGGTTGAGGAGTTTGCACGGCTGACGGCGCCGGCGGCCGGGCTCGCATTTGATGCCGCGGGGTCACTGTGGGTGACCGGCGGAGCGGTGGGGCAGGGCCCGGGATACATCTGGCGCATCGGCTCCGGTCAGCCTGAGCTGTGGGTGGAGATTCCCGACGCGGTGTTCATGAACGGCTGCACGCCGCACCTTGACGGCCGGACCTTGCTGGTTTGCGAGAGTGTCACGGGGCGCATTCTCGCGGTCGACCAGAAGGAAAAGCGCTGGGGCGTGTGGCTTCAGGATGATCGCCTGCGCCCGAAGTCGCCGCAAAAGCCGGGTGCCAACGGAATCAAGTTGCATGACGGCTGGGCGTGGATTTCGATCACGAATCACGACCGTGTTGTTCGATCAAAGATCGCCGCCGACGGCGGCGCCGGACCAATGGAAGTGGTCGCAGAAAAGTTGCACGCCGATGATTTCGCCTTCGGCGAATCCGGAGCCGCCTATATTGCGACGCATCCCGCGCAGACCGTCCTGCGGCTTCATCGCGATGGTGGACGCGACACCATCGCTGGACCGCATGAAGGTGCCGTGGGCAGCACCGCTTGCGCATTTGGACGTCGAGCGGAGGATCGCAAATCGCTCTACGTAACAACGAACGGCGGCCTTCGCTACCCATATCGGGGACAGATCCAGGATGCCAAGCTACTGCGATTGAACGTCGGGGAAGACGGGCAACCGTTGCTGCCTGAACGCCATGACCGCTCCGCCCGATGAGGCAATTGGCGCTGTCGTCACGCGCCGCGTCCCGGTGGCCAACGTGGAGGCCTTTAAAACCGCGTTGTGCGAGCGACCTCGCCGGGCTGTTTCGACGCGATCTGCATGCGGCCGGCTGTTCCTCGATCGGGGTTGGTTGCCGCCAGAGCCCATCGCCCTTCAGTCTCCCTTCACCGACGCGGCCAGAATAATTCGATTACTCAACCGAAGGGAAGCAATTGTCATCAAACGCTAAACACTTTCTGAAGCACCTGTCATCAAACGGTAAACACTTTCTGAGGTGATTTATGACAAATACAACGACGGCAACCACAATGAACGTTGCGCAGGTACCCAAACCCGGCGCGGACTTCGAGATCGCCGAGCGCGAAACGCCTGAACCCGCTGCAGGAGAAGTCCGTATCAAGGTTCAAGCCTGTGGCGTATGCCACAGTGACGTGTTCACAAAAGATGGCTCGTGGCCTGGCATTCAGTATCCCCGAATTCCCGGACACGAAGTCGCCGGAATTATTGATGAAGTTGGAGCTGGGGTTGCCACGTGGGCCAAGGGACAACGCGTCGGAGTGGGATGGCACGGTGGCCATGACAACACGTGTCCGTCATGCCGGCGCGGCGATTTTCGTAATTGCCGCAACTTTAAAATTCCCGGCATCAGCTACGATGGCGGCTATCAGCAATACATGCTCGCGCCGATGGAAGCGCTCGTTGCTATACCGGACGCACTAAGTGACGTCGAAGCGGCGCCATTGCTTTGCGCTGGAATCACTACGTACAACGCGCTGCGTCATAGCGGCGCGCTCCCCGGCGACGTCGTGGCGGTACAGGGCGTCGGCGGTTTGGGTCACCTCGGAATTCAGTTTGCTAATAAGTTTGGTTATAAGGTGGCTGCTATTGGGCGCGGTTCCGAGAACGCGTCGCTGGCAAAGAAACTCGGAGCAAGCGTATATATCGACAGTCATGCCACGAATGCGGCAGATGCATTACAGCAACTCGGTGGCGCACAGGTCATTCTGGCGACGGCCCCGAACTCGAAAGCGATGTCGGAGTTGATCAACGGCCTCGCGCCGACAGGGAAGCTGTTCGTGATCGGTGCATCATCCGATCCGATCGAGGTCACGCCCGCACAACTGATCAGCGGAAGCCGAGCCATTCAGGGCTGGGCCTCCGGAATTGCGGCCGATTCTGACGACACGCTGCGGTTTGCCGAACTGACCGGCGTGCGCGCCCTGATTGAAACGTATCCGCTCGAAAAAGCGGGCGAGGCGTACGCACGAATGCTGAGCGGCAAAGCGCAATTCCGGGTCGTTCTCACAATGTGGTAGAGGAAACAAAATAAACCCTCGCTGAAGGACGTTGCTGAACCACCCCAGGCCTAAAGGTCCGAAGTGGACGAGCCATGTCGCCCCGAACTGAGCACAAAGCCCGCCCAAATACTATGCTCACAAATAAGATCGGGAAGCACGCCGGTCACACGAACCAAAGTGTGCATCAAACCTGAGATGGTTCACTAAAACCCTATTTGGATGTTTTTGTGCGGCTGGTGATGTGGCTTAGCAAGACTCGTATCGCACCCGCGGGCGGGGTGCGCCCGCCGACCCAGATGGCCCGAAATTTGCGCCGTAAGTCCAACCCGGGGATGGTGATCGCGCGTAGCCGCCCGACCGCCAGGTCGTCGCCCACCGCCAGCCGGCTCATGGCCGCCGGTCCCGCGCCGGCGAGGACAGCGGCGCGCATCGCCGCAGCGGACGTCAATTCGAGCACCGGTGGCGCTTGTTGCATATCGTCGCCCAGCACCTGGCGTAGCGCCACTGTCAGTGAATCCCGTATGCCGGAACGGGGTTCGCGGGTCACCAGGGGTGTCTGCGCGAGTTCGCGCGCAGTAACGGCCCGTGACCGTCGAGCCCACTTGTGGCCCGGCGGCACGACGACCACCAGCTCGTCGTGTCCCACCACAAGGCTGCCTAATCCAGTAGGCGGACCGGGGTTTTCAACGAACCCAAGATCGGCGTTGCAGTCGCGAACCGAGGCGATCGCGTGCTCGCTGTTGGTGGCGGTCAGAATTACTTGGGGGACGCCCTCGCCGCGCCGCGTCGCCGCGTCCTGCAGGGAAAGCAGCCAGTGGGGCATCAGCTGTTCGGCTATCGTCTGGCTGGCCACCACCTTGATCCGTTCGCGGCCTTCCTTGCGCAGCGAGCCCATACCCGCATCGATCTCGTGGGCGACTTCAAGCAAGCGGGCCGCCCACTCGGCGACGATCAGGCCGGCAGGCGTGAGTTGTGAGCCACGCGTCGTCCGGAGGGCCAACGTCACCCCGATCTGGGCCTCCATCGACGCGAGCCGCCTTGACACCGCTTGTTGGGTCAACCCGAGTTCGCGGGCGGCGCGGCCGAGGCTACCTGTCTCAGCCATCGCCAGAAACACTTCGAACGAGGCGAGGTCGGGCATGCGGGGGCTGAGCGGCATGGTTGATCAAATCGCAATCGGATACGGCCGACACAACGATAGCTTGTGGCTCCACAACATCGAAACCTCTACTCACTCCCCACTGCGACGAGAAGCATGGAAGACATGACCCGTCCGACCAACGAGGCACAGGCACCCGTGCCGCGCCGGGTGCGTCCGTACCACATTGCGATCGTGGGTTCGGGTCCGTCGGGGTTCTTTGCGGCGGCGTCGCTGCTGAAAGCCGCCGACACCTCCGACCAGATCGAGGTCGCACTCGACATGCTGGAGATGCTGCCGACGCCCTGGGGTTTGGTGCGTTCCGGCGTGGCGCCCGATCACCCGAAGATCAAATCGGTCAGCCAGCAGTTCGAAAAGACCGCCGGGGACTCCCGTTTGCGCTTCTTCGGCAATATCACGGTCGGTGAGCACGTCGAGGCCGCCGAGCTCGCCGAGCGCTACGACGCGGTGATCTACGCCGTCGGGGCGCAATCCGACCGTGCCCTCAACATTCCCGGCGAGCAATTGCCGGGCAGCATCGCTGCAGTCGATTTCGTTGGCTGGTACAACGCGCACCCGCACTTCGAGCAGATGTCGCCTGATTTGTCGGGCGCGCGCGCCGTCGTAGTGGGCAACGGCAACGTGGCAGTCGACGTCGCCCGCATCCTGGTGACCGATCCCGACGTTCTGGCAGTCACCGATATCGCCGATCACGCGTTGGAGTCGTTGCGCCCCTGCCGCGTTGAGGAGGTGCTGCTCACCGGTCGGCGCGGGCCACTGCAGAGCGCCTTCACGACGCTGGAGTTACGTGAGCTGGGAGCACTCGAGGGGGTCGACGTGGTGGTCGATCCGGCCGAGCTGGAGGGCATCAGCGACGACGATGCGGCGACGGCGGGCAAGGTCGCCAAGGCGAACATCAAGGTGCTGCGCGACTACGCCAGCCGCGCCCCCCGGCCCGGGCACCGACGAATCATGTTGCGGTTCTTCACGTCTCCGATCGAAATCAAAGGCGACGGCAAGGTGGAAAGCATCGTGCTCGGCCGCAACGAGCTGGTTTGCGAGGACAGTGGGCGGATGGTGGCCAAGGACACCGGCGCGCGTGAGGAACTGCCCGCTGCGCTGGTGGTGCGCTCGGTCGGCTACTGCGGCGTGCCCACACCGGGGCTGCCGTTCGACGAAGAGGGCGGGACCATCCCCAACACGGCGGGCCGGGTGGCCGGCAGCCGCAACGAGTACGTGGTCGGCTGGATCAAACGCGGACCTACCGGGGTGATCGGCACCAACAAGAAAGACGCCCAGGAAACCGTCGACGCTTTGCTCGACGACCTGGCCGGCGCACGGGACTTCGGGCTAGCGGACGGCGCGGATTTTCCTCAAGACCATGCCGACGAACTCGCCGAGTGGCTGACCTCGCGCCGGCCCAAGCTGGTCACCGCCGCTCACTGGCAGGCCATCGACCGCTTCGAGCGGGAAGCCGGTGAGCCGCAAGGGCGCCCCCGCGCCAAACTGGCCAGCCTGACCGAGCTACTGCGGGTCGCACACGGCTGATTCCTGCACAGTTCGCTCGTCTCAATCGCTACACGGAAGGAAACGCTTGTGACATACGTGATCGCTGAACCTTGCGTAGATATCAAAGACAAGGCATGCATCGAGGAATGCCCTGTCGATTGCATCTACGAGGGAGCTCGGATGCTCTACATCCACCCCGACGAGTGCGTCGACTGCGGCGCCTGCGAACCGGTGTGCCCGGTCGAGTCCATCTACTACGAAGACGACCTGCCCGATAAGTGGAGCGGGTACAGCCAGATCAACTCCGATTTCTTCGCGGACCTCGGTTCACCCGGCGGCGCCGCGAAAATCGGCATGACCGAAAACGACCCCGCCGCGATCAAGAACCTGGAAAGCAGTGGTTTGCGACACTCGGACTGAACAACGGGTATCCGCGCAATGCGGCCAGAGGCTCGGCGAACAACCGCAACAACAGACGGGCACCGCACGGATGTTGCAGCAGCACGGCCGCGCCACCCGCGATCACGTCCCTGGGCCCGGCGACATCGTCGCTCGCTATCGCTGGTGACCTTCTGCTCTTCGTGCGCCCCCTTTGCCAACTGTAGGTTCAGGGCTCCAGACATAGTGCAAGAGTAGATAGCGCGGACGGCAACGCATTTGAGGTGTTTTCGGCTCGGTTGAGGGTCCCGACCTGCGGTTTTGTCGACACCCGCAGTGGCCCGCCGTTGCACCTATTATTGAGCGTCGCAATACGAGCATTGGCGGGATCGGCGCCGAAACCCGAGGTCAGCGTATGGACCGACCCGGCGGCTGGGGCATCATGTCAAGAGTCCTGAGGTTCGATCCGACGCATGGCAGTGAAGGGTGATCGCGATGAGCGGCGGAATGTCGGCGGGTTCGACAGCGTCTGCGAGCCGAGGTCGGCTGCGCGTCTATCTCGGTGTTGCCCCGGGAGCCGGAAAGACCTACGCCATGCTGGCCGAGGCCAAGCACCTGGCTGAGCGAGGAGTGGATGTGGTCGTCGGGTTGGTCGAGACCCACGGCCGCGCGGACACCGAGGCCATGCTCGCCGCGCTGGAGCAGATTCCGCTCGCCCGGACCAGCTACCGAGGGTCCATCTTCGACGAACTCGACCTGGAGAAGGCGCTGGCCCGACGTCCGGCGGTGGTGCTGGTCGATGAAATGGCTCACACCTGCGTGCCGGGCAGCCGCCACGAGAAGCGCTGGGAAGACGTGCAGGCGCTGCTAACCGCCGGTATCGATGTGATCACCGCGCTCAACGTGCAACACATCGACAGCCTCAACGACGCCGTCGAAGCAGTCACCGGCATCGCCCCACACGAGACGGTGCCCGACGCGGTCGTGGCCGCCGCGGACGAAATCGAGTTCCTCGACACCACCCCGCAAGAGTTGCGCGCCCGCATCGCCGGCGGCGACGTCCTGCGGCCAGGCACCGCACCGCACGCGCTGACCGGCTTCTATGCTGCCGAGCGGTTGGCCGCGCTGCGTGAACTCGCGACGGGCTGGATGCAGCAGCACCTCGGGCCCGCCCCCGCGGTCACCGTGCGCCGGGCATCGCCGGCGGTTGCTTCGCAGCGGGTCGTCGTCGCGTTGACCGGCGACCCAGACGGCGAGCACGTCCTGCGGCGGGCCGCACAGATCGCCACGCCAGTCGGTGCTGAGCTGATCGGGGTGCACGTGCGGGAACCCACAGGCCTGGCGGAGGCCGAGCCCGCATGGCTGACCGGCCAACGCCGGCTGCTTGGCGAATTGGGTGGCCACTACACCGAATTGGCCGGCATCGATGTCGCCAGCGCGGTACTGGATTTCGCGCGCAACCAGAATGCTCACCAGCTGGTGTTGGGCGCGACCCGACGATCGCGCCTTCAGGAGTTGCTGCGCGGCTCGGTGATCAACAAGGCGATCCGAACCGCCGGCCCGATCGAGGTTCATGTCATTCCCGCCCGCCGACCACCCCGTCAAAGACCGGCAATCAGGCTGACTGTCCCATCGCTGCGGTTGGTCCCGCTTCCCGGGCTGCGCCGGCTGACGGCTTGGATCCTCGCGGTCGTCGCGCCCGTGGCGATCACAGTCGGTCTGACCCCGTTTCGAGCTGCGCTCGGGCTTACCGGCGCACTGCTGTGCAATCTGCTCGCGGTGCTCTGCGTGGCCTTGCTCGGCGGGGTTCTGCCTGCGCTGCTGGCCACCGCCGCTGCAGTCCCAATGTCCAACTACTTCTTCAGCCAGCCGCTGCACACGCTGCGAGTCACCAATGCGGTCGATGTGGTCGCCCTGATCACGTTCGGGATCGTCGTGCTCGCGGTCGGAGGCTTGGTCGACATGCTCACCCGTCGAGGGGTCCGGGCTGCCCACGCCGATGCCGAAGCGCGCAATCTCGCCAGGCTCGCCGCGCGTGCCATGGCTTCACCTCGCAACCTCGGTGAGGCTGTCGTTTCGATCCGGCGAACCTTCAACCTCGACGCCGTCGCGGTGCTGCGTGAAACCAGCACTGGCTGGAAGGCGGAGACTGTGGTCGGCGCGACCCAACTACAGCACCCCGACCAAGCCGACTACCAGGTCCAGATTGGGACCGGACTCGTTCTGGCCATCATCGACGCACGACGCACCGGCCGCAACACCGCACCGCTGGAAGAGTTCCTCACCGAACTGCGACTCGCCAGGGAACGTGCCCTGCTGCAAGCTCTGCCCGAGAACGCACCGCAACCGGCAACTGATCGCCTCGTAAGGTGACCGCATGCGGAAAGCTCGAATCATCCACATCATCCGGCAAATAGGGTCGTTGGCGGTGACGGCAGTAACCGCTGCGTCCACGCTCAACGCGTATCGACCGCTGGCGCGCAGCGGATACCCGTCGCTGTTCTCGTGGTTGTTCGGTCTGGTTGTCACCGAGTTTCCGCTGCAGACATTGGCGAGCCAGCTCGGCGGGCTGGCATTGACGGCCTGCCACCTGACCCGGCCGGTGCGCAGGATCGCGTGGCTGGTGGCGGGCGTCTCGGCGCTTGGCTTGTTGAATTTCAATCGCGCGGGCCACCGGGCCAATGTGCCGCTGACGGCCGCGTTGGACGACGGCCTGGGAACCTCTCGCCGCACCGACTCAGCGGGTCTGTGGCGCCGGCCGGCCGGGCCTGCCACCGCAAAGTCGCCGGGACCGCTGCGGATGCTGCGGATCTACCGCGACTACGTCCACGACTCGAATATCAGCTACGGCGAATTCGGCAGCGCCAACCAGCTGGACATCTGGCGCCGTCCCGATCTCGATCCGGCCGGCAAGGCGCCGGTGCTTTTCCAGATCCCCGGCGGCGCCTGGATAACGGGAAACAAACGTGGACAAGCACATCCGTTGATGAGCCACCTCGCGGAGCTGGGCTGGATCTGCGTGGCGATCAACTACCGGCACAGCCCGCGCAACACCTGGCCCGACCACATCGTCGATGTCAAGCGCGCCCTCGCGTGGGTCAAGGCGCACATCACCGAATACGGCGGCGACCCCGACTTCATCGCCATGACCGGTGGTTCGGCCGGCGGTCATCTGTCGTCGCTGGCGGCGCTGACGCCCGATGACCCAGAGTTCCAGCCAGGATTCGAAGACGCCGACACCCGGGTGCAGGCGGCCGTGCCGTTCTATGGCGTCTACGACTTCACCCGTTTCGAGGACGCGATGCATCCGATGATGCCGGCGCTCCTCATACGATCGGTTGTCAAACAACGGCCGTCGACCAACCTGCAGCCGTATATCACCGCGTCACCGGTCATCCACGTTTCCGCCGACGCTCCGCCGTTCTTCGTGTTGCACGGCCGCAACGACTCGCTGGTTCCCGTCGAGCAGGCGCGTAGCTTCGTCGGGAAGCTGCGGCAAGTCAGCAAGCAGCCCGTCGTGTACGCCGAATTGCCTTTCACCCAGCACGCTTTCGACATCTTCGGCTCGGTCCGCGCGGCGCACGCGGCGATCGCCGTCGAGCAATTCCTGGCCGAGGTCTACGCGACACAACGCCAGGCCAACGTGGCGTAGCCGCGGTTCAGCGATCGCCAAGCAGCTGGGCCACCACGCCCGCAATCATGGCCTCCGGATCTTGGTGAATGCCGACAGCGCGCAGTTCGCCCCCGATGGCAAGGGAGGCCACCCCGTGCACCAGCGCCCAGAGCGGTGCGGCAATCTCGCGCGGTTCCTGACCTTTGAAGATCCCCGCTTCCTGGCACCTTCTTATCGCGTCGAGCAGGTCGCCAAACGCCTGCTCCGCGGCGACCGCCAGGGTCGGGTGGTCCGCTTTTACGATCTCGGCGCCGAACATGACCTGGTAGCGGTCGGGATGGGTGACGGCCCAGCGCACATAGACACGGCCGAGTTCGATCACCCGGCCCTTCGGCTCCGATGTGACATCGGCGGCCGCGGCCAGGTCGGCGTGCAGTTCGCGAAATCCCTGTTCGGCGACGGTGGCCAGCAACTCGGCCTTGTCGGCGAAATGCCGGTACGGGGCTGCCGCGCTGACGCCGGCGCGCCGTGCCGCCTCGGTCAGGGTGAAGCCTTTCGGTCCTTTCTCGGCCACCAGCGAGAGCGCGGCGCTGGTGAGCGCCCGTTTGAGATCGCCGTGGTGGTAGCTCTCACGGCGCGTCGTCGATCGAGCGGGCTTCCGCTGACTTTGCATGTTGACAACATTAACATTCTGGCCTATGTTAATGCTATTCACATCTGGGGAAGGGGCAGAAATGCACAAGCGACTCGTGACCGCCACTGCGACCAGTCCGAGCGACCGCGCGGGCGACCGCGACCGGCAGAAGGCAGCCGCACAACTAGGCCAAGCCCTCGCGCAGGGCTACCTAGACCTGCATGAATACGAGGAGCGGGTGCAGGTGGTGTTCCAAGCGCATACCACCGGGCAGCTAAAGGAACTCCTCGCCGATCTGCCGCTCGATCGCATCCGGCGTGCCGATCCTCGCCGCCGCGCCGCTCGGATGGCCGCGGCGCGACGCGGGGTGCGGATTCACCTCGGCGCCTTCGTCGCGATGATCGCCGTCGTGTTCACAGTCTGGGCAGCGGTCGCCGTCACGACCGGCGCTTGGTACTTCTGGCCGATATGGCCCATCCTCGGCGGGGCGATCGGCCTCATCAGCCACACCCTGGCGGTACCGGGTCCCCGGCGCCTGGTGAATAAATGAAAACTATTGAAAATCAAACCCTATTCAAGGAGTAACGATGTCAAAGCAGAACGGTAAAGGGTGGGCCGTGGTTACCGGCGCCAGTTCCGGGCTGGGCGCGATCTTCGCCGACCAGCTAGCGCAGCGGGGTCTGTCGTTGGTGCTGACCGGGCGGGACCAGGCTCGGCTAAGCGCAGTAGCGCAGCGGATTGGCCAGACCGCCCCGGATGTCGATGTTGAACTGGTCGTGGGTGACCTTGCCACCGACGCCGGCGTCGATGCCCTAGAGACGCGTCTGGACGGGCGGGTGATCGACGTGCTGGTCAACAACGCCGGGTTCGGCACCTACGGCCTGTTCTCCGAGCTCGACGCCGGCCGCGAGCACGAGCTGGTCGCGGTCAACGTTGACGCGCTGGTACGGCTGACCCACGTGGTGCTTCCGGGGATGCTGGCCCGCGGTCGCGGCGGCATTGTGAACGTTGCCTCCACCATCGCGTTTCAGCCCGGCCCCTATCAGGCGACCTATGGCGCCTCGAAGGCGTTCGTGTTGTCGCTCAGCCAAGCCTTGTGGGCGGAGACCCGCGGCTCGGGTGTCACCGTGACGGCGTTGTGCCCAGGGCCCACCCGCACGGGATTCGTCGATGCGCTGGGATCGGATGTCTCGCACACCGCGATCTATCGACGCCTCGCCGCGCCCGAACCCGTGGTGGCCGCCGGGCTGCGCGCCCTCGACCGGGGCCGTGCCGTGGTCGTTCCCGGGTGGCGCTATCGGGTGATGGCCACGGGCGGGCGACTGGTACCCGGTTGGCTCTCAGCGCTCGTCAGCAGGCGGCTGCTGCGGCCCGCTGGGGTGTCGTGAGCGGGAACCTGTGCGGCGGACCAGTTGTCGCGAAGCTATGACCTGGGAGGCACGCCGGCGGCGCGGTACACGAAGACCGGCTCTACCGGAAACCGCAGCGTCTCCAGCACGCAGTCGTGTGCCAGAGAGGCTTACTGCACCGTCACGTTCGCCGTATACGTGCACACCGGTTTGGTGTCCTTGCCCACGAAGCTGGCATAGGAGGTCGTGATCGTCGTCGCCCCGGATTTCAAAGCCGTGAACGTCCAAACCTCGGCGCCAGACGCCCCCATCGCATCAGTTGTCGGTTGCACAAACTGGTGATTGGTTTGCTTGACGATGCTCGGATCGCCGATCTTCGTATCAGCCTTCCAGCGGTACGGGGTGGTGTAATTCGAGCCCAACGACACTTTGAGCGTGTTGCCGACCGCCAGCGTGATGTTCTGAGTGATGACGCTCTGCTTCAGCACGTCATTGATGGGGACTTCGAGGGTTTTGGTCGACGGTGGGTTCCTGGACGCGAACGTACAGCCCAACAACATCGATGAAACGAGCATCGCGAGGGTCACCAAGAGCCTGATCTTCACGAAAGTCATCTCTTCCATTATCGCTCGTGCCCTAAACATCCGGGTTGGCATTCGGACCGGCTAGCTCCCTGGTGCGTCACGTGCCTCTTACAAAATTTGATATCGCATGTGCTACTGCATTTCAGATTGACATGCCAGAGGTCGACGATGCTCACGTGGCTGGTGTGGCTACTGAGCGCAGGGCTGTCCCACGATAACCACGCAAACCCCACGCCGCGGAAGTTGAGCAGGTCCGGCAGGATGGGCTGGTGTTTGGGCTCGTCGTCATCGTTGCGCTCGTTTCCACCGTCATCGTGGGGACGGTCCTGGGCCGGCGCTATCGCGTGGGTCCCCCAGTGCTGCTCATCCTGCTCGGCACTTTGCTGGGTCTGATCCCTCGCTTCGGTGGTGTTCGTATCAACGGGGAGATTGTGCTGCTGCTGTTCCTGCCGGCGATCCTCTATTGGGAGAGCCTGAACACGAGCTTTCGCGAGATCCGCAAGAACCTACGCACCATCGTGTTTCTCAGTATCGGCTTGGTGATTGCCACCGCGGTAGCGGTGTCATGGACGGCACGAGCGCTGGGCATGGAACCACACGCGGCGGCCGTCCTTGGTGCCGTGCTCTCCCCCACCGACGCCGCCGCCGTGGCCGGGCTGGCGAAACGGTTGCCGCGCCGGTCTCTGACCGTGCTACGAGCCGAGAGCATCATCAACGACGGCACCGCGCTGGTCCTGTTCGCCGTGACCGTCCACGTCGCAATTGGCGGGGCCGCGATCAGCCCGGCCGATTTGGCCGCCCGGTTTATCGGCTCCTATCTCGGCGGTATCGCCGCAGGGCTGCTGGTCGGCGGATTGGTGACGCTGCTGCGCAAGGGAATCGACGCGCCGCTCGAAGAAGGAGCCTTGAGCCTGCTGACGCCATTCGCGGCGTTCTTGTTAGCCCAAACGATGGACTGCAGCGGTGTGGTGGCGGTCATGGTGTCGGCTCTGGTGCTCAGCTACTCCGGGCCGGTGGTGATCCGGGCGCGTTCCCGCCTGCAGTCCTATGCATTCTGGGACATCACGACATTCCTGATCAACGGCTCCTTGTGGGTGTTTGTCGGAGTCCAGATCCCGGGCGCGCTGCGCGGTATAGCCAACATCGACGGTGGACTTCGCCACGCCGCATTCATTGCTCTCGCCGTCACCGGCGTGATCGTCGGATCCCGGATTTTCTGGGGAGAAGCCACCACCGTGTTGCTTCGTGTCATCGACCGCCGCGAGGTGCAGCACACCCGTCGCGTCGACTGGCGAGTGCGCTTCGTCACCGTCTGGGCAGGATTCCGCGGTGCCGTATCGCTTGCCGCAGCGCTGGCCGTCCCGATGACCACGCTCAGCGGCGCGCCATTTCCGGACCGCAGCCTGCTCATCTTCGTCGTGACCGTCGTCATTCTAGTGACCGTCCTGGTCCAGGGGAGCACGCTGCCCGCCGTCGTCCGGTGGGCCCGGATGCCCGACGATGTTGCCTACGCTGAGGAATTGCAACTGGCCCGCAGTCGGGGTACTCAAGCCGCCCTCGACGCGTTGCCGGTGGTCGCCAGCGAAGTCGGTGTCAGCCAGGAGCTACTGCGCCGGCTGCAAAAAGAGTACGAAGAACATGCCGCGCTCGTCCTTGCCACTGAGGACGGTTCGGGGACCAGCGACCTAGCCGAGCGCAAGGATCTGGTGCGGCGGGTGCGCCTTGGCGTGCTCGAACACAAGCGCCGGGAAGTCACCGCACTTCGAAACCAAAATCTCATCGACGACATCGTGCTGCGCGAGTTGCAAGCCGAGATGGACCTAGAGGAAGTGCAACTTCTCGATCCTGCCGATGCGACTAACAAAACTTCCCAGTAGGCAATTTTGCCTGATGCCGACGGCGACGAGAACCGGCTGCCGGGCCGCCACGAGCTCGCCGAGGTCCGAAAGCTGTTGCTGAGCCGCAAGTCCGTAACGCGGTGCCGCAGCAGCTGTTCGACGAGTGGCTTGAGGTGATCGCCGAACGTACCGGCACCGACCCAGACCGCGACATGTACCCGCGACTGGTAGTGGCCGTTGTGTGTGCCGTCGGCGACGCGGCCGTGGAGGCCTACATAGGGGAGGACCCGCCGGTGGCGATCACCGTGCTAATCCGCGCGGGCTTCGCCGCCGTCAGCGCGGGCCTGCCCGAACCTGCGAGGCCGCACCATGACTGACGAACGCGCCGACATTGTCATCTCCGGCGCCGGGCCCAACGGGCTGATGCTGGCCTGCGAGCTCGCACTGGCCGGTATCAGGCCCGTCGTGCTGGACAAACTGCCCGGCCCCAGCTCCGAACCGAAGGCCAACGGCCTTGTCGGACAAGTGGTTCGGATGTTGGACATGCGTGGCCTATATGGGGCGAGACACTGGGCATCGACTTCCCCGGCACTACGTCGCCCACGGTTGCCCGGCTCGCCCACGTAGACATCCCGACCACTTGCGCCGCGCCGACGGCAGCGTCGAGGTTCCCGGATTCGGCCGGGTTCCCTTCGGTCACAACCGACTCGATCGCGGCGTAGTGATATACGCCGACTTGGAACCTAGCCGGTCGCTACTCGGCACCATCGAATTCGAGCCGCCGGTCGGGGACGAACCGATGAGCCTGGACGAATTGCGCACGAGCGCACGCCGCGTACTCGGCGTCGATATTCCTTTTGAGGAACCGAAAGGCCCTGGACCGCGGCGTCACAGATGCGGTACGTGGGTGGGCCGATCGTGTCGACACCGTCAGCGCCACGATCGCCGACCGGCCCGCCGCAGCACTGCTGATCCGGCCCGACGGCTACGTCGCGTGGGCAGCAGACACATTCGGGGCAGCTGAGGAAGCAAGCCTCCGCGCTGCGCTACAGCGCTGGTTCGGGCCCGAGTCGAGCGGTTAGCAGCGCCAACGTCCAGACTGGCTACATGGTGTCCACGAATCCCGGCGAACCCGTACGCAGCGCCCAAAAGATCGTCGACGTGTTGTCAGCGCAGGGCGTTGAGTACATCTTCGGCGTGCCCGGCGCCAAGGTTGACGCCGTGTATGACGCCCTCGTCGACGGCGGCCCGCAGCTGGTGGTGTGCCGCCATGAGCAGAACGCGGCCTTCATGGCCGGGGCGATCGGTCGCCTCACCGGTACCCCGGGTGTGGTGCTGGTGACTTCTGGTCCCGGCACCACCAATCTGGCCACCGGCCTGCTCACCGCCAACACCGAACAAGATCCGGTGGTCGCGCTGTGCGGTGCGGTACACCGCAAGGACCGCCTCAAGCGCACCCATCAGTCGATGGACGCCGCCGCGGTGCTCAAGACCGTCACCAAGTTCACCGGCGAAATCAATGACCCCGACAATGCCGCTGAGGCCACCGTCAGTGCATTCCGCGCCGCGCTCAGCGAGCCGCGCGGAGCGGCTGCTGTCGTGTTGCCCGCCGACGTTCTGGCCGCCCCCACGACAGCGGGTATCACGGCCCGGCTGCCGATCCCGCCGTTGGCCGCCGCCCCGACGGAAGCGATAACCCGGGCAAGTGAGCTCATCCGCGCCGCGCATCGTCCGGCGCTGCTAGTCGGAACCCGCGGCGCCGATCCGGACAGCTGTAAGTCGCTGCGCACCCTCGTCGCCGCAACCGGGCTGCCCGTCGTGGAGACATTTCAGGCCGCCGGCGTGGTATCTCGCACGCTGGAAGACCGCTTCTTGGGCCGGGTGGGCCTGTTCCGCAACCAGCCCGGCGATGTCATCCTCGCCGAGGCCGACGTCTTGATCGCCGTCGGATACGACGCCGTCGAATACGACCCAGTGCTGTGGAACACCGATGTGGGGCGCACCGTCGTGCACATCGACTCGACTCCCGCTGACATCGACAACCACTATCAGCCGACTCTGGAGCTGCTTGGCAATGTCGCGGCCACCGTTGCGGCGTTGACCGAGAGCCTGGCCGGCCTCACCCTCACGACCAGCTATGAGGCCGAGATCGCCGCTCAGCGAGACGCATTGGCCGACATAGACGTTGCCGCACGCAATCACACGCAAGGTGGTCCAGGGCTTGACCCGGTCGCCGTCGTGCTACGGCTCCGCGACGAACTCGATGACGACGCCACCATCGCCTGCGATATCGGCTCGGTCTACATCCACATGGCCCGCCACTTCCGGGTCTACGAGCCCAGACGGCTGCTGTTTTCCAACGGCCAACAAACCCTGGGCGTCGCGCTGCCTTGGGCGATGGCCGCCTGCTTGGTGCGACCCGGTACTCCCGTCGTGGCCGTCTCCGGTGACGGCGGATTCCTCTTCTCCGCCCAAGAACTCGAGACCGCGACCCGCCTGGGATTGACTTTCACGCACATCATCCTGCGCGACAACACCTACGACATGGTGGGCTTTCAGGAAGTCCTCAAGTACGGACGCAAATCCGGCGTACAACTCGGCGACTACGACATCGTCTCCTACGCAGCAGCTTTCGGTGCCCGCGGTTACCGGGTGAAGACCTTGGACGATTTCAGTACCACCGTGCGCCAAGCGCTGGCCGAGGAGGGGCCGACCCTGATCGATGTTCCAGTGGACTACAGCCACAACGTCGACCTCGCAGCACACTTGCACGAAGACTGCTTCGAGTAAGCGGGGAAGGCGGCACCATCATGAACAATGCAACCGGCGCGTACGAACGCTTCCGCCATTGGGCTGCAACGCTTCTCACACAGCAACAGGTCGCCGCCGGCCGGGACGACGAGGTGTATCAGTTTTCGACGATCAGTGCTCTGCTCGAAGGCGTCTACGACGGCGACGTCACCATCGCCGACATCCTGCGTCACGGCGACTTCGGCCTGGGCACGTTCAATCACCTCGATGGCGAGATGGTCATCCTCGACGGCGTTTGCTACCGGTTGCGCGCGGACGGGACCGCCGGCCGGGCAGCACCGACCGATCGCACCCCCTTCGCGGCGGTCACTTGGTTCCACAGCGACTTCGAGATCGCGATCCAAACCCGCACCCAACGAGCGGAGGTGATCGGCGCGATCGACCGTCAGATCAAAAGCGCCAACCTGATTTACGCGATCCGGATCACCGGGCACTTCTCCGAACTGCACACCCGCACGGTGATGGCGCAGAAAGCGCCCTATCCACCATTGACACAAGCGACCGAAGAGCAGGCCGAAACTATATTCACCGATACGTCCGGCACAGTGGTCGGGTTTCGAACCCCCGACTTCGAACAAGGCATCTCCGTCGCCGGCTACCACTTGCACTTCCTCAACAGTGACCGCACCGGCGGGGGCCATGTCCTCGACTTCAGCCTCGAGCACGGAAAGGTCGCGGTCAGCGGCGCTTCTCAGTTGCATCTGAGCCTGCCCACTTCTGGCGCGTTCCTCGGTGCACACCTGTCCGGAGCCGACCTCAACGAGCGGATCAGCAAAGCCGAGGGTCCAAAGCCGACTGACTAACTAAGCCCGCCGCGATGCAGAGGGTCGTTCCACTGCCTTCGATCGGCGGAATTCATGGACTGTTCAGGCACACGTCGGTTCCGCATTGTTGACTGCACATGCGCGCCGCGTCTTCTCACGGTATGCGTGTTGTACAGGTCGCCAACTTCTATGGCCCTCGCTCCGGCGGCCTTCGCACTGCGGTGGACCGGCTGGGGGCGGAATACTGCGCTGCAGGCCATGAGGTGTTTCTGATCGTCCCGGGTCCGCATGCCGGCCGCAGCCTGCTGCATACAGGTGTGGTGCGAATCACCTTGCCCGCCAGATTGATACCGCTCACCGGTGGCTACCGCGCGGTGATGCCCGCACCCGTGAAGGCACTGCTGGAAGCCCTGAGACCCGACGCATTGGAGGTCTCCGACCGACTCACCCTGCGGTCGCTGGGCCGGTGGGGGCGCGAACACGGCGCCACGACGGTAATGATCTCCCATGAACGCCTGGATCGCCTTGTGGGCCAAATACTTCCGCGTCGACCAGCGCAGAAGTTCGCTGATCTTGCCAATAAGCGCACCGCCGCCAACTACGACACAGTGGTGTGCACCACCGCGTTCGCTCGCGACGAATTCGATCGCATCGGCGCCACGAACACCGTCACCGTGCCACTGGGCGTGGACCTGCAGACCTTCCACCCGCGTCGGCACTCGGCTCTGGTGCGGCAGCGCTGGGCGGCACCGCGGCAGATCCTGCTGGTGCACTGCGGCCGGCTGTCGGTGGAAAAGCGTGCCGACCGCAGCATCGACGCGGTCGCCGCGTTGTGTGATGCCGGCGTGGACGCCCGACTGGTCGTCGTAGGCGAAGGCCCGTTACGCGCCAGGCTGCAACGGCAGGCCGCCCGGCTACCGATCGACTTCACCGGTTTCATCTCCAATCGGCACACCGTCGCGGGGCTGCTCGCCTCGGCCGATGTGACGCTGGCACCCGGGCCGCATGAGACATTCGGGTTGGCCGCACTGGAGTCGCTGGCGTGCGGAACACCGGCCGTGGTGTCGCGCACGTCGGCGCTGACCGAGATCATCACCCCAGACAGCGGCGCTTTGGCCGACAATGACCCAGAGGCCATCGCCAAAGCGGTCAACGTGTTGGTCAGCCGACCCGAATACCACCGCCGCACCGGTGCGAGGCGTCGCGCGGAGGACTTCACCTGGCAACGGGCAGCGGCCGGCATGCTGGCTACGTTAGGGACCCCGGCCGTGGGCGACGAGCGCGGCGATTCCGAACACACCGCATAGGGCGCACGGCCTGCAGCGCGGAGCGAACACCGCCGCGAGACATTGACTTGCCGTCGCGCTTGGAGACTCCATTCGCGCGCTTTGCCCGCTTCCTCCGTCGCGAAGCGAAGGAAATGACTGAGGCCCAACTTCGTATCGTCCGAGACAGCACCGGGATCGAATCCGGTGAAATCTGAAGCGATCTTGTACTAGATCCGCAATTGCCGCGACAAGCACGCCTTTCATTGATGTCCGGGATCAGAACCGTTTAATCAGCCTTCGTCACATGCCATGAAGTTATGGCCCCCAAATGAGCAGGTCCTCCATCCCGTTGTTCATCGTGACGGTGGTCGGTGCTGGACCCGTGACGTCGAAGTGGATTTTGCCGGTCGATTGTGCGCCTGGGGGGATGGTGCCCCCGCTGATGTTCGTCGGGCTATCGACGTACCACAGCACCCGGTAGGCGGCTTGGTTGGGGGCGACGGCGTTGAATTGCGAAATGCCCGGGGTGACGCTGCCCTGGATTGCCCTGACGGTGGCGGTGGCTTCCCACAGTTTGCCGGCTGGCGTGTAACCCGGCATCGCGTCGGTGCTCGGTTTGAGGTCGCTGACCGTCCAGGCAAGGACAACTTGGCCGACGGTGTCGGTCATTGTCAGCTCACTACCAAGTTTGCCGACGATGGGATAGGCGGCTGATGCAGTGGGTACGCTGGTGAGCCCGATCGTTGCCATGACCACGGCCGCTACCGCCGTCATTATCATTGTGGTGATCTTCATTGGTGTTCTCCTTACTCGTTTGAGCGACGAAATTATTTGCCGTCAACCAACGCCGGAGGTTTGATTGTGCCTGTTCCAGTCTATTCCCGATAGAGCCATTTGATCCAGTAATCAACGGGCCTACCTCGACCAAATGGTCACCCCGACTCTGCAGTCTCGAGAATCTGTAAGAGGAATTGTTCGGGCAGCCCACTCGCTGCGATCGCTTCGCCGGCACCGAATGCGAGGCAGGCGGCTGCGTCGGCGATTTGCACCATCAGCCCTGTTGATAATGCGATGGTGTCAGTAGTTTCGCGGTAGCGCCGCGACCATCGCTTCGGCCTGTGCGCGTGTGAGTGTGATGATGCTTCCGTCCGGTAGTCCGAGGATGCGATCAATGGCGCGC
>DATJBA010000441.1:0-35161 GCA_035515675.1 Mycobacterium sp.
GCAGCTTCGCACATGACGCAGGCATCGCAATGGCGGAACCGCTGGGGGCACACCAGCTGGTGGCCGAGACGGTGCTGGATCGCTTCGATCAGGCAGCGACCCAGCGCATCGCGGCCTGAGCGCGCCGGCGTTCCGGCGAGGATGTCGGTGGGCCGCGGCAACATTCGAACATGCTTTCGGGTTGTCGTGAGGAGATCCAGGAGGATTTCGACGCGCTGCACACCGTGGTGTCCCGGGTTGCCGGGCATTCGTTTGATGTGTTGATCGCTCCGGAGCGGCCGGTGTTGCTAGAACGGCTCGAGCAGGAGACTCGACGGCTGGTGGTGCCGGGCTATGAGTTGATCAATCAGCTCGCCGAGCAGTCCGACTCGACCGAGCTGGGCGGCACACTGTCGCACGCGCTGGCCGACCGGTTACGCGTCACCTGCGGAGAAACCAGCCGCCGGATCGCCGAGGCCGCCGATTTAGGGCCGCGGCGCGCGCTGAGCGGCGAGCCGTTGGGAGCCCCTGTTGACCGCGACCGCAGCCGCACAACGCGACGGTACGATAGGCGCCTCCATGTGGCGGTGATCCGGCGGTTCTTCGGCCAGTTGCCGTGTTCGGTGGATATCCAAACCCGAGAGGCCGCCGAGAAGCATCTGGCTAAGCTGGTCACCCAGTTTCGCCCGACCAGGCCAAGCTGGCCGCCCCTGGCATGTGCAACCCGGAGGATCAAAGTCCCGTGGTGGACGGCCCACCTGCTGAGGAGGCGGTTGCCCGAGACACCCGTTCGAACAGCCAGCGCAACCACGATGCCGCCAATGCGGGGTGTCAAATATCGCACAGCTAGCTTCGAAGGCGACGAGCGCGGGCCGTACGACCCGGTGCCCGCCGCGTCCCAACCGCCTACAGACTCCTGCGCTCGCTACTTCCTGCCGTAGACCCGTTCCTGCATGGCAGTGTCCCCGAAGCCCTCGAGTTTGACGAGTTTGCCGCCCCGGAAGGTGCACACATCGGCTTCGGGCGCGGATTCTCCGCCAGCGGTGATTTGGCCGAGGACGACCACGACATCATCGTCGTCGGCGGCGAGGAAACGGCTGGGCGTTGTTGTGAAGGACTTCTCTGCTAGCTTCGCGAAAAATTGCGTGACCTCGGCTTTGCCGCGATACGTTCCGCTGATCGTGCTGTTTCCGGGCAAGAAAAACTCGACGTTGTCGTCGAAGGTGCTCAGGACCGTTTCTAGATCGCCCGCGCCGAACGCGGCGTACGCCTTCTTGGCTACCTCGACATTCTGACTTGCCACGATCACTCCCTTGTGTCGTTTTTCTGTCGGCCCCGGTTTCCGCCGAGAGGATTGATCTTCCTCTCTTGGCGGGACTTGCGGGCGCAGATTCTTCGTGAAAGTTCAGTACCGCCATTGACGGCCTCAACGCCGCGCTGCGTGCGGTGCTGGCCAGCGGAAAACTGGGGCAGCACAACGGGTTACCAGCTTCCATCATCGTGACCGCCGCCCTCAAAGACCTCGAATCGGCAGCCGGCAAGGCACTCACCGGCGGGGGCACCCTGCTGCCCATGAGCGACATCAACACGCTGACCCTGGCCTGCGGATCCGATCACAAACTGACCGAGAACGGCTGGACCACCCGAAAACGCGCCAGCGGCGACACCGAATGGATCCCACCGGCACATTCCCCCAAGCGGGTGGGTCCCCCTGCGCAGGGGAGTACCCCCAGGGCTCCGGCCAACCCCGCACCAATACGTTCCATCACCCCGAGAAGTTGCTCTGTGACGAAGACGACGACGCGTAAGTCACGCCGACGTCAGCGTGGTCTGGTCTTCGTCGGCGTTGCCTGCCGAGGCAGCAAAGGTTATCGGCGGCACTCGGGTGGCCCGCACGTAGACGGTGTCACCTTCATGCAAGGCCAGCGCCTCAGCATCACCCCGGGTGATCTGGGCGGTGAATGGGCCTCCGGTGGCCGCGCTGGTCAACTCCACGCGCACCTCGAAACCCAGCGTCACCACCCGGTCGACGGTGGCGCGCACGACGCCGATGGACGCTGCGGAGCCGTCACCGCCGGCGATCGCCATGTCGGGATTACGGCCGACCCGGATGTCGTGCGGGCGGACTAGGGCGCCGTTGAGTGTCGACACCGCACCCAAAAACGACATCACGAACGGGTTGGCCGGCGAGTCGTAGACGTCGGAGGGAGATCCGACCTGCTCGATACGGCCCTTGTTCAGCACGGCTATCCGATCGGCCACGTCCAGCGCTTCGGCCTGATCGTGGGTGACCAGCACCGTGGTGACGTGCACCTCGTCATGCAGGCGCCGCAACCACGCCCGCAGATCCTCGCGGACCTTGGCGTCCAGCGCGCCGAACGGCTCATCGAGCAGCAGCACGTGCGGGTCGACCGCCAGCGCCCGGGCCAGCGCCATACGCTGTCGTTGACCACCGGACAGCTGGTTGGGATAGCGGCTCTGAAATCCGCTCAGGCCCACCACCTCAAGCAGGTTGTCGACCTTCGCCTTGATCTCGGCCTTGGGCCGCTTACGGATCTTCAATCCGTACGCCACGTTGTCGCGAACAGTCAGGTGCTTGAACGCGGCATAGTGCTGGAACACGAATCCGATGCCGCGACGCTGCGGCGGCACCCGGGTGACATCGCGACCATTGATCGTGACGGTTCCGCTGTCGAGCTCGTCGAGGCCGGCGATGCTACGCAACAGGGTCGACTTGCCCGAACCGCTGGGGCCCAGCAGTGCCGTCAACGAGCCGCTGGGAACGACGAAGTCCACACGATTCAATGCGACGAAGTCGCCATAGTGTTTGTAGGCATCGCGCACGACAATCCCAAGGTCGCCGCGTTCGGCTCCGTTATCGGTCATGTACAAGTCTCCTTGTGAGGCCTATTTCGTCGCTCGTGCCCGGCGGGCGTCGAGAACCACCTGGAAGATCAGGACCAACACGGCAACACCCATCAGCAGCGTCGACAGGGCATAGGCGCCGTACTCGGCCCCGCGGTTGTACCGGTCGGAGACCAGCAACGTCAGTGTTTGCGATTTCCCCGGCAGATTGGACGACACCATGATCACCGCGCCGTATTCACCGAGAGTACGCGCGACGGTCAGCACGATGCCGTAGGTCAATCCCCACCGGATGGACGGCAGGGTGATCCGCCAAAACGTTTGCCACCAGCCGGAACCCAGTGTCGCCGCGGCCTGTTCCTGGTCGGTTCCCAGCTCGTGCAGCACCGGTTCGACTTCGCGCACCACGAACGGCAAGGTGACGAAGACGCTGGCAAGAACAATCCCAGGCAGGCCGAAGATGATCTTGAACCCGAGGTCTTTCTCGACAAAACCCAGCGCACCGGCCGATCCCCACAGCACGATCAACGCCACGCCCACGATGACGGGCGAGACCGCGAACGGCAGGTAGATGATCGCCTGGAGCACGCCCTTACCGCGAAATCGGTTGCGCGCGAGCACCAATGCGGTCGGAATACCGAAGACCACATTGAGTGGCACCACGATGGCCACCACCAGCAGCGTCAAGTTCAACGCCGATATCGCGGCCGGTGTGCTCACCCAGTCGAAGAACTGGCCGAACCCGGGTTGGAAGGTCCGCCACAGGATCAGCGTCACCGGAACGACGAGCAATACGAAGATGTATGCGAGCGCGGCAAATCGGAGGAGGTAGCGACCCCAGGGAGACGATGTCATGGGGCCAACTCCTCGCGTTTGGCCGCGCGCCCACCCACGATCCGCAAGATGAGCAGCACAACAAACGAGATCGACAGCAGCACAATGGATATCGCAGCAGCGCCGGTGCGGTCGTCGTTCTCGATCAAGGTCCGTATCCATTGCGATGACACTTCGGTCTTGCCCGGTACGGCGCCACCGATCAGCACCACCGAACCGTACTCGCCGATGGCACGCGAGAACGCCAGCCCCGCACCGGATAACAACGCTGGCGTCAGCGACGGCAGCACGATCGAGGTGAAGATCTTCGGTCCGCTGGCACCCAGTGACGCTGCCGCTTCCTCGGTCTCGCGATCGATTTCCAGCAACACCGGCTGAACCGAGCGCACCACAAACGGCAGCGTGACGAAGGCCAGTGCGACTGCCACACCCCACGCCGTGTGCTGCAGATGAAGACCCACCGGGCTGTTGTTCCCGTACAGGGCCAGCATCACCAGGCTGGCGACGATGGTGGGCAGCGCGAACGGCAGATCGATGATCGCGTCGAGCAGTCGTTTGCCGACGAAATCGTCGCGCACCAGCACCCAGGCGATCAGCAGACCGAACACCAGGTTGATGGCCGTGACCCCCGCGGAAATGGTCAGCGTCACCCGGAACGACTCCACCGCAGCATTCGACGTGACCGCCAGCCAGAAGGCCTGCCAGCCGCCGCCGACAGCCTGCCAAGCGATGGCGGCCAGCGGCAGCAGCACGATCACCGAAAGCCACACCATGGCCACACCGACCCAAAGTGATGTGGTGCTAGCTCCGCGGGAAGGCCGCAGGCGTGAAGGCGCGCGTCGGTCACCACCGCCGGGGTGGCCGAGCTCGGGCCGGATCGCGGCCGGGTCGGGCGTTATCGCGGCCGTCATCCGGTGGCCTGCGTGTAGATCTTGGTAATACTGCCGGTGTTCTTGTCGAACAGCTGTGGATCCGCTGTCCCCCAACCGCCGAGGTCGGCAATTGTCCACAGTTTCAACGGCACCGGATACTGGTCCCGGAAATCGGCCGCAACGGCCGGATCGACCGGCCGAAAACCGGCCTGCGCCCACACCTTCTGCGCCCCGGCGGTGTACTGGAAGTTTTTGAAAGCGACGGCAGCATTGAGGTGCGGGCTGGTACTCACCACTGCCACCGGATTCTCGATCTTGAAGGTCTGCGGCGGGTTGATGTGCTCGACCGGCTTGCCGGCTCGCTCAGTGGCGATGGCCTCGTTCTCGTAGCTGATCAGCACGTCGCCGCTGCCCTGGACAAAGACATCGGTGGCTTCCCGTCCTGATCCGGGGCGCAATTTGACATGTTCACGCACCAACTTGTTGAGGAAGCCAACGCCAGCCTGACCATTGCTGCCGCCTTCGCTCTTGACGGCGTACGGGGCGAGCAGATTCCACTTGGCCGACCCCGAACTCAGCGGACTGGGCGTGATGACCTCCACCCCGGGCCGCAACAAGTCATCCCAATCCCTGATGTTCTTCGGATTGCCCTTACGCACCACCAGCGTCACCACAGACCCGAACGGGATGCCCTTGGTGGCGTCGGTGTTCCACTCCTTGGAAACCTTGCCGGCCTTCACCAATCGAGTGATGTCCGGTTCGACAGAGAAGTTCACGACATCGGCCGGTTTACCGTCGACAACACCGCGTGATTGGTCACCGGAGGCCCCATAGGAGGTAATCACCTGAACACCCTTGCCCTCGTCGGAGGCATTGAACGCCGGAATCACCTTGCTCCAGCCAGGTTCTGGGACCGAGTAGGCGACCAGAGTGATACTCGTATGCGCGTTGGCCGGCCCGCTGCCGCCCACGACGTCGCTGGCACCACCGTGACACGCAGCGACGACGCCGATAATCAGGGCGAGCGCAACGAAAGGCCGCCAGCGCAGTGCGCTGCCGACGTCGTTAAGCATTAGTGGCCTTCCAGTGCGGGACTTGTGGATTTTGGCCCCGTTGCTCCGGAAAGGCGCTTAGAACTTCAGGAGAATTCACGACTCCATACGTCAGACCGCGCACGGGTTTGGGAGTCAGCGACAACAGTGCACGAAGACACAGCATTCCAAAACACCGGACGCCACGTGCATGCCGCGAAGCCTAACAGGAATTCGCTGGCCCGCCACTAGGCCGGAGGTAGGAGCACGTCAGCAACGCATGAGCCTCGGCGTGAATCAGTGTGCCAGTAGCCACGTGACGATTACCAGCACCACGAGCGTGACGAGAACCAACGTCACGTGTGACCGAGGCATACGCGTCACCCGGGCGGCCCGTCGGCGTGGCGGGCGCGACGCATCAACTCGATGCCCTTGCCGAGCAGGCCGTCCAGCAATGCCGCCGTCAGATAGGCCACCGCCAGCACGACGGGCATGACGACCATGGCCTGCAGCACGAAGGCAAGCCCCGACAGCCACAGCTCGTTGCCGTCCCACCAATTCAGGAACGCGTCCACCGGCTTACACTATTCGCCCGGGCACCCGAAACCAATGTGTCAAGATCGCCCAATGCCTCCCGTGCCGCCCGGCCCCTCCGAATCTGAGGCAACGACCTGTCTCATTGCCGGCGGCGGACCGGCGGGCATGGTGCTTGGCCTGCTGTTGGCCCGCGCCGGCGTCGAAGTCACGGTGATGGAAAAACACGCTGACTTCCTGCGTGACTTCCGAGGAGACACGGTGCACGCGAGCACCTTGCGGCTGCTTGACGAGCTTGGTTTGGGGCCGCGGTTCACACAGCTTCCGCATCGCCTCATCGACACCGTCCACATGGAGATCCAGAACCAACCGGTGAGTCTCGACCTGACCCACCTTCCGGGCACGCATCAGCACATCGCCCTGGTGCCGCAGTGGGACTTCCTCGAGATGGTGGCCGCCGCCGCGGAGGCGGAGCCCAGCTTCCGGTTGTTGCGCAGCACCGAGGTGGTCGGGGTGATCCGGGGTTCGGGACGCTCGGGATACGATGCCGACCGCATCGTTGGCGTTACTTACCGCGACCAGACAGGCGAAACCAAAGAGATGCGCGCCGAGTTGACAGTGGCCTGCGATGGCCGCTCGTCGACAGTGCGCTCAGCAGTCGGCCTGACACCGCATAGCTTCGGCGCCCCGATGGACGTGTGGTGGTTCCGGTTGCCTCGCCGGCCCGACGATCCGAGCGGACTGGCCGGCGTGCTGCGCGCCGGGCACGCGACGATCATGATCGACCGCGGCGATTACTACCAGATCGCCTACATCATTCCGAAAGGAACCGACGCCGAGATGCGAGCCCAGGGCATCGAGGCCCTGCACCGCGCGCTGGTCAGCATGGTGCCCTGGATCGCCGACCGCATCGACAAGCTGACGTCGTTCGACGACGTGAAACTGCTTGACGTGCAGCTCAATCGGCTGCGCCGCTGGTACTCCGACGGTGTGCTTTTCATCGGCGACGCGGCACACGCGATGTCACCGGTCGGCGGCGTCGGCATCAACCTGGCGGTGGCCGATGCGGTCGCGGCCGCGCGCATACTGGCCGGTCCGTCCCCCGCAAGCGGGTGGGGTCCCCGCTCCGCAAAGGAGTACCCCCAGCGCCGCCTACGGGTGTCTACCCGACAACTGGCCCGGGTGCAGGTGCGCCGCTGGATTCCGACGGCGATTCTGCAGGCCGCTCAACGGATGATCCATGCCCAGGTGATCGCGGTCGCGGTGGCCGGCGGCAAACCTGCAACGCCTCGGGGTGTGCGGCTGGTAGGCCGATCACTGGCATTACGGCGACTGGTCGGCTACATGGTGGCGATCGGCCCTCTTCCCGAGCATGCACCGCAGTACGCCAAACGCCCCGGGTGAACCCAACACCGCATGAGGGTGGCACCTCGGTCAAAAAATGGACGCCGGGCAGGTCGACAGATGATGATGACGGGATGGTCCTGCACGCCGAACCCGCCGACCAACCCGCCGACACTGCCGCTGAGGAGGCGTTTCAAACGACCCCCGAAACAGCCCTGGCGTCGACCATCGATTTCGGCGCACCCGCACGCCTTGGGTCCAGCGGAGCACTGCGGAACCCATTTCCGCCGATCGCCGATTACGCATTTCTGTCGGACTGGGAGACGACATGTCTGATCTCCCCGGCCGGGTCGGTGGAGTGGCTCTGCGTGCCCCGGCCGGACTCCCCGAGTGTGTTCGGCGCGATCCTGGACCGTAGCGCCGGCCATTTCCGGCTGGGCCCGTACGGCGTCTCGGTGCCCTCGGCCCGCCGCTACCTTCCCGGCAGCCTGATCATGGAGACCACGTGGCAGACCCATACCGGGTGGCTGATCGTGCGTGACGCGCTGGTGATGGGACCCTGGCACGACATCGAGCGCCGATCGCGGACACATCGCCGCACTCCGATGGACTGGGACGCCGAGCACATCCTGCTGCGTACGGTGCGCTGCGTGAGCGGCACCGTCGAGCTGATGATGACCTGTGAGCCAGCGTTCGAGTACCACCGCGTCGGGGCCGCCTGGGAATACTCGGCCAACGCGTACGGCGAGGCCATCGCACGCGCCAGCAGGCAACCAGACGCCCATCCGACGCTGCGGCTGACCACCAACCTGCGGATCGGGCTGGAGGGTCGTGAAGCGCGGGCACGCACCCGGATGACCGAGGGCGACGACGTGTTCGTCGCGCTGAGCTGGACCAAGCACCCGGCGCCGCAGACGTATGAAGAGGCCGCCGACAGGATGTGGAAAACCACCGAGTGCTGGCGGCAGTGGATCAACATCGGCAACTTCCCCGACCACCCGTGGCGGGCATACCTGCAGCGCAGCGCGCTGACGCTGAAGGGATTGACGTATTCGCCCACCGGCGCGCTGCTGGCGGCCAGCACCACGTCGCTTCCGGAAACGCCGCAAGGCGAACGCAACTGGGACTACCGCTACGCCTGGATTCGCGACTCGACGTTCGCGTTGTGGGGCCTCTACACGCTCGGGCTAGACCGCGAGGCCGATGACTTCTTCGCTTTCATCGCCGACGTGTCCGGCGCCAACAGCAACGAGCGCCATCCGCTGCAGGTGATGTACGGCGTCGGCGGTGAGCGCAGTCTGGTCGAAGAGGAGTTGCACCATCTGTCCGGCTATGACCACGCGCGCCCGGTGCGGATCGGCAACGGCGCCTATGACCAGGTCCAGCACGACATCTGGGGCTCGATTCTGGACTCGTTCTACCTGCATGCCAAATCGCGCGAGCAAATCCCGGAGACCTTATGGCCGGTGTTGAAGAAACAGGTGGAAGAGGCGATCAAGCACTGGCGTGAGCCCGACCGCGGAATTTGGGAGGTGCGCGGGGAGCCGCAGCACTTCACGTCGTCGAAGGTGATGTGCTGGGTGGCACTTGACCGCGGGTCCAAGCTCGCCGAGCGGCAGGGTGAGAAGAGCTATGCCCAGCAGTGGCGGGCCATCGCCGAGGAGATCAAGGCCGACATCCTGGAGAACGGGGTGGACTCCCGCGGCGTGTTCACCCAGCGCTACGGCAGTGACGCGCTGGACGCCTCGCTGCTGCTGGCGGTGCTGACCCGGTTCTTGCCGCCGGACGACCCGCGCGTGCGCAACACCGTGCTGGCGATCGCCAACGAACTCACCGAGGAAGGCCTGGTGCTGCGCTACCGGGTCGAGGAGACCGACGACGGGCTGTCCGGCGAGGAAGGCACCTTCACCATTTGCTCGTTCTGGCTGGTGTCCGCGCTGGTCGAGATCGGCGAGGTGAGTCGCGCCAAGCGGTTGTGCGAGCGGCTGCTGTCCTACGCCAGCCCGCTTTACCTCTACGCTGAGGAGATCGAGCCGCGAACCGGCCGCCACCTGGGCAACTTCCCTCAGGCGTTCACCCACCTGGCGCTGATCAACGCGGTGGTCCACGTGATCCGCGCCGAGGAGGAAGCCGACGGCTCCGGAACGTTCCAGCCTGCCAACGCTCCCGTATGAGACAGGTCAGCGGTCAGCTCAGCGCGCTGACTTGGTCCATCATGGCGTACGCGATGTCTACCGCACTGGTGTTGATATCGACTGATCCAAGGTGTGACGGACTTGATGTATTGAAAAAGTCGACCTCGACCTCGACAAGGCAATTGCCCCGCACACCGATGGCCCGCCCTGCTGGAATGGATGCCGAATCCGAGCCGAGCGACGTCAACTCCATCAAAACAGTTGCCGCGAGAGCAGAAGTGGCAACTTGTACGTTAGTGATCTTGGCCTTGAGCCTGAGCACGCTGTCCGGCAGGGGCAGCGTCTTGCCATCGCATCTTTGCCACCGCTGAGCGAATCTCGCGAACAGCGCGTTGGCGTCGGCGGCCATGGGCAAGCTGACCACGGCCTCCTTTACGCTGGTCACCCTCCCGGACTTGGCAACGTGCCTCCAGGTCTCAACGGCTAGGTATTTGACGTTGCTGGATTGGTAGACGCTTCGCTGCAGCATCACTGCTACGCCGAGGCAGTCGACGGGCGATGCCGATCCATCGTTTAGCAACGTCTCGGGGCCCCCGAACCGCGGTGGAAAACGGGGATCGATGGTCAAGGGCTGTTTGAGAATTCGCGACAACGTGCTGTCGCCGAGCAGCACCTGCTTGATGGTTTGCCCGGTGAGCGGTCGCGGCGTCAAGTCCGGCACCGGCTGCGCTTTGCCGCCAACGACCACCGTGCAGCCGGCGGCCAGCAGGCCGATGCTGAGCAGGGCAACCGCCCGCGCCAGGCCAGCTCGCACCAGTGTCATGGCTAGGGCTTTGCTCCCTACTTCTTACCCTTGTCTCCTGCGGCGTTGGTCGACAATGCTGCCACGAACGCTTCCTGCGGCACGTCGACACGCCCGATGGTCTTCATGCGCTTCTTGCCTTCCTTCTGCTTTTCCAGAAGTTTGCGTTTGCGGGTGATGTCACCGCCGTAGCACTTCGACAGCACGTCTTTACGGATCGCGCGGATGTTCTCGCGCGCGATAATTTTTGATCCAATGGCCGCCTGCACCGGTACTTCGAACTGCTGGCGCGGGATCAATTCCTTGAGCTTGGTGGTCATCTTGTTGCCGTAGGCGAACGCCGAATCCTTGTGCACGATCGCGCTGAACGCGTCGACGGCCTCACCCTGCAACAAAATGTCGACCTTGACCAGCTGGGCCTCCTGCTCGCCGGCCGCCTCGTAATCGAGGCTGGCATAACCGCGGGTGCGCGACTTCAATGAATCGAAGAAGTCGAAGATGATCTCGCCGAGCGGCATGGTGTAGCGCAGTTCCACCCGCTCGGGCGACAGGTAATCCATGCCTTCCAACTCTCCACGGCGTGATTGGCAAAGTTCCATAATGGTTCCTATGAATTCGCTGGGAGCGATGATGGTGGTCTTCACCACGGGCTCGTAAACCGTGCGGATTTTGTCCGCGGGCCAGTCCGACGGGTTGGTCACCAGCACTTCGTTGCCATCTGCCCCTCCCTCCAAGATCACCCGGTATACGACGTTCGGCGACGTCGAAATCAGATCCAGGTCGAACTCACGTTCCAGGCGTTCGCGGGTGATCTCCATGTGCAGCAGACCGAGGAAGCCACACCGGAACCCGAAGCCCAGCGCCACCGACGTTTCCGGCTCGTAGGTCAGGGCCGCGTCGTTGAGCTGCAGTTTGTCCAGGGCGTCGCGCAAATCCGGGTAGTCCGAGCCGTCCACCGGATACAGACCCGAGTAGACCATCGGCTTGGGTTCGCGGTAGCCCGTCAGCGCTTCGGTGGCGCCGTGCCGGTCCGTCGTCACGGTGTCGCCGACCTTGGACTGGCGGACGTCCTTAACCCCGGTGATCAGGTAGCCCACCTCCCCCACCCCCAGGCCCTCGCTGGGCTTCGGTTCCGGCGAGACGATGCCGACTTCGAGCAGTTCGTGAGTGGCGCCGGTGGACATCATCGCGATGCGTTCTCGCGGGCTGATCTTGCCATCCACCACGCGGACGTAGGTCACCACGCCGCGGTAGATGTCGTAGGCGGAGTCAAAGATCATCGCACGCAGCGGCGCGTCGGGGGCACCTTGCGGGGACGGCACCCGACGAACCACCTCGTCGAGGAGCTCGGCCACGCCCTCGCCGGTTTTGCCAGACACTCGCAGCACGTCGTCGGGCTCGCAGCCGATGATGTGGGCGAGCTCAGCCGCGTAGCGGTCCGGATCGGCAGCCGGCAGGTCGATCTTGTTGAGCACCGGGATGATGACCAGGTCGCGATCCAGCGCCAGGTAGAGGTTGGCCAGGGTCTGAGCTTCGATGCCCTGGGCGGCGTCGACCAGCAGTACCGCGCCCTCACAGGCCGCCAGCGCGCGCGACACTTCGTAGGTGAAGTCGACGTGACCGGGGGTGTCGATCAGGTGCAACACATAGTCACCGGCGGCAATACCCTTTTCTGAGCCGCCCGTTACTTTCCAGGGCAGCCGCACATTCTGTGCCTTGATGGTGATCCCGCGCTCCCGCTCGATGTCCATCCGGTCCAGGTACTGGGCACGCATCGACCGCTCGTCGACGACCCCGGTGAGCTGAAGCATGCGGTCCGCCAGCGTGGACTTGCCGTGATCGATGTGAGCGATGACGCAGAAATTCCGAATCTGCGCCGGCGCGGTGAAGGTCTTGTCGGCGAAACTACTGATGGGAATCTCCTGGTCGACTGATGTTCGGGGGGCTTCGAGGCCGCTTTGAGCGGCGGTTCCCGCGCATGTCCAGCGTATCTATGCTCCGGCGGCCGGGACACACTTGGACACAATCGCACCCGGCCGCTCACGTCTATGCTGCGAATATGGCGTCTGCCCGCAAATCACAGTGGAAGACGTTTCAGCGTTTTGCGGAGAACCTTGTTTTCAACGGGGCTCCGCAGCTCGCCCGGCACGTGCAGAACTCGCAGACCATACTGCGAGAACTCCAGCACGCCGTGAAGATCACCGCGAGCGTTATCGCCGCCGCCGCGCCGCAACCACCGGCCGCGATCACCGCGGGCCGGCCGGTCACCCGCACCAGCTTCCCCACCGCGCAGCGGGCCCGCAAGCTGGTGTACGCACCAGACCTCGATGGCCGGGCCGATCCCGGGGAGATCGTTTGGACGTGGGTGGTCTACGAGGACGATCCCACCCGCGGCAAAGACCGACCGGTCCTCGTCGTGGGTCGTGACCGCAGCAGCCTGCTGGGTTTGATGGTATCCGGTCAGGAGCACCACGCCACCGACCCGGACTGGGTAGGGATCGGTTCCGGCAATTGGGATTACGAAGGCAGAGAAAGCTGGGTCCGGCTGGACCGGGTACTCGACGTGCCCGAGGAGGGTATTCGCCGCGAGGGCGCGATCCTGGATCGCGAGATCTTCGATGTGGTAGCCGCGCGGCTGCGCGCGGACTACTCCTGGCGCTGAGCCGGGGTCAGCCCCGCCCGGCGACGACGCGACCGCATGGCCCCCGAAAATGCCGAGCGAAGCCGGGCAATCAGCCCTGCGTGATGTAGGACTGCAGCTGCTGCTGCTCGGCCTCGAGTTCTTCCATTCGGGTCTTCACCACATCGCCGATGCTGACGATGCCGATCAGCTTTTTCCCGTCGAGCACGGGCACATGGCGCACCCGGTTATTGGTCATCAGCACGCTGAGGGAGTCAACCGTGTCGGTCTTCGTGCACGTGACAACTGTGGAGGTCATGATCTTGGAGACCGGGCGCGACAGCACGCTGGCACCATGCCTGTGCAGTTGGCGCACGACGTCGCGTTCCGACACGATGCCGGCGACACCCTCGTCGCCGACCACCACCATGGCGCCGATGTTCTGCTCGGTGAGGCCGGCGAGCAGCTCCCGGACCGTCGCCTCCGGGTTGATCGTCACCACCGCCGCACCCTTGTTACGCAAGACGTCCGCGATCCGCATCAAGGCCTCCCAGCCGGTTGTGATCACACCAGGCTACGGCTAACTCGCGCGGTGGGAAAGCCATCACTCACGAGAACCAGTAATCAATTGTGTCCATACCCTTATACCCACGGCCCAAACGCGACAGCGTCGCCCGGTTCGGTGCCTCGCGCTGGCGATCGGCGGTCGGATCGAGCTCGGCGACGACCTGCACCGGGTCGAGGTCAACGCGCGACCGTAACCATCATTCGCTGATCGGGGCGCCGGCCGGGTGGTGTGATCGCTCACACGCATGCCGAATGTCGGTGCGCCGCGGCGGCAATAGCGCGCCGGCCACTACCAGCCATATCAACGCCAAGACCCGTGCGATCGGCAAGATCGCTCCCAGTTCCGGCCAGACCAACACCAACGTCGTCAATTCGGCAAGGGCCGCAGTCGCCAGGCCGATCCAGGCCAGGAGTCTCGGTGTCAGTCCCAGGATGAGGCTGGGCACCGCCATACCGGCGACCAGCAGGCCCAAGGCCACGATGTGCCCCGGGCCGCCTACCAGAAACACCAGGAAGTAGACCGCCCGAACCAACGCGGTGTCCGCGCTGACTTCCGGTCGTGACAACGTCCAGGCCAACAATCCGGTCAGACCCAGCGCGCCGGCCGCCAAGGTGCCGCCCGTGAGTGCGATCGTGGCCCCCGGCGCAGTAACTCCGAGTTGCCGCAACCGGGTACTGGCCGTCGCCGCGTAGATTGCCAACGGCACCGACGATGCGAATGCCGCGGTGGCGATGACTTGCACCGCGACCGGCTGGGCGCGCACGTAGGCCTGGACCGCGGTCACCGGCCCGTAGGGCAACGGCATCATGCCGCCCAGTGCGACCCCGATGGCGAGTCCACCGAAGAGCAGCCCGAAACAGACCACGGCAAGCAATACCAACGGCGGTCCCCCTTGCTGGCGGCGTCTGGGGACCCGGCCCGTTCTATCTGCCAGTGAATCGTTCATGATATGAACGATATTCCTCGATCTGTGGGTCAGCAAGGCCCAACAGGATTCACTCGCAGAATTATTCGCCAGGACTATGATGTGACGGGTGTCATCAGCCCCAGCCAGCGACCGCCCTGATGGCGTGGCCTTCCTGTTGGCCCAACTCGGCCATCACGCCGCCACGTTATTCGCCGAGCAGATCGCCACTACCGACTTGACCCCCCCACACGCGGGAATCCTGCGTGCCATCGCCGCCGAGCCCGGCCGCAGCCAGCAGGCCCTCAGCGCTCAATTGGGTATGTTGCCCAGCCGTGTCGTCGTATACGTCGACGAGCTCGAGAAGCGCGGCTATGTCGAACGTCGCCGCAACCCTGACGATCGCCGACTGCACGCTCTCTACCTCACCGCGGCCGGAAAACGGGTAATGCGCAAGCTTTCCGAGCTCGCGCGCCAACACGAGCTCCGGCTCACCGCCGCGCTTGACCCTGAGGAATACAACGCCCTGCGCGGCCTCCTTGCCACGCTGGCGCAGCAGCAGGGCCTGACGCCGCATGTCCACCCTGGGTACCGCACGCTTGCTCGATTGCCCGACTCTCTCCCGCACGCGGGTGGGGGGCGTACCGCCACGGGCCGCGGTGCACGGCCCGCATCGTCATCGGGCGAAGCCAGCTAAGCCAGCCGGGTGATCTCCACGACCACGTCGAGGTCGGTTGCCCCCTGCCCGGAGTAGATACCTTTCAGCGGGGAAACGTCGGTGTAGTCGCGGCCGACGGCCACGCTGACGTATTGCTCGGTGATCTCGGTGTCGTTGGTGGGGTCGTAGTTCCACCAACCGCCGGTCCAAGCCTGAATCCAGGCGTGGCTTCGCCCGTCCACGGTATTCCCGACGATGGCGTGACGCTTGGGGTGCAAGTAACCCGACACGTAACGCCCGGGAATTCCCATGCTGCGCAACACCATCAGCGACAGGTGCACGAAGTCTTGGCAGACACCCTTGCCCTCGTTCAGCGAGTCCAGCCCGGACGAGTGCACGCTGGTGGTCCCCGGGAGGTAGTCCAGTTCGCCGTGCACCCACTTGGCTGCGGCGATGACGGCTTCGGCGGGCTCGTGAGTTTTGGCGATCTTTTTGCCCTCGGACGTAACACGTTTGCTTGCCGGGGTGTGCCCGGTTGGGCGGAGCAATTCGTCGAACCGATCGATCACAGCCTCGGATTGCAGGTCGCTCCAGCTGGCTTCCGTCACCGGTGGCTCCGGGCGCTCGGTCTCGACCACCGAGGAAGACGTCACCGTGAGATCGGTGTGCGGCGCGTGCAGGTCGAACGCCGTTACGGCGGTACCCCAATAGTCGATGTAGCGGTAGGACCGGGTCGCCGGGATGGTTTCGACACGGTTGAGGATGACGTTTTGCCTGGTGTCCGACCGCGGGGTCAGCCGGGCTTCGTTATAGGAGGCGGTTACCGGTGATTGGTAGGCGTACCCGGTGGTGTGCACCACCCGCATCCGCCACATCAGGCTTCGCCCTGCCCGGTGACCAGTCGGGCGCAGTGGCCGGCATCCGACCACGCTACCCACGGAGTGACGTGGAAGTACTGCAGCGACAACGCTGCTCCGACATCGCGACAGGTTCTCTGCAGGCCCGCCAAGCGGCTGTCCAATGACTCAAGCAACACACCGGGTTGCACGAATTCCAGTTCGCTGCGGGCCTGCCCGAGCAACCGTTGCGCCTCGGTGGTGGCCCCGATCCGGCTCTGCGGATTGTGCAGCAGTTCCTCGAGGCTGTGTTCGGCCAGCCTCAGTGAGTAGAACACCGAACGCGGAAACAGCCGGTCGAGCAGCATGAACTCGACCACCCGGCCCGCGTCCAGCACACCGCGATAGGTGCGCAGGTAGGTGTCGTGCGCGCCCGCCGAGCGCAACAGTGTCACCCACGCCGGCGAGGACGCGCTGTCCCCGACCCGCGACAGCAACAGCCGCACTGTCATGTCGACGCGCTCGATCGCCCGGCCCAGCACCATGAAGCGGTATCCGTCGTCACGCGAGAGCGTCGAGTCGGCCAAACCGGCGAACATTGCCGCCCGGCCCTCGATGAACGACAGAAACTCGTGTGGGCCAAGGCGTTTGGCGGCACGTTCGCGTTCGGCCAGGGCATGGTATGTGGTGTTGAGGCACTCCCAAATCTCGCTGGATGTCACTTCCCGCGCCGACTTCGCGTTCTCCCGCGCCGCCGTGATCGCGTCGACGATCGAGCAGCCGCCGTGGTTATCGGTGCTATAGGCCACCAGGTCGGTCAACGACCAGACATCCAAGTCGTGATCCGGGGGCTCGATACCGAGTACCCGCAGCAGCAGCCGAGACGCCTGGTCGGGATCGACGCTGGAATCCTCGAGCAGTTGGTGCAGTGCTACGTCCAGAATTCGCGCGGTGTCGTCGGCGCGTTCGACGTAGCGACCGATCCAATAGAGAGCCTCGGCGTTGCGGGCGAGCATCAGTGGATCGGCTTCTGTTGTTGCTGTTGCTGTTGTTCCTGTTGCTGGTCCCACGGCTGTTCAATCTGCACCTGCCGCTGCCGCGGCGACCTGTTGAGCACGGACTGCGGCAGCGAACGCACAACCTTGGCGGCGCCCAGCTCACGGACGCCGGCCGATGCGCGCGGCGCCAGCACCCAGGTGTCCTTCGAGCCGCCGCCCTGGCTGGAGTTGACCACCCGCGAGCCCTCGACCAGGGCCACCCGGGTCAGCCCGCCCGGCAACACCCACACGTCGTCGCCGTCGTTGACCGCAAATGGCCGGAGGTCGACGTAGCGCGGCGCCAGCGTGCTATCGATCTGCGTCGGCACGGTCGACAGTTCCATCATCGGCTGGGCGATCCAGCTTCGCGGATCGTCGCGGACCTTCTTGGCGACGGCGGCTAAGTCTTTCTCGGAGGCGTCCGGCCCGAACACGATGCCGTAACCCCCGGACCCCTCGACCGGTTTGAGGACCAATTCATCGATCCGATCCAGCACTTCTTCGCGTTCGTCATCCAGCCAGCACCGGAAGGTCTCCACGTTAGCCAGCAGCGGTTTCCCGCCAAGGTAGTACTCGATCATGGTCGGCACATAGGTGTAGACGAGCTTGTCGTCGCCGACACCGTTGCCAATCGCACTGGAAATGACGACGTTCCCCGCGCGGGCGGCGTTGACCAGACCGGCCACCCCCAGCACCGAGTCAGCACGGAACTGCAGCGGGTCCAGGAAGGCGTCGTCGATGCGCCGATAAATGACGTCGACTTGGCGCTCGCCTTCGGTGGTGCGCATGTACACCTGGTTGTCGCGGCAGAACAGGTCGCGGCCTTCGACCAGCTCCACACCCATCTGACGGGCCAGCAGCGAATGCTCGAAATAAGCCGAGTTGTACACCCCCGGAGTCAGGACCACCACGGTCGGGTCGGCCTCGTTGGTGGCCGCGGAGTTGCGCAGCGCCCGCAGCAGGTGTGAAGAGTAGTCGTCGACTGCACGCACCCGATGGGTGGCGAACAGGTTCGGGAAGACCCGCGCCATGGTGCGCCGGTTTTCCATGACATACGACACACCCGAGGGCGAGCGCAGGTTGTCCTCGAGAACCCGGAAGTTGCCCCGGTCGTCGCGGATCAAGTCGATGCCGGCGACGTGGATTCGCACACCGTTGGGCGGAACGATGCCCACGGCCTGGCGGTGAAAATGCTCGCAGGAAGTTACCAAGCGGCGCGGGATGACGCCGTCGTTCAGGATCTCCTGATCCCCGTAGATGTCGTCGAGATACATCTCGAGGGCCTTGACCCGCTGGATGATGCCGCGCTCCAGCCGGCTCCACTCGGCGGCCGAGATCACCCGCGGCACCAGGTCGAGCGGAAAGGGCCGCTCCTGACCCGACAGCGAAAACGTGATGCCCTGGTCGATGAATGCACGGGCCAGCGCTTCGGCGCGGGCCTTGAGCTCGGAGGCGTCCGACGGCGCAAGCTCGGCGTAGATGCCCTTGTACGGACCGCGCACGTTGCCCCGGCTGTCGAACATCTCGTCGAATGCCATCGAATAGGCGTCCGACGTGTTGTACCCGCCGAAGATGCGCTCAGAACGTGCAGCCTCGTGCGACCTCCGCCGGGTTTCCTCGAGCTGGTTGGTAACACTCACTTTTCAGATGCTGCCTCAATTTGATGTTCTGGCAGGCCACAGGTCCCATTTTGGGAGAAAACGTAACCGACTGATAACCTGAGCAGTCGCTATAGGGTATAGGCGCAACCATCGACCGAAGCAACCATCGAATCGTAGAAGGAACCCTACACGTGGCCAACATCAAGTCGCAGCAGAAGCGCAATCGTACTAACGAGCGCGCCCGACTGCGCAACAAGTCGGTGAAGTCCTCGCTTCGTACCGCTATCCGCGCATTCCGCGAGGCCACCCACGCCGGCGACAAAGAGAAGGCCGCGGAGTTACTAGTGTCGACTAACCGCAAGCTGGACAGGGCGGCCAATAAAGGTGTGATCCACAAGAATCAGGCGGCCAACAAGAAGTCGGCGCTGGCGCAGACCCTCAACAACCTCTAAAGGCCCGCCAGCCAACTCATCGGCTCCGGTCGGCGGCCAGCTCGGCGACCTTCCTGACTGCGGATTCCAGCGCGTAATCAGCGTCGGCCACGGCCCCCTTGACGTTGGCGTTGAGCACCGCCACCACCCTCATCGCGGTTGCCACCGTGTCGCGCGACCAACGTCGGGCCTGTTTTTGGGCTTTCTGTACCCGCCAGGGCGGCATCCCCAGCTCCGCCGCCAGGTGATAGGGGTCGCCCGACTGGGGGCCCACCCGGCCGATGGTGTGCACGGCTTCGGCCAACGCATCGGCCAGCACCACCAGCGGCTCGCCGCGCATCATCGCCCACCGCAGCGCCTCGACGGCTCCTTCGACGTCGCCGGCCACAGCCTTGTCGGCGATGTCGAAGCCCTTCACTTCGGCTTTGCCGCTGTGATAGCGCCGTACCGCGGCGGCATTGACGTCACCGGCGGTGTCAGCGACTAACTGCGAACAGGCCGACGCGAGCTCGCGCACGTCGGAGCCGACGGCGTCCAGCAGAGCGGTCACCGTCTCCTCGTCGACCTTGACCCCCAGCGCACGAAACTCGTTGCGAATGAAGTCGACGCGTTCGCTTACTTTGGTGATTCGCGCGCACGGATGCACGACAGCGCCAAGCGACTGCAGCTCGTTGGCCAGCGCTTTGGCTCGCCCACCGCCCGAGTGCACCACCACCAGCACCGTGCCGGGCGGGACGTCGGCGGCAACCGAAGCGATCAGCGCGGCCGCGTCCTTGCCCGCTTCGGCCGCGGCCTCCAGCACGACGACGCGTTCGTCGGCGAACAGTGACGGGCTCAGCAGTTCGGCGAGCTGGTAAGTGCCGACGTCACCGGCCCGCATTCGGCTCACCGGCACGTTGTCGGCACCTGGGTCGGTGCCGGCCCGCTTGCGCGCCGAGCGCAGCACGTCGGCCACGGCCCGCTCGACCAGCAGCTCCTCGTCTCCCAGGACCAGGTGCAACGGCGAAACCTCGCTCACCCCACGATGGTGTCACGACGGGCCGACTACTGCCGCCGTTCCGGGATCCGACAGCTCGGGTAGCAACCAGGCCAGCAAGCAGATGACCAGCACCACCACGACCGATCCGACCGCCGCGCGAAACCAGCGCCACCGCCACAGCAGCGTGGCCGCCAGAAGTACCAACACCGTGGCGCCACCGACCAGCAGCACACCGGGCACACCCGCCGGAACGGGCACCGTAGCCGCGGGCACAGCGGCCGCCCAGTGCGCCACATGCAAGACCCACCACAGTTCGGGCCCGGTGAAATGGATCAACAGCTGCGCACCGGCCAGCCACACCAAGCACAACACGGCCGCCGCGCTGCCCAGCACGGTGATCGGTGCTATCACGGGTGCCACCGCGAGATTGGCGCCCGCGGCTACCAGGCTGACCCGGCCCGAGATTCCGGCCACCAGCGGGGCGGTCACCACGTCCGCGGCCCAGGCAACCGCGAACGCATCTGCCAGTGGCTTGGGCCAGCCTCTCCCGACCAGGCGCCGTGACCAGACCGGCGCGATGACGACCAACGCGGCCGTCGCCAGCACTGAAAGCGCGAAGCCCACGTCGACGGCCAGGTGGGGAGCAACTGCCAGCAGGACCAGCACCGTGGCTGACAGAGCCGGAATCGCTTGCCGCCGACGCGACGACAGCATCCCTGCCAACGCGATGGCACCCATCACGGCTGCCCGCAACACGCTTGCCGTCGGCTGCACGACGATGACGAACGCCACCAGTGCCACTGCAGCAAGCACGACGGCGGCGCGCGGGCCGATCAACCGGGCCGAGAACAGCACCGCCATGCATACGATCGTGACGTTGGCCCCCGATACCGCCGTCAAGTGCGTCATGCCCGCCGCGCGAAACTCGCGGCCGGTTTCAGTGGTAACCGCCGAGGTATCACCGAGCACCAGGGCGGGCAGCATCGCGGCCTGCTCGGCAGGTAATGCGTCGCGGACGGCGGCGGCGAACCGACTGCGCACAGCGTGAGCGGCCCGCTCCACCGCACCAGCGGTGCCCATGGTTGGCCGGCCCGACGCATTGAGCACCGCGACCGTCAGGTCATGGCGGACCGGACGGTTGATACGCGCGGTGAACCGCACCGGCTGGCCCACCATCACTCCGCTGGTTACTCCACCGGTTTCGGAGCCGAAGTCCGACGCCCGCGCGAAAACGACTACTCGGCCAGACATCTCGTCGGCGCGCAGGCGCTGCAAGGTCGCACGAAACATCAGCCTTCCGCTGCCCAACGACAGCGCGCTCTCGGTGGGCGTCACCGTCACCGGGGCGGTCATTCCGAACGCCGCGGTAATCGGGTGGCGACCTACCGCGTCGGCGCGCAGCGCGATCGCGAGCCCAAACCCCGCCCCCACGACACCGATCGCCATCAGGCCGGCGCTGATCGCCCGCAGCGGGGTAGTTCGGCCAGGCCGACGCGCCGGGTAGCACGCCAGCGCACCCGAGGCGGCGACTAGCGCGAGGCAGCACAACGCCACTACCCGGCCGATCGGCCACCAGATCCCCGCAGCTGTCACCATCCAGCTGGTGAGCGCGGCCGGTACCAAGCGCACATCGACGTCCGCCGCGGCCGATTCGCCAAAGCCGGGGTGGCCCACCGGTATCAGACACGGACCAGGGGACGCAGCTTGTCCAGCCGCGCCGGGCCGATGCCGTCGACATCGCCGAGCTGGTCGACGCTGGTGAATTTGCCGTTGGTCTGCCGCCACGCGATGATCGCAGCGGCGGTGACCGGTCCGACTCCGGGCAGGGCATCCAGCTGCTCCACGGTCGCCGTGTTGAGGTCGACCACTTCACCCGCCTTAGGTTTCACTGATCCCGATCCCGGTCCCGGTGCCCTCGATGTCGGCGTCGAGCCGGAGGCCACCGAGCTGCCGAGTACAGTCGGCTGCCCTGGGATAGGAGCGAGCCCGACCACGATCTGCTCGCCATCGCCGAGCGGGCGGGCCATGTTCAGTCCGATGGTGTCCGCACCGTCCACCGCACCACCGGCGGCCTGCAGCGCATCGGCGATGCGCGCACCAGGCGCCAGGGTGACCAGTCCGGGGGTGTGCACGAGGCCGACGACGCTGACTACCACCGGTCGGTCTGGACTCGCCGGCTGGCCGGCATCTGGACTTGCCGACGACCTGGGGCTTGCCGGGGACGCCTTCTCCACCGATGGGAGCTTGGCCGACATCACCGGCGCGGGCCGGTCGCGCACCAACGTGAATACGGTGACCAGCACAGCCAAGGCGGCCACGACCGCTAACGCGATGGCACCGGCACGGCCCGGGTCGGCGCGCACCCTGGCCGCCCAGCCCCGGCCCGGGGACGCGTCAGGAAGCCACCGCGGCAGCAGCGAGTTCTGGTCCTCATCTGGCGCATCCTCGTTCGACTTCAACTCCGTCCCGTCGGAGTCGGTGTGCGAATTGGTATCCGAGTCAGCGCCGAGTCGTCGATGCAGTCGCTCGATGGGAAGTTCTGTTCGCATGCGCCGACCGTAGGTGCGCCGACCGCCACAACGGCCCGCGCAACGGCGTGGTAACTCCCGCCTGTGGATTAACCCGAGGCTGTGCACAAGCACTGCATCGGATGGGTCAGGATGGAACCCGGAGCCCAACGACCAGGACCGGACGCCCCTATCCGAAGCGGGTCGCCACGTTCACCCCCAGACGACAGGAGGCTGCCATGAAACTGGCGCTCACCACCGAGGAAGCCGCGTTCCGCGACGAACTTCGCACCTTCTACACCACCCAGATCCCCGAAGAGCTCCGCGAGCTGGTGCGCGAGGGCTCATCGCTGTCCCGCGATCAGATCGTCACCAGCCAGAAGATCCTGAACGATCACGGGCTCGCGGTACCGAATTGGCCGATCGAATGGGGCGGCAAGGACTGGACACCCACCCAGCACCAGATCTGGGCTGACGAGATGCAATTGGCGTGCGTCCCGCAGCCGCTGAACTTCAACGTCAAGATGGTCGGCCCGGTGATCGCCGAATTCGGGTCCCAGGAGATCAAGCAGCGCTTCCTGCCGCCGACGGCCGGCATCGACATCTGGTGGTGCCAGGGTTTCTCCGAGCCGGAAGCCGGCTCCGACCTCGCCTCGCTGCGCACCACCGCGGTCCGGGATGGCGACAGCTACGTCGTCAACGGGCAGAAGACGTGGACGACACTGGGCCAGTATGCGGACTGGATCTTCTGCCTGGTGCGCACCGACCCGCAGGCGCCCAAGCGCCAGGCCGGCATTTCGTTTCTGCTCATCGACATGACGACGCCGGGCATCACCCTGCGGCCTATCAAGACGATCGACGGCGCCCGTGAAGTCAACGAGGTGTTTTTCTCCGACGTCCGGGTACCCGCCGATCAACTTGTCGGACAGGAGAACCAGGGCTGGACGTACGCGAAATTCCTGCTGGGCAATGAGCGCACCGGCATCGCCGGGGTGGGCCGGACCAAGGTGCGCCTCGGCGAGGCGAAAAAGCACGCCGCCGAGACCGGACTGCTTAACGACCCACTATTCGCAGCGCGACTGGCCGAGGCTGAAAATGAGGTGCTAGCACTGGAACTCACGCAGGCGCGGGTGGTCACGGACTCCGCGGACGGTAAGCCCAACCCGGCGTCGTCGGTACTGAAAATGTGCGGCAGCCAATTACAGCAGGCGGCAACCGAGCTGCTCGTCGAGGTGGCCGGTCCCGATGCGCTGCCGGCCAACGGTGAGGACATAGCGTCACCGGCTTGGGCGCAATCCAGTGCTCCGCGCTATCTCAACTACCGCAAGACGTCGATCTATGGCGGCAGCAACGAAGTGCAGCGCAACATCATCGCGTCCACCATTCTCGGATTGTGAGGCAGCCATGGACTTTCAGTTGAGCGATGAGCAGGTTCTGCTCCGAGACACCACCCGCGACCTACTGTCGCGCACCTATGACCCGGAGAGCCGCAACAAGATCATCGACACCGATCTCGGCTGGAGCCGTGATGTCTGGAGTCAGCTGGCCGACATCGGGATTCTCGGCCTCGGGTTCGACCCGGACGAGGCAGGGCAGATCGAGATCATGGTAGTGCTCACCGAAATCGGGCGGCGATTGGCACCTGAGCCCGTCGTGCACGCCGCACTGGCACCCGGTGCGCTGATCGCCGAGCAGGGCAGCGAAGCGCAAAAGCAACTGCTCGACGACGTCGCGGCCGGCCAACGGCTGTTAGCGTTCGCCCACCTGGAACCCGGCCACCGGAAGCCGACCGCCGCTGTCGCCACTAATGCTGTGCGGCAAGGTGATTCGTGGACACTGAGCGGGCGGAAGAACCCGGTGCTCGCCGGTGACTGCGCCGACACCCTGGTGGTCAGCGCCGTGTTGCCGGACGGCGGCACCGGGTTGTTCCTGGTCGACGGCTCGCCAGACAACACAGCGCTCACTCGGCACCCGTACCCAACATTCGACGGTCAGCGCGGCGCGCAGATCGACCTGGAGCGCACACCCGCCGAACCCCTTGGCGATGCCCTTAACGTCCGGGACGCGTCAGGCGCCATCCGCGACGCCATCATCCGCATCCAGTCGACGTTGTGTTCCGAAGCGGTTGGCGCAATGGAGGAAGCGCTTCGCCTCACCACCAGTTACCTCAAGACCCGCAAGCAATTCGGCGTCACGCTCAACAAGTTCCAGGCGCTCACCCAGCGCGCCGCCGACATGTACGTCTCACTGGAATTGGCCCGCAGCATGAGCCTTTACGCCGCGATGTCGATCGCCGACGGCAACCTCGACCCGGTGATCGCGTCACGGGCCAAGCTGCAGGTCGGCCGGTCGGGCCGGCATATCGCGCAGGAGTCAATCCAGATGCACGGCGGCATCGGCATGACCGCGGAGTATCCGGTCGGCCACTACGCCGCCCGACTTACCGCCATCGAACACACCCTGGGCTCTTCACAGGACCACCTTCAGGTCCTGACCGACCACATCGCCGAGTACGACCTGGCTCGGCTTTAGAACCAAGGCGCAGTACATGGCCGAGCTTTCAGAAAAGGTCGTCGAATTCCTGTCGACCGGCACCCGCACCGGCATGCTCGGTTATGTCGCCGCTGACGGCCGGCCACTGGTCGCCCCGGTGTGGTTCCTCGTCGAGGACGGCCAGCTGGTGTTCAACACCGGCCGTGACACGTCGAAAGGCCGTGCACTGGCCCGCGATTCGCGAGTGGTGATCTGCGTCGACGACCCCCACCCGCCCTATTCGTTCGTGCAGGTGCAAGGCGTGGCCACGGTGAGCGAGGATCCGCAGGACTTACTGGACGTCGCGACGCGGACCGGCGCGCGGTACATGGGCGCTGACCGCGCCGACGAGTTCGGCCGTCGCAACGCCGTTCCCGGTGAGCTGGTGGTGCGGGTGCGCCCGACTAAGGTCATCGCCGGGTTCGATATCAGTGACTGATCGATCAGCGCGTCCACCGGCAAAGGAGCCCCGATGAGCACAACCAGCGCAGACCGCCCGCTGCGGGTGATCCAGTGGACGACCGGGAACATAGGGCGACGTTCGCTGCACGCCGTCATCGGCAGACCCGATATAGAGTTGGTCGGGGTGTACGCGCACGGCCAGGACAAGGTCGGTGTCGACGTCGCCGAACTGTCCGGCTGGCCGGAGCCGACGGGGGTGCAAGCGACCAATGACATTGACGCGCTCATCGCGCTGGGCGCCGACGCTTGCTGCTATAACCCGTTGTGGCCCAACGTCGATGAATTGGTGCGCTTGCTGGAATCCGGCGTCACCGTGCTCCAGCGCGGCCTGGATCACCGGCGGCAAGCAGACATCGCAAGACCGGCAACGCATCGTGGACGCCTGTGAACGAGGCATCATCGAGCACCTCGCGGCCCGTGGTTGCGGCGCGGTCGCCTTGGCCTGCACCGAGGTTCCACTGCTGATCGAACCTGAGGTCTCATCGTTGCCCACACTCGATTCCACCCGTCTACTCGCCCGTGGAGCCTTCGAGGTTGCCGTTGGGCACAGTGCTATGCCGACATGGCGCGGCGGCCGGACATGAGCGTTTCTCGACTGCAACATATCTGCGGGATCGGAGTGAACCACATCGGCGATCAAGCCGACGCGGTAAATAACCCCGAGATGCTGCGGTTGGAGAACCTGGACACCGATCTGGCTCCGCCAGCCGTTGCGATCGAGGTAACGCATCGCGCGCTGAATGACGACGCCGCCAACAGTTACCTGCCGTTTGAGGGCCACCACGAGCTTCGACAGGCCGCTGCTGCACATGTGTCCCGCATTAGCGGCATCCACTACGACCCAACCCACGAGTGTGTCAGCGTCGCCGGCGGGCTCAACGGCGTGCTGAACACACTTCTCGCCGTCGTCGAACCGGGTCAGGAAGTCGTCATCGCCGACCCGACCTACGCGGGGTTGGTGAACCGCATCCGGCTCGCCGGTGGCGTGCCACGGCACGTTCCTGCCCAGGCCACCCCGGACGGGTGGCGCACCGATCCCGCCGCGCTCGCTGCCGCGATCGGACCAGACACCGCGGCCGTGCTGCTGATGGGTCCCGCGATGCCCACCGGTGCGCTTTTGTCCAGCGAACATCTCGATGCGATCGCCGAAGCGGTCACCCGGCACGGGGCCTGGGTTATCTACGACGCAGCGATGGAACGCATCCGCTTCGATGACCAGCCGCCGCTGCACCCGGCAAGCCACCCAGGCTTGACCGAACGCACTATCACAATCGGGTCGGCATCAAAGGAACTCCGCATGATCGGATGGCGCGTCGGCTGGGTTGTCGGCCTCCGCTCGATCATGGCCGACATCGCGCTCGTGGGACTCACCAATGTCGTCTGCCAGGTCGGAATCGCTCAGCAAGCAGTCGCAGCCGCCCTATCAGTTCCAGACGCCGACAATGACGTCGCCGCCGCCACCGACACCTGGCGCCAGCGATGCGAGCTAATCATCGACCAGCTGGCCACCTACCCGGTCGTCCGACCTCAGGGTGGCTGGTCGCTGCTGATCGACACCACCGCACTCGGCCTCACACCGGAACAAACATCAATGCGCCTGTTCGAACGAGGACTCGTCGCGGCCACCCCAATGACCGGATGGGGACCCAGCGGCCACCGGTACCTGCGTCTAGTCTTCGCCAACGAGCCCCTCGAACGCCTCACCGACCTCCGCAGCCGCTTCGATGCCGCCTTCGCCTGAGGAACAGTTCACGGCGGCGGCCAGATAACGCGGCTCGCCGACATAGTCGGGTTCGTATTGGGTGACCCGGAGAAGGGACTCAGGCCTCCAAACAGCTCGCTGACCAATACCGGAGAGAGAGATGAACCAGCCCATGACCCCCGACGAAGAATACGAGTTCTACGCCCGCCCCGAAAACCAGCAGCCCCAGGGACCGGGACACCGCCGGGTTACGGCCACAGTGCCGGTCCGCTTCCCACCCGAGTCGCTTGAGCAGGTACGCGCCGCCGCTGCGGCAGACGACCGGTCGATCTCGTCGTGGATTCGCCGCGCTGTCGAAAACGAGCTGCGCCGCTCCGCCTGAACCGTGTCTGCGGGCCGGCAGGCGCGACCTGTGGGTAGCGAGCGTCACCGTCAGCAGAACGACTGTTTACCGCAAGCCTTGAACCGTGGCTCGGTGTTGTGTTGCCGTATTCCGTTGCGGGAGTTCGGTCCTCATGCAGCACGTGAGCGCAGGACGGCCAGCAGCCGTGGCACCCGGCGGGTTATGGTCAATCCGCGCCGGCAGGCCGAGCTGTGGGGCCTGGCCCTAGCCTGACCGAAAGGCGCAGGACCAGAGCGTGCAGCTCAACACGCAGCTCCCTCGCCTGGGAAAATCCACCTGTGGAAGGAGACCCATGGGCTGCTTCGAAGACAAGGTCGCCATCGTGACCGGCGGAGGCGCGGGAATTGGCGAGGCCGTCTGCCGCGAGCTGGCGCGCCGCGGCGCACTGGTGACAGTCGCCGATATCAACGGCGACGACGCCGAACGGGTGACCACCACCATCGCCAGCAGCGGCGGGCGGGCCCAGGCTTGTCGGGTGGACGTCGCCGACGAGCAAGACATCAGACGGCTGGTCGAGCAGACCGCCGCCGCCCACGGGCGACTGGACTACCTGTTCAACAACGCGGGCATCGCGATCGGCGGCGACGCACGGGACCTGACCTCAGACCAGTGGCGGCGGGTACTGGACGTAGACCTCTACGGCGTCCTCAATGGCACAGTCGCTGCCTACCCGATCATGGCCAGGCAGGGATCCGGCCACATCGTGAACATCTCATCCGCAACAGGATTGCTGCCGCAACCGCTCAACGCCCCCTACTGCACCGCCAAGCACGCCGTTGTGGGGCTGTCCCTCTCGCTGCGCTTGGAGGGCGCCGACCTCGGCGTGAAGGTCAGCGCCGTCTGTCCCGGCTACGTGCGCACAAACATCTACCAGAACGTGCTCCTGGTCAACATGCCGCGCGAGGAGGCGGCCCGCAAACCCGTGAAGATGATCGAGCCCTCACAAGCGGCGGTCACGATCCTCGACGGTGTGGCCCGCAACCGTGCGCTGATCATCTTCCCTGGGTATGTCCGCTGGGCCTGGCGTGGGTATCGGCTGTTCCCACGCGCTATCGAGCGGGTCTTTGTTCTCCGGATGCGCCAGCTCCGCAAATACCGCACTGCGGCCGAGTAGACGCCACAAGCGCTGGTCGGCGCGCCACGACCAAGACCCGCTGCGAATCTGAGTCATCGGCAACGAGATCCCCGACGGCAACTGGGGCGGCGGCGGTCGCGTCGTCCGGCTAGCCGACATCGCCGCCTTGATTCTGCGCGACCCACAGAAAGGGCGCGAGTACGCCGAACAACGCCTCGCCGGCCAGCAGGCCGCCCTCACCTAACAGGCCCCCACTGACACTGTCAAAGCCGATAGGTCATCAGGCGGTCCGGCCGTCCATCTGTGCCCGTCGTTTCGACGCCCAGTCCGCCATGGGGAATCCGGGCTTGGTATCACAGGCCGACAACAGCAGAGCCGCCCCCGGGAGCGCGGCCAGCCCGTAGTCACAGGTCCAATCCGCGCGGGTCATGGTCCACACCAGGACACCATCTGCCGGTGTGCCGAAGAAGCTGAGTCTCATCGGCCGAAACTCCCCGAGGGGGGCCACGCCGACGGCGTCGCCATGGCAGTTGGACACGGCGCGAAAGCCATTCCAGATCACATCGTGGGTGTTCAAGGCTTTGTCGTAGACGTCGACCGACTCGGCATAAAGCGCCGGACCGCCGACCCTGTAGGCAGATTCGGCATGGTCCGACGAGCCGGCGGGCCGCAGCGGCGAGCCCTTGAACAGCAGTGCCGCCGAGCATTCCGGTGGTCGAGCGCTGGTGAAGTAGTTGTCGCCCACTGCAACTGCGGTTGCCGGTCCAAGAGGAGTGCTATCCGCGTCCTGCAACAGCAGGTCGCGCGCCGAAAAAGGCGCAGGCGTAGCCTTGGCGGACGTCGAGACTCCCGGCTGGCCAGCAGCCCGAGTCGCCCGACCTGTCACCGATGTGGTGCAGGCGCTCAGCGTCAACGCGGCGATGACCAATGCGACACTCGCCCACACAAGACGCGCCATCGGGCAATCGTAGCGCGGTCAGCCGGTGCGAAGGTCCGGGCGATATCGCGCCAGCAGCGACCGCACGGTGTCCATGGCGTCCACCGCGCGGTCCTTGTCGACGGCCTGGATCGCCAGCACCGGGATGTACTCGTCGTCGGGCAGGTCGATTCGCGCCCAGCGGCTACCAGCCGGAAACGACACACCGACAATCTCCGGCCAACGGATTAGCCTGTAGCCCAACAGATTACGCACCGAAAGCCCGGCCGGCCCCACCCGCAATCGGGGCCGCGCGAACAACAACAAGGCGCCGGCAATGACCAGACCCAGAATGGCTATCGCCACCTGGTCGGAGGTCTGGAAGATCACCCCGGTGGACCTGATCTTGAGCAGCAGACCCACCACGATGTGCGCCGCGGCGATCAGAAACGCTGCGGCATAGACAAATATCGGTGTCCGATAGGGACGCAACTCAACATCCCAGACCTCGCGGTTCGGTGGCGAAGTCACGGCCGAGCGCGTAGGTCGCGCAAGGCCAGCGCGGCGGTCAGGGCCGCCCCGGCCGCCTGGGCCCCTTTGTCCTCGGCCGATGTTGGAAGCCCGGCCCGATCCAGCGCCTGCTCCTCGGTGTTGGTGGTCAACACCCCGTTGGCAACCGGCGTCGAAGCGTCCAGTGAGACGCGGGTCAGGCCCTGGGTTACCGCATCGCAGACATAGTCGAAATGTGGTGTCTGACCGCGGATTACAACGCCCAGGGCGATGATGGCATCATGGTCGCGGGCGAGCTCTTGCGCAACGACCGGAATCTCGATGGCGCCGAGTACGCGGACCACCGTCGGGTTGTCGATGCCTGACTCGGCAGCTACTTTGCGGGCGCCGGCCAGTAGCGCATCGCAGATTTTGCTGTGCCAGGTGCTTGCGACGATACCGAGCCGCAGACCGGACGCGTCAAGCGCCGGTATCTGCGGCACACCGGCGCCACCGCTCATAAGCGCCGCTCTCCCCCGCAAGCGGGTGGTGCCCCCACTCCCCCGCAAGCGGGCGGTACCCCCACATCGCTGCGTACCATAGCATCGCTGGCGGTCACAGAGCACCGCCGAATTCGCCTGGCAAATGCACGGATTCGTGTAAGTCGTCCAGCCCGGCCAAATCATGGCCCATCTTGTCACGCTTGGTCATCAAGTAGCGGATATTCTCCGCGTTGGCCCGCACCGGAAGTGGCACCCGCTCGATGATGTGCAGTCCGTATCCGTCCAGCCCGACCCGCTTGGCCGGGTTGTTGGTCAGCAGCCGCATCGACCGGACCCCGAGGTCGACGAGAATCTGCGCACCGATCCCGTAATCCCTTGCATCGGCCGGCAATCCGAGCTTGAGGTTGGCATCCACGGTATCGGCACCGGCGTCCTGCAACTGGTATGCCTGCAGTTTGTGCATCAGGCCGATGCCGCGGCCCTCATGGCCACGCATGTAGAGCACCACGCCGCGCCCCTCTCGTGCGACCATCGCCATTGCGGCGTCCAGTTGGGGCCCGCAGTCGCAGCGACGGGAGCCGAACACGTCACCGGTCAAGCACTCGGAGTGCACCCGGACCAACACATCGTCGCCGTCGCCGTTCGGCCCGGCGATATCGCCACGAACCAGCGCCACATGTTCGACGTCCTCATAGATGCTGGCATAGCCGATGGCGCGAAACTCGCCGTGACGAGTCGGTATCCGGGCTTCGGCGATCCGCTCGATGTGCTTCTCGTGTTTGCGCCGCCATTCGATCAGGTCGGCGATGGTGATCAGCGCGAGATCGTGCTCGTCGGCGAAGACCCGCAATTCATCGGTCTGGGCCATGGAGCCTTCGTCCTTCTGGCTGACGATCTCGCAAATCGCGCCCGCGGGTTGCAGCCCCGCCAGCCGGGCGAGATCGACAGCGGCCTCGGTGTGGCCGGGCCGGCGCAACACGCCGCCGTCCTTGGCGCGCAACGGAACCACATGACCAGGGCGGGTGAAGTCGTCGGCAACGCTGGCGGGATCAGCCAATAACCGCATTGTGGTAGCCCGATCGGAAGCCGAAATCCCGGTGCCCACGCCATGCCTTGCATCAACGGTGACGGTGTAGGCGGTCCCGTGCTTGTCCTGGTTCACCGCGTACATCGGCAGCAGCCCCAGCCGGTCGCAGATCGCGCCGTCCAGCGGCACGCACAGGTATCCCGAGGTGTAACGGACCATGAAGGCCACCATCTCCGGCGTCGCCTTTTCGGCGGCGAAAATCAGGTCGCCTTCGTTCTCGCGGTCCTCGTCATCGATGACGATGACGGCCTTACCGGCCGCAATGTCGGCAACCGCCCTCTCGACGGTGTCCAACCTCGTCATCACCGCTGCCTTGCTGTCGTCAGGGCCCGTAGGTGAAGCCCACGTGTTGCCTTCAGTATGAACCACCACGGCGGCGCGGTTAATTGCCACGGCTTGCGGGCGGGATGCCCGGGATTGCACAACCGGGCGAGCGCCCCGGCATGAACACCAACACGCAAACACGACCGTGGGTTCGCCTGTGCACCGGCGCGCTGACGGCCGGCGGTCTGGCCATGTCCGCCCTCGGACTGGCCTCCGGCACCACTCAGGCGGCGCCTCCTTCCCGCACCGGTGTATCACTACCACTGGTGCCCGGGTGACCAGTGGAACCCGGGCTGGGGCAATAGCTGGGACTGGAACGCCTGCCACGACTGGGACGACAACTACGGCCCGGCCGGCTGGGGACCCGCTCCGCGGTGGGCGCCACCGCAACCACCTCCACCGCCGTGGGCGCCTTGGGCGCACGTCATCTGGAACCCCGGTACCAATGGTTGGGGATTCTGGAATAACGGAATGTGGGTCGCGGTCTAACCAGGCGCGGGTAGCGACGCACAGCCATTTTATTGCCGCCCGCCGGCGTTGGTCATGTTGGCATTCCGCTACGGGAGCTTAGGTACAACCTGATTCACCAACGGCACGTACTGAGGGCAACTATCTTCGACGGAGAGCGCCACGACCCGCTCGGCCGCCGGTTGGGGTAGCCCCGTTTTATCCATGACAGTGTCGATGACACCTCTGACGCCGTCCGCATCCTGGACGTAGGACAAGGTCTTGCACGTCGCAGGCGCGGCTCGGATCGAGAGCTGGGCTAACTGTTCGTCGGTCGGGTTCGGATCAACGGACGCCCCGGCCAATGCGGGGCCGAGATTTGCTGCCATAGTTCCCGCGGCTGCCTTCTCGTGGCAATACGCCCGAAGCCCTACCAGCATCACTTGCACCCCTTGAGCATAAGAAAAGCCTTGGCCCATGATCTGGAACATCAGCCCATTCATGCCCGGAGTGCCGTAGTTGTCGCACGTTGCGTGGCCGTCGCCGATGAGCTGGTCCCGATCACCCGTGATGCCCTGAGAGGCCAGCGTGTTGACGAACTGGTCGTCGACGGCATCGGCGCGGGCCACGGGCGCCAACACGACCGCAGTCGCTGTGGCCCATACGAGCATTCCGAGTCTCATCTCACATCAGCGCATACCCCGGGCGACTTCCTTTCGTCAAGGGGCACTGCGGGCGCTGGGGCGTCGTAACCGAACTTGTCCCAATACACGTCTATGGCGTCGGCGACCAGCCGGAGGAGCCGGAACCGCCTAAGCCAGCAAGGATTCCGTTCGCATGAGCCGCGCTCCCAAGCGGCGCTGCCGTGTCTGCCATCGTGATCCGCAACTTGGCCACTCGATTATGTGTCCTAAGCGGCCTCGTTGCGCCAGATGCGGCCAGGTCGCCCCTTGGGTAGCCGCTGGTGCAATCCGTGCGCCGACCGCGTACAGGCCGTGAACGAGAAGTTGGCCCGAACTGGATGATGGGCGCTGAGGTGGGCGGCGAGACGCTCCGCCGAACGGCCATCGGATAGACCTAGCCTGGCGAGCTAGAGGTCGGACAGGCTGGCGCCTTGGGGCTTTGTCGGTGGCCGCCGATGCCATTCGCACATGGGCGAAGCGCTGGCCGCCATGTTGCCGAGGTTCGATGTCACGTCGTCGAGGGCGGTCGACGAATCCTGCAGCGCAGCCTATTCGGCTCCGTACGGCGTCAGTGTGAGGAAGCCGAAAAAGGCCGTTCCGGGAATGCCATTGGTACCCCCAAACCTGCCGAGACCGCCATTGCCGGGCGCGAACAAAAGGGCGTTGCCGCCGTTCCCACCGTTGCTCGGAAGGGCGAGAGGAGGGGTTGCGAATGGGTAACCGGGCCCACCCGACCCAGCCTCGCCGAGCCATACGCTGCCGCCGGTACCCCCGGTCGCGAACTGCCCACCAACCCCGCCGTTCCCAGCGACGCCGAACGGAATGTTGCCGCCATTCCCGCCGTTGAAACCGAAGGCGCCATTCCCGCCGTTCCCAGCGATACCCAACAGCCCGACGCTGCCGCCAATGCCACCCGTCCCCACCCCGGCACCAGTTTCGGTATTGATCGCACCACCGGGCCCACCAGAGCCGAACAGCGGGGCCAAGCCGCCGGTACCGCCAACCCCACCGAAACCGGGCAGCCCGCCCGCGCCGCCCCCGCCGAACAGCACCCCGCCGTTGCCGCCGATGCCGCCGTTGCCGCCGATGCCGCCCTGACCGCCGATGCCGCCGATGCCGAACAGCCCGGAGGACCCACCGGCACCGCCGGTCGCGCCGGGGAGGGCGCTATTACCACCGTTACCGCCGTTGCCGTACAGCCACCCACCGACCCCGCCGGCCGTGCCGACCCCGTTCACGGTCGTCCCGTTGACACCGTTGCCGATCAGCGGGCGCCCGGTCAGCATCTGGATCGGCCCGACCCCCTGCGCTGCCGCCGCGGCATCCGGGCCGAGCGCGCCGCCCAGGCTCTGCTGGGCCGCGGACTCGGTGGCCGTATAGGCACCCTGGGCGCCGCTCAACGCCTGCACGAACTGGGAATGAAACACCACCGCCTGAGCGCCGAGCGCCTGAAAGGCCTGTCCCTGCCCGGAAAACAGCGACGCCACCGCCGCCGACACCTCATCGGCACCGGCGGCCAGCACCGCGCTGGTCGGGCTCGCCGCCGCCGCATGCGCGGCGGTCAGCGCCGAGCCGATGTTAGACAAATCCGACGCCGCCGACGCCAGGAACTCCGGGGCCGCCACCAGAAACGACATCGCAATCCTCCCGCTAGTAGGTCGTGAATCGGATGAACATGAAGCGTGTCCAAAGCGTAGGCCGATTCCGGCCCGATATGTCTGCGTTTCGCCGAACTTTTCCGCCCGCTGTGCCAGCAGCCACCAGAACGGGACTCGACTGGGTCGCATGGGCAATGACGGTGCTCAAGACCGACCCCGCAATTTTTGCATGACACCACAGTATTTTTGCAGGTAAAAACCTATTTTGCCGCCATGAGCCGTTCAACATACTTGGCGATGACGTCGACTTCGAGGTTCACTTCCGTTCCGACCGGGGCACCACCCAAAGTGGTCAGTTCCCGCGTCGTCGGGATCAGCGAGACCTCGAACCAGTCCCGTGGTT
>DATJBA010000442.1:0-4167 GCA_035515675.1 Mycobacterium sp.
AGGGAGTCAAAGACATGGCCTTCTCCGTCCAAATGCCCGCCCTCGGTGAGAGTGTCACCGAGGGGACCGTGACCCGCTGGCTGAAGCGAGAGGGCGACACGGTGGAGCTCGACGAACCGTTGCTCGAGGTGTCCACGGACAAGGTCGACACCGAGATCCCGTCGCCCGTGGCCGGCGTGCTCACCAGGATCGTCGCCCAGGAGGACGACACCGTTGCAGTGGGTGGCGAGCTCGCGGTCATCGGCGAGGAGGGCGAGGGCGGCGGCGGGGCGCCGGCCGAAAAGGAAGAGCCGGCCAGTCAAGAACCAGCCGCCGAGGCTGAACCCGAACCGGCCCCGGAACCGAAGCCGGTGTCCAAGCCGGAAGCCCCGCCGACGCCGGTGCTGATGCCCGAGCTCGGCGAATCGGTCTCCGAGGGCACCGTGACGCGGTGGCTGAAGAAGGTCGGCGACTCGGTCGAGGTCGACGAGCCGCTGCTCGAGGTGTCGACCGACAAGGTCGACACCGAGGTCCCATCGCCGGTGGCCGGGACGTTGCTGAGCATCACCGCCGGGGAAGACGACACGGTCGCGGTGGGCGGCGAGCTGGGCAAGATCGGCGAGCCGGGGGCCGTGGCGGCCGAGCAACCCGCACCCGAGCCAGAGCCCGAGCCGGCCCCGGAGCCCAAGCCCGAACCGGCCCCCGAGCCGAAATCGGCACCCAAACCCGAGCCCAAACCGGCATCCCAACCACGACCGGCAGCCGCCCGCGCCGCATCGGCGCCGTCGGCCAACAGCGGTCCGTATGCTGCTCCGCTGGTGCGAAAACTGGCCAACGAGAACAACATCGACCTGGCGACTGTTAAGGGAACCGGCGTCGGTGGCCGCATCCGCAAGCAAGATGTGCTGGCCGCCGCCGAGGCGGCCAAGGCGCCGCCGGCTGTCGAACCGGCCAAGGAGGCTCCGGCCGCCGCGGCCTCCGCGGCACGCGCAGCGCCCATTCCGGCCCCGGCGCTGGCGCACCTGCGCGGCACCAGCCAGAAGGTCAACCGGATCCGGCAGCTCACCGCGAAGAAGACCCGCGAATCCCTCCAGGGGACCGCGCAACTCACGCAGACCTTCGAAGTGGACGTGACGAAGATCGTGGCGCTGCGCGCGCGGGCGAAGGCGCAGTTCGCCGAGCGGGAAGGCGTCAACCTGACGTTCCTGCCGTTCTTCGCCTGGGCCGCCATCGACGCGCTCAAGACGCACCCGAACATCAATGCCAGCTACAACGAGGACGCCAAGGAGATCACCTACTACGACGCCGAGCACATCGGCTTCGCGGTCGACACCGACCAGGGCCTGCTCTCCCCGGTGATCCACAATGCCGGCGACCTGTCGTTGGCCGGGCTGGCCCGCGCGATCGCCGACATCGCCGCGCGCGCCCGCTCGGGCAAGCTCAAGCCCGACGAGTTGTCCGGTGGGACCTTCACCATCACCAACATCGGCAGCCAGGGGGCGCTGTTCGACACCCCGATCCTGGTTCCGCCGCAGGCCGCCATGCTGGGCACCGGCGCCATCGTCAAGCGCCCGCGGGTTGTCATCGACAGCAACGGCAACGAGTCGATCGGTGTGCTTTCGGTGTGCTACCTACCGTTGACCTATGACCACCGGCTGATCGACGGCGCGGACGCGGGACGGTTCCTGACCACGGTCAAACGGCGACTCGAAGAGGGGGCATTCGAAGCCGACCTGGGGCTTTGACCACCGTGCCCAACACGGTCATCGCGAACGCGGGGTCTTCCGGTCTGATCGGCGCTGGTGTCGGCACTGCGCCCCAACGACCATCGCGTGATCCGGATCGTGCGCCCTCAAGAAGTGGTTCGTCGACGAGAACGATCAGGCGCAGCACGAGGCGGCGCACACGCACGCCCAGGCTCGCTGGGAGTTGCTCGGCGACCACGACCCGGCTGCGGTGATCGCGACGGTCGACGCCGCTTTCACCGACAACGCTTCGCCTGTATCGACGGCCGTAAGGACCAACCGGTCGACGTACTGCTCGCTGCTCGCGATGTGCGGATCAACGACCACCGAACGGGACAGTCCGAGTGCTTCGGGCTGCCGCGCCCGGCCGAAGCGCACGCAGCCCTGTATTCGCGTTGCTGACCGGGACAACCCAACCACCGCGGAGTATGGGTGGTTCGGCCTGGCTAACCTACTGGGTGCGTGTCGACATTCCGTGGTGGTCACCGGGCCTGCGTGACCGGGCGGCAATGCTGACTTGGGAGCCGGGCACCCCGGTGGCCGGACGCGGCCCGCGGCTGATTGACGCCGACTTGGTCCAGTTGCAGTCGCTCCTTGGCCCAGGCGGCTCTCCGGCCCAGGTCGGGGTCGTCGAGCGGATCGCGAAGAAGCGGGAGTGGGAACGCGTCGCCTCGTATGCCGCGCACAACGCGCACGACTTCTCCAGGAGCGGCCGGGTTTCGTCCAGGCCGCCGTGGCTGATGTCGACTTCGGTACTCGCCCGCCCGACCCCAGCCACACCGAGCAGGCGCAACTTCTGCGCTACCGGTGCGCAGGTGCGACCACGCCGAGCATCCCGCTGAGGACCGATGTCGGGATTGCAGTTTCATTCGGTGCGGTGACAGCATCGGGCGGATTGAGGAAGGCTGCAATAAAACCTGCAAAAACAAGCAAAAGCAGCGGAATGATTGCCGCCAAAACTGCAAACTTGTGCGGCCTCATGACAGTTCGATGCCTGGCCCGGACTGCGGCACCTCGATTCTCCTCTGCTGCATGGAGGGTTGTCCTCGGCGAACACCGCCACCGCGCGGCAAAACGCGGTACCGATCTTCTCCAGGATCGCCGGCGCCGGATCGGGATGCCCAGATGCTGGGTCAGACAACTGACCACCTGCCCATCCAGCACGTCGTTGACCGTCACCGTCGCAGCCATCTCCACAGCCTGATTGCAACGCGCCCACCAAACCAGCCCCGATGCTCGGCGGTCAGAGGTGAAGCCTCCGCACCTGCGCCTGAGTCCTCGCAGACTTTGGCAGGCCGGAGTTGTCACGGCGTTGCATCAACTGATCGCAACTCCGCGCTTGCGGAGTGGCCGCAGACATCGCCAAGCGATAAGGCCGCAGCCGAGATCCACGACCTATTCCGGACTGTGGTGGCGCTTGTTGAGTGCGATGCGACATCGTAGGACCGAGGGCATGAAGTCGACCAACGAAGGTTGTGGCCGCGCCCAACGACGCCGGTCGTCGAGCTGCTGCGCTACCTTCATAGCGACCCTTGCAACGCGGAGTCCCTCCGAAATCTTGACGAAACTGACGCCGGGAGAGCACCCATGAACGCCCAGCAGCCTACGATCATCTATACGCTGACCGACGAGGCGCCGCTGCTTGCGACCTATGCCTTTCTGCCGATAGTGCAGACCTTTACCGAGCCGGCGGGCATCAACATCAAGACCAGCGACATCTCGCTGGCGACGCGTATCGTGGCCGAGTTTCCCGACTACCTGACCGAAGCGCAGCGCGTGCCGGACGATCTGGCCGAACTGGCCCGGCTGACGCAGCTGCCCGACACCAACATCATCAAGTTGCCGAACATCAGCGCTTCGGTGCCCCAGCTTGTGGCCGCCATCAGGGAACTGCAAGGCAAGGGCTACAAGCTTCCGGACTATTCGCAAGACCCGAAGACCGACGAGGAAAAGGAGATCCGAGCGCGCTACGCCAAATGCCTGGGCAGCGCGGTGAACCCGGTGCTGCGCGAAGGCAACTCGGACCGCCGCGCGCCGAAGGCGGTCAAGGAGTACGCGCGCAAGCACCCGCACAGCATGGGTGAGTGGTCGATGGCGTCGCGGACCCACGTCGCGCACATGCGGCGCGGCGACTTCTACGCCGGCGAAAAGTCGATGACGCTGGACCGCGCGCGCGACGTGAAGATGGAACTGGTGACCAAGGGCGGCGAGACGATTGTGCTCAAGCCCAAGGTGTCGCTGGATGACGGCGACGTCATCGACAGCATGTTCATGAGCAAGAAGGCGTTGTGCGAGTTCTACGAAGAGCAGATGGAGGATGCGTATAAGACCGGCGTGATGTTCTCCCTGCACGTCAAGGCGACGATGATGAAGGTCTCGCACCCCATCGTCTTCGGCCACGCGGTGAAGGTTTTCTATAAGGACGCCTTCGCCAAGCACCAGG
>DATJBA010000443.1:0-3815 GCA_035515675.1 Mycobacterium sp.
CGCCTGCGGGGAAAGCGCGACGATTTCTACAGCGTCAGAGGGCGTCAGGAAATCAACAACAGCAACAACAACAGCCCACAGCGAGGCAGCGCGAAGGAACGAAGCGCAGCTGTGCGGCCTGTTGCATAGGCCCACTATAGGGCAATCTCAGATCGGGGCGTACTGCGCCCCATTTGGCTCACCCCAGCTTTAATCCTTTTGGCCAAGCCCTACACTTGCCTAGGCTTGGCGCGCGGACGCGCTAACGGTGGGCGGTCAGGGTGCCCACCCCCGCTGCAGTATTCGACCAAGCACGGAAGGACCACGATGACGTCGGCTCAAAACGAGTCTCAGGCACTTGGCGATCTCGCTGCCAGGCAGCTTGCGAACGCGACGAAAACTGTCCCGCAGCTCTCGACCATTACGCCGCGCTGGTTGCTGCATTTGCTCAGCTGGGTGCCGGTGGAAGCCGGTATTTACCGGGTCAACCGTGTGGTCAACCCGGAGCAGGTTGCGATCAAGGCCGAAGAGGGCGCCGGCACCGAAGAGCCGCTGCCGTACACCTACGTCGATTACGAGACCAGCCCGCGCGAATACACGCTGCGGACGATCTCGACCTTGCTCGACATCCACACCCGGGTTTCCGACCTGTACTCCAGCCCGCACGACCAAATCGCCCAGCAGCTGCGGCTGACCATCGAGACGATCAAGGAGCGTCAAGAGTTCGAACTGGTCAACAGCCCCGAGTTCGGGTTGCTGGCGCAGGTGACACCGGAGCAGACGATCCAGACGCTGGCCGGTGCGCCCGCGCCTGATGACCTCGACGCGCTGATCACCAAGGTCTGGAAGACGCCCAGCTTTTTCCTGACCCACCCGCAGGCCATCGCCGCGTTCGGTCGGGAGGCCACCTACCGCGGGGTGCCGCCGGTGACGGTGAGCCTGTTCGGCGCACAGTTCATTACCTGGCGCGGCATTCCGCTGATTCCGTCGGACAAGGTGCCGCTGCAGGAAAGCAAGACCAAGTTCATCCTGGTGCGCACCGGCGAGGAACGCCAGGGCGTGGTGGGTCTGTTCCAGCCCGGCCTGGTCGGTGAGCAGGCGCCGGGGCTGTCGGTGCGGTTCACCGGCATCAACCAGTCGGCGATCGCGACCTACCTGGTCACCCTCTACACGTCCTTGGCTGTCCTCACTGACGACGCGCTCGCCGTGCTCGACGACGTCGCCGTGGACCAGTTCCATGAGTACAAGTGAGTACCGGTCGGTAGACGCCGAAAGCGAGCTGCCCATCAGCGCTCTTGAACTCGCCGCGCTGGCTAGCCAGCTCTATGCGGCCAGCATTCGGCCGGGGCCCGACAGCCCGCCGCAGACCGCGCCCGTCGCCCCGCGCGGCAACGTGCCGGATATCACCGCTGCCACATCAGCCGGGCAGGCCGCCGCGGGCTCAGCCGATCTGTACCCGACACCGGTCCCGGTGACCGGTAGCGGGGACATCTACGTTCCGGCGCCGACCTCTCCCGAACCCGAAGCCCCGCCGCAGACGGTGCCCGTCGCCCCGCGCGGCAACGTGCCTGACACCACTGCCGCCACATCGGCCGGGCAGGCGGCTGCCGGCACCGCCGATGTGTATCCGGCGCCGGCCCCGTTGGTCGGTGTCAGGGACATCTATGTCCCGGCGCCGACGTCTCCCGAGCCTGAAGGCTTGCCGCAGACGGTGCCCGTCGCCCCGCGCGGCAACGTGCCCGGTACGTCGGCAGCGCCCTCGGCCACGGAGGCGACCGCAAGTGTCGCCGATCCCTACCTGCTGCCCGGCCTTGGCGACCTCAGTGCGTTCGCCGTACCCCAGGGCATCGTCCCGACGGTGCCCGGTGTGCTGGCCGGGGTAGCGCCGCCCATCCCGGTAGCCCCGCGCGGTGCCGTGGCTGCTTGGCGGCCCGAGTGGCTGCCCGGGGCGCCGTCGGTTGTCGACCTGGGCTGGTCTGACGCGCCCTTGGCACCGGTCGCGCCGACTGGTGACGAGCACAACTACTACTTCCTGACCAAAGCCAATCGGGTGCCGCAGTTGCCAGACGAGCATGAGGTGTTCGACGTCAATGCGGTGCGGGCGGACTTCCCGATCCTGAAGGAGACTGTCCACGGAAAGCCGCTGATCTGGTTCGACAATGCCGCGACCACCCAAAAGCCGCAGGTGGTGATCGACCGGCTGTCGTACTTCTACACCCACGAGAACTCCAACATTCACCGCGCGGCGCACGAGTTGGCGGCCCGGGCGACCGATGCCTACGAAGAAGCGCGCGACACGGTTCGGCGATTCATCGGCGCGTCGAAGGATGAAGAGATCGTCTTTGTGCGCGGCACCACCGAAGCCATCAATCTGGTGGCTTATGCCTGGGGTGGCAAGCATCTGCTGCCCGGTGACGAGATCCTCATCACCCACCTGGAACATCACGCAAACATCGTTCCGTGGCAACTGCTTTCGCAGAAAACGGGTGCCGTCTTGAAGGTGGCGCCGGTTGATGATGCTGGCAACCTGCTGATGTCGGAATTCGAGGAGCTGCTGGGTCCCAGGACGAAGCTGGTGGCGGCCACTCACGTGTCCAACGCGCTGGGCACGGTGACGCCGGTCGAGCAGATCGTCGAGCTGGGTCACCGCTACGGCGCGCGGGTGCTGATCGACGGCGCCCAGTCCATCCAGCATCTGCCGGTCGACGTCTCCAAGCTCGGCGTCGATTTCTTCGCGTTCTCCGGGCACAAGATTTATGCCCCCACTGGAATCGGTGTGCTCTACGGATGCGAGGACGCTCTCATCGAGACGCCGCCGTGGCAAGGCGGCGGCAACATGATCGCCGACGTCACGCTGGAACGGTCGCTGTATCAGGGGCCGCCGACCAAGTTCGAGGCCGGCACCGCCAACATCGCCGACGCTGTCGGGCTCGGAGAGGCGTTGCGCTATGTCGAGCGGTTGGGCATCGAGCGCATTACGGCCTACGAGCACGCGTTGCTGGAATACGCGACGCCGCGCTTGGCCGCCATCCCGGGTGTTCGCCTGGTGGGCACCGCAACCGAGAAGGCCAGCGTGCTGTCGTTCGTGCTGGCCGGACACGACCCGCTCGAGGTGGGCAAGGCACTCAATGCGGAAGGCATCGCGGTGCGCGCAGGCCATCACTGCGCGCAGCCGATTCTGCGGCGGCTCGGGCTGGAGGCAACGGTTCGCCCGTCATTCGCGTTCTACAACACGTTCGAGGAGATCGACGTTTTCCTTAACGCGGTACGCCGGATAGCCGAGGGCGGCACGAACGTCGGCTGAATGTTCGTCTGTCGTTAGGCGCTGACGCCCACCGACGAACCACTCCCGCGGATTGGTGGCGATTCGACCAAATATGGGTACAGGCATTTACCAATAAGCAAGCCTAACCGGGCAGAAATCCCTTTGCAGACAATGTAATTACGGTCATACTGAACGAAACTCTTGCTTTGGGCTTGACTTGTCCTAACTGTGACGTTCGGCGGCAATAGCCGAACGGGACGGTGGCCGTAAGCAGGTTTTCGACATGGCGGAAAGAAATTCGCGCAGCGGCTCCAACGTCAGCGCTGGCGAAGTGTCTTTTGTCGAATTATGCTGCGGCTGCTCTTGCCTTGGCCTCCCGAGATTTACAGTCAAATGGGTTGCGGCCTTGTGATTTTCGCGATGTACGGGACATCGGCGGGGGTCCCTGGCAATCCGCGCGACTAATCGGCGAACGCCGCCGACATTGCTGGCAGTGGTGGGAGTTGTTGACGCACTGCGATGCCCGTGGACCGACCACCGTGCGGGCACGGGCGACCGACCTGGCCGGCAG
>DATJBA010000444.1:0-29759 GCA_035515675.1 Mycobacterium sp.
CAGCAAGCTTCTCGCGCCTACAACGCTGCTCTCGAAAACCTCAGCCGCACAACACTACTCGCCGCCTAACACCAACAACCTGACCCAAGACGTCAAACTTGACTCAAAAATCCGGCTTCGCCGGTGTTAGCTTCGCTAGCAGCGTAGCCGCGACCGCGATAACCCCGTCGCTGAACGCTTCGACCCGGCCCGTCGACCAGATCGGGGGTACGGCGTGGCAATGCTAGCGCCGCTGCGCCGGCGCCGGTTGTTCATCGTGCACCTGTGTCAAAGGGCTTGCCAGTCGACGGACTCGTTCCCAACTGTTCCCGGCTTCCACGCCCAAACAAGACACCTCGCATGCTTTCGCGGATTACTCTCGGTTGCTGGCGGATCGGATAGCCCGTTGCGATCTGTGGTGGGCGACGAGGGCCATGTCGCGGCCGAGTCCGGCAGTGGATGCCAGCAATCCCCAATACAGGGCGGCGTTTTCGAGGGTCGCGGCATTCCTGAGTGCTCCGGCTCCCACAGCGTCAAAGCCCATGTGGCGTGCCAGCGTGACGACGCGGTCTCGGGTGGCGTCGTCGTCGGCGGCGACGGGCGGGATTGGGGCAGAGCCGTCGGATAAGGCGGGGTTGGCCATGTGTTCGGCGCCGAGCACACCGAACGTTTTCACCACGTGCACGCCGTCGCCGGCCAGATGCTGCACGAAGGCCGCGCCGCTGGGGTAGCTCTCGGGAATCGGGACGCCGAACGGATTGGTCGCATCGATAAGCACGTCGCCGGAGGCGAGGCCGAGGCGGGGCACCACCTGGGCCACCGCATCGAACGGCACGGCCAGGATCGTCAGGTCCGAACCCGGCGCGCAGCCGTCGATGTGGATGGCCGCGGCTCCGTCGGGGACCGAAGTACCCTCATCACGGACGGCGTAGCGGACGTGGTGGCCGCGGACAATCAGATTGGCGCCCAAAGCGGTGCCGACGGTACCTGCGCCCACGATCGTTACTGTCAGCGGTGGCTGGTCAGCGGATGGTCGAGTCGTCGCCACCGTGTCACCGTCCCAGTGCCGCAATAACGAATCGGGCTGCGGCGGCACCGGAGTATTGCTGTTGGCCGGTGATCAGGTTGCCGTCGCGGACCGCGTGGGGCCGGAATCGGCCTTGAACGATGAAATTGGTGCCAGGCATCTTGCGAGCCTCTTCTTCGATGCGAAACGGTTGCATGCGCTTGCCCACGAACCCGTCGGCGTAGTCCTCCTCGCTGTCAGCGAACCCGGTCCAGGAACGTCCCGCGACCACGAGCTGTCCATCGGGCATCACCGCATCGAGTAACACACAGGTTGCATGGCAGACGACCGCAGCCACCTTCCCGCCACCGAGGAACTCAACGACGAGGTCTTTGACCCGCTGATCGTGGCGGAAGGTATACATCGGGCCCTGCCCACCGACGAGAAACACCGCACCAAACGACGAGGTGTCCACCTCGGCCAGTGCGGGGGTATTGTCCACCAGCGTCTTATGTTGTGGACTCGCGATGAACCCACGGCTGATCAGATCTTCGTCGGAATAGCGTGACTCGTCGTATGGATCCGACCAGCTGTCGGCGCGCAGCGGTCCTCCATCGGGGCTGGCGATGGTGACGTCATAGCCCGCTTCGACGAATTCCCAGTAGGGGTGGGTCAGTTCGGACCACCAAAACCCGATCGGCCATCCGGTCTGCTCCGACACCGCCGGATTTGACACCACGATCAGTACCTTCTTTTGTGGTGGGTGCACATCGACCGTTGCCGCCATGGCCGCTCCTAGAATTACGCTACAGAACTGTAATCATCAAGGGACAACATAGCGTGTCCGGACCTCCTTTGCAATACAGCGCTGTCGTGTAACTTATTGGTGATGACGACCTCTCCGGTGGTGCCCGTCGGCGGACGGCCGCGCAGCGAAGCTATCGACGAAGCCGTCCTGACCGCGGCGCTCCGCGCCCTCGCGCGAGACGGGTTAGCGGGCATGTCGATGGCCAGGATCGCCGCGGACGCCGGCACCACGCGCACCGCGATCTATCGACGCTGGCCCAGCAAAACAGATCTCGCCGTGGCCGCGGTCGCCCGGCTCGCTCAAGTGGGCACCCCGGCGGTGACCGGCGACCCGTTCGTCGACCTGATCGCCGAACTAGAACATTTTCGGCACTGCATCATCGAGGCGGGATCGCTACCCCTGGCCGGGGCGATGCTCACCGGAGCCGTCGAACCGCAAGTCCGACAGGCTTATCTGGACCAGATCGTCGCCCCGCGCCGTGCCCGCTTGCACACCCTACTGCAGACCGGCGTCGACAGCGGACAGCTCGCCGCCGAGGCCGACCTAACCCAAGCCGGCGCAAGCCTCACCGGCTCCTGGTACGCCTACCACCTCGCCGGCACCACGCCGCCCCACGACTGGCCCGTCCGCGCCGCACGCCTGATCTGGCGCGGCTGTGGCGGCGTCCCACCACGATGACGCCATCCGGTCACTGACCATTCGGGCGGCAGCGCAGCTCACCCAACCACCGGCTCGAAGCGTTCAGCCTCACGGTACGAACAGCAGGGGCACTCCCGTGGAGGCGATCAAACTTCATCCGATGCCGAGTCGCTCCCCGTAATCACCATGAGGTGGCGCACCTCGTCGCAGGCACCACAGTGAGCAGCCAACGGAGGGCTGCGATCTGGTGGGTTGCGAAACCGGCTGGCCGGCGCAAGCGCCACGCGGCCACTTATTGAGCAGGAGGTAAGTGTTGTTCGAGTGGCGAAATGACGGGTTCTTTCGTGCGTCTCGGAGCAAGAATCTGTGGGTGAAGGGGGTTGCCAGCGACATCGAGGTTGTGGCGGAGCTTTTGAAACGGTCCGGGGTCCTGCGGACCTCGCAGTCGGTCTATCGGGCGCGTCCCAACAGGGAGGTGCGCGACTGGGGTTGGATGCCCGCCGCTGCTGCCCGTGATGCCCAAGACATCGGTCAGGAGCTCGATTACCAGGTCGGGCCCGGACGCCCCGAGGGCATCGCGTCACAGCTGGTGGCGATCGCCCGGGATCTTCCCGAACGACGTGACGAGCTTGAGGAGTTGGCGCGGGCGCGCGCTCGGCGCCTGAATCACGTTGCCCCGCAGGTACATTGGCACCGGTTGTTCATGCATCCATGTGACGACGAAGACAACGGTGAGCGCGGGGTAGCAGGCAGCGCCTGTCGCGGCTGGGGGTTGTGGACCGATTGGGTAGATCCTAGTCTGATCCCGATCACACTGAGTCCACGCTGGAACAACATCGACCGAGATCCGCGGCGCTCGACGGTGGTCAACGTCGCGGAGTGGCTGCGTGGCGCCAGCGAGTTGTCGAGCAGCATCGATCAGTGGCTCAAATCGATGTTCACGGAAGAGCCGATCCCATTCAAGCCGATCTACGGCCCTGCTGGCCCGATCTACCAGGTCGACAACGGGACACACCGCGCCCATGCGGCACGGATCTGGGGTCTACCGCGTGTCTTGGCCAGGGTGATGGTCGACTTGCTGCCTATTCCACTCAATCCCGTCTGCGGCAGAGATCTAACGCCGTTATGGACTGGTCTGCGGCGGCGTGGGCTGCTGCAAGCCGACGTTGACGACGGCAGCTGGTACTTGTGGTCGGTCGCTGCGGAGTGGATGCTCACACCGCCGGCGCCGGCGACACAGATGAACGCTGCCTACGAGCGCATCTATCCAGGGGCGTTGCAGACCATCACTGGGATGACGCTTACCGAACTAACCCACGCCGAGAGCTGGGAACACGCATTGACCAGTGGCTAACCCTGCTGGCGTGCTGGCGCTGACCGAAGTGTTAGTCGGCCACACCGCCGGCTTCATCTTGGCCTTCGTGCCCTCGTGATCACTGCTCGCCGGTTCATGGCACCCACCCGCGCGCCTGACGGGCGCCTACGCCGGGGCCGTCCGCTAAACGTACGGAGATTGGAGACTCAGAGAATGAGACCTGAGGGTGCCGTGATTGACGCAATCGGCATGAAACTGCACATCGGCCTGCAAGCACTGTTCGAACGCTTCCCCCAACTAGTCCTCGCCGGCCAACCGACCCTGAACAACAGCACCCTGCTGCACGGCATGAAACACCTGCCCGTCGACCTCGACACTCGGACCCGCAAGGGTTAACACGGGCTAACCATGGGACGGTTCATGGCCGACGAGATTCCCTCGATCCGCGCTGCTTACGAGAGACCCTGACGTGTCAACCTAGTGAGTATCCTTTTCAGCGTTGGTTTTTCGCGTGTGCGGGGCGGTAGGAGTCGGTGCCGGTTTCGATGATGTTGCCGCCGAGGGTAATCAAGCCGTCAGCTGGTCATCGCGGATGCTTACTGGTTGGCGGTTGCACCGGGGGTTGCCCGGGACGCTGGCGGTGTTAGGTGATGTCCCGATCTCGGTTCTCATCGCGGGCTTCTTCGGACGGGTCAGCCAAGTGTCGGCTCCTCGGTCAGCAAATCTGCCCAACCCTTGGTGAGCGAGTTCATCGAGCCTGAAATCAGGTTGACGTTGTCAGCTTATGCGCGGTGCGCGAGCTGGTGGACGATGCTGACCACGACTGCACGCCGACATCCCAACCGCCACGTCAGTGACGAGTATCTGCCGCCACTGGCTGCTGAAGACTACGCCTGCGGGGCCTGCGCGCTGGTCTACCCAGACATCATCATCGAACAAGCCGCTGGTGTCATCGGCGGGTTAGCGGTCACGATTCGAGTGGCACGAGATGGTCGTACTCAACGTCCTTCAACGAGCCGGTCTACCCGTGTGCAGCCGCGTTGTCGCGCTTTTCGATCTCGGTCATGGAAGCCGGCGGGCGGATTGACTTGAACCCTCGGAACCGCGGCGAGTCGATCCGCTGATGAAGGGATGCTCATCCAAAACCCGGCAGGGCCGGCAATCCCAGGTCAGCCCAGGCGTCGTCTAAACCTTGCACGGTCCCCTGCTGCAGTTCGGCGGCGACGGTGGCCGGGTCGACGTTCGGGAACAGCCCATAGGGGGTCGGCACATCCTGATACGCGGTGCGGTCGTAGCCCAAGTCGACGAGCACCTTCAAGTCCGGTTGCACCAGGTCTGCCAGCGGGTTCCCCACGAAGGGGATGGCACGCACCGAGTCCAGCAGCGGCAGATTCTGGGTTGGAATCAGGATGTAAGTGGTCTGGGTATCTGCCGGGGACACCGGCTCGACCACGCCTGACGCAACCTGGCCGGGCGTCAGGTACGAATACTGGGGGTGCAGGAAAATGAAGCCCGCGAGGGCATTGGCGTCGGCAAAGATATCGAGCGGGTACTGCGGGAAGTCGGCGGCGCCGTCGTACTCGATCGCGATATCGGTGGTCGGGTAGGCATTGACCGGGGTCGCGCCGAAGAAGGTGAAGCCCAAATCTTGGATGAAGATACCGTCAAAGCGCTCGAGGAACCCGCCGTCGGGCCGGTCCGGATTACCGACCAGCACGAAGGAGAGCTGGTCCGTACTCGGCCGTTGGTCGGCAGGCAGGGTCATGAGATAGCGCTCTTCCAGGGTGGCTATTGTCGCGCTCTGCGAGTAGCCGAAAACGACGGTGCTGTGTCCCGCCGTGTATTGGGCCATGATCGCTGCGTTCAGATCGTTGACACCACGCGCCACCGAAGCGTCGAAGATCAGGCTTCTTAGGCCGGTGAATGGATAAAACTGCTCCGGCGTAAACAGGAATTCCGGGGTGTACCCGGCATAGTTGGAAGAGAGGTAGAGCTGCTCCACGTCCGCGATGTAGCCAGAGATAGGCGGCCCCGTCGCACCGGTGAGCATATACAGCGGATTGAATCCGGTGCCGCCCAAGATCAACGCCGTGTTCGCCACGCCGATGCCGCCCACCTGGTTGTTGCCCGTGAGCAGGAGGGGGGCGTCGCTGTCGGGGGGCCCGCCTGCTCCGTTGGTGCCGTTGGCGCCGAAGAGGATGCCGCCCGCCCCACCCTGCCCGCCTGCGCCGGGCGCGCCGGTTCCGGCGGCTCCGCCGGTGCCGCCGTTGCCGAAAAGCATGCCGCCCGCCCCGCCCTGCCCGCCTGCGCCGGCTGCGCCGGTTCCGGCGGCTCCGCCGGCTCCGCCGGTGCCACCGGTGCCGAAGAACAACCCTCCGGTGCCGCCGGCACCGCCGCTACCGCCGGTGAGGGCGCCGGCGGCGGGCCCGCCGGCGCCGCCGGGCCCGCCGTTGCCCCACAACAACCCCGCGATGCCACCGGCCCCGCCGGCCGCGCCCCGCCCGCCCATACCGCCGGCGCCCCCAGTGCCGATCAACCCGGCCGGGCCGCCGTTACCGCCGGGTGCCCCGGAGGCAACGGTGCTATTCCCGCCGTTGCCGCCGTTGCCGTACAGGATTCCCCCGGCCCCGCCGGGCGTGCCCACCCCTTGCGCGTTGGTCGTGCCGTTGGCGCCGTTGCCGATCAGCGGACGCCCGAGCAGACGGTTGGTGGGCGCGTTGACCACGCTGAGCAAAGCCTGCTGGGCCGGCTGAGTCTGCTGGTTGACCATGCTCAGCAGAACCTGCGTGACGTTGGCGGCCTCGGCGCTCTCATAGGCAGCCGCACCCGCATTGAGCGTCTGCACTAACTGGGTATGAAACGCCGCAGCCTGCGCGCTGAGCGCCTGAAATGCCGATGCCTGCTGAGAAAACACCGTCGCAATGGCCGCCGACACCTCATCACCCCCGGCGGCCAGCACCCCGATCGTGGGCGCTGCTGCCGCGGAGTTGGCCGCGCTGATCGTGGAGCCCAGGCCAGCCAAACTTGTTGCCGCGTCCGTCAGCATTTGCGGCACCGCAACCACGAACGACATCCCACCCCCGGCAGTGGCCATGACATCGAACCGAGGCCCGGCTGCCACAAACGACAATACTCACTACCGGACCACGCCGCACGGTTACCACCGTTACCACCGGTCCCTGCGGTGCCGCCGTTGATGTTATCCCCACCGTTCCCGTCGGTTCCGCCGCTGCCGCCGTTGCCGTACTACGCCCCGCCGCTACCGCCGACACCGCCGCTACCGCGCTACCGCCGTTGCCTCCGGTGCCGTCGTTTTCGGTGATGTCCCCGCCGGCCCCGCCTGCGCTGCCATTGCCGCCGGCGCCGCAGTTGCCGCCGGCGCCGCAGTTGCCCTTGCTACCATTGGTCTCCCCGCCGGCCACGCCGTTGCCATATAGCCACCCGCCGTGCCCGCCACCAGAGCGCACACTCGATCGCTCAGCCATCAGCGGTCCTGTTTTGGCCTCCGGGGTCGCAGGGGTGGCAAGGCTCTGATCACGGCGTTCAATGTTGGGCACAACAACCGACCGCGTTGTCCGGAGTCCGTGGCAGGAAAACAGGCCGACGCTTGATGTGCTACAGTTAGCACATGACTTCGGTGGGTGTGCGTGAGCTGCGGCAGCGGGCCAGCGAACTCCTACGGCGCGTCGAGGCCGGCGAGACGATCGAGATCACCGACCGCGGACGGCCCGTCGCTTTGCTCTCGCCGATGCCGAAGGGTGGTCCATACGAGCAGATGCTGGCAAGCGGCGAGATCGAGCGTGCAACGCTCGACTTCGATGATCTGCCCGAACCGCTCGAACTCGAACCGGGCGTCGAGCTGCCGTCAGTGACGCTTGCGCGCCTGCGTGAGCACGAGCGTTGATGGCGGCCATCTACCTCGACTCGTCCGCTGTCGTCAAACTCGCAGTTCGTGAGCCGGAGTCGGACGCGCTGCGCCGCTACCTTCGCAGCCGCCGTCCGCGGGTCTCGAGCGCCCTTGCGCGCACAGAGGTCATGCGGGCTCTGCTCGACAAGGGTGAACCAGCGCGGAAAGCCGGACGCCGGGCGCTCGCGGATCTAGATCTGCTTCGCGTTGACAATCGGGTGCTCGATCTCGCTGGTGGACTCCTGCCATTCGAGCTACGCACGCTCGACGCCATCCACCTCGCGACGGCGCAGCGGCTCGGCATCGATCTTGGCCGGTTGTGCACATACGACGACCGGATGCGCGACGCCGCCGAGGAGCTCGGCATAGCCGTGATCGCCCCGTCTTGATTACGGGCACGTCGACAGACGATTGGCCACCTCGGCCAGCGCGGCCGCGCCGTCTACGCTGTCGACCTGCACCGGGAACAGTTCGCCGATGCCGGCCGCAGCCACTACCTCCTCCTGGCAGTTGCGGAGTGACGAAAACTGCGGTGCCGACCCCGATCTCCTGCAGTTGCCGGACCAGCGCCACCGTGGAGTCGAACGCGCTGGCTCGGCCGTCACCAGCGCGTCGAGGTCGAACAGCACCGCGTCATGGCGGCGCGGATCGATGGTGACCCGGCATTGACCAACCTTCTCACGGTGGTCGACGCCGCCAGAGACAGGTCCAGCCGGGTCAGTGAGGCGCTTGTCCGGGCGCGGACGGCTGCGCTCGTTGCGCGTGACTGGGAAACGCCCGCGACGAGCCCTTGCGTCGGTGATCTTTGCCGAACAGCAGCACGGAGTCTTGGCTGAGCGCCAGCAGCCGCGCCATGCCCAGTTCGATGCCGGCGGCCAACTGCCTGATGTCGAACGCGGCGCTGTATTCGGCGGTGATGCCGAATACCAGTTCGTCGCCGTAGCTTTGTACCGCGACTCCGGTGCTCAGCTGCACGGCGGTCGGCGGGATCGGCAGCAAGCGCTCCATCGTCTGGCCCATCAGCCGTAGCTGGTCGCGTGGCCCGGGCACGTTGGTCGCCAGCGTGACGAGGCTGCGTTGCGGGAGCCGGGCGAGCAGTTGTATTACATTGCTGCGCAACATAGCTGGCAGACAATTGATCGCTGACTCCACGATGCCGCCGGATGGACGCGGGTCGGTTTGGCTGACTTTCCACCGGTTGTGCACGGTCCGCAATCGCTTTACCGGGTCGTCATGCTCGACGGGCAGATACGACAGCATTGCCGAATGCACGGGCATCGGCACCAGGGTGCGCAGTGAGTCCGCACGCGGTTGTTCGCCGCGGTGCAGCAGAACCGTCCGGAAGCCCTCGGTGATGGCCGCGAGCGCAACGTCGTTGGCGGTCACACCGAATTTGCGGCAGACGCTGTCGACCTCGGCAATCGGAACTCGCACCGTGCTGTATCGCCGCATGGTGGTGACCGCGTCGATCGACGATGTCCGCGCCGCGGGCCAGATCGCCCCGGTGAGGGTGCCGGTGACAGTGCCGGCAACACCGGTAACCCGCCATAGGGCGTCAACCCAACCCCGCCTGTCGTTTTGTGGCGGCGAAACCCGTTTGGCACCAATATGGTTGGCGAATGTGTTGCTGTCGGCGTCGTCGCAGAGCCTGGCGAGCAGGTGGGCAGCCGAGTTGCCTTCGGCCAGGCAGTGGTGGATCTTCATCAAGATTGCCCACCGGTTGCCTTTCAGGCCTTCGATGACCCAGCACTCCCACGGTGGACGCGCCAGATCGAGGGGACGCTCCAAGGCATGCGCTATGGCCCGGGACAACTCGGTGTCATCGCCCGGGCACGGAATCGCCACCCGGCGCAGATGATAGGTCAGGTCGAAAGCCGGATAGTCGATCCACCCCGGGCTGAACGGGTGACTCCGCAGCAACTGTGTGCATCGCGGTATCGACTGAATGCGTTCTACCAGCAAGCTTTTGAGCTGTTCGTAGGCAGGGACAGCGCCGTCGACGATGGCGACCGCGCCGATCGCCAGGCTCGCATGCTGATCCGGATCTTGAGCTTTGAGGAATGCCGTATCCAGTGCCTTCAGCTGTGCCATGCTCAGCCCCCCAGCCGTCGCATTTTTTGACCTAGTACCAGTATCTGCGCAGCACCTTAATCGCGGTAGGCCCCGCAGCGTTAAGAACGTGTTTAGGAGTTGAAGATCCGTTTAACAATTTAGGAGTCGAAGATCCGTTTAACAAGCGTTCGCGTTGACCCGAGCCGTGGTTAAATCGAACTAATATTCGATAGACTCCTCAGGTGGGCTGGAGCAACGGGCCGCCCAGCTGGGCGGAAATGGAGCGGGTGCTCAACAGCAAGCCGCGCCATGCCGGCGCATCGGTTGCAGCGGGGCCCGCAGAGGATGGCCCCTTGTCGCGCAAGCGCGGGATGTACCAGCCGCCGGGCGACCGTCGCCCGGCCCGTTCGTCCGTCGCGTATGCCGAGCTGCATGCGCATTCGGCGTACAGCTTTCTCGACGGGGCCAGCACGCCGGAGGAGCTGGTCGAGGAGGCTGCCCGGCTGGATCTGCGTGCGCTTGCGCTGACCGACCACGACGGCCTGTACGGGGCGGTGCGGTTTGCCGAAGCGGCCGCCGAGCTCGACCTGCGTACCGTGTTCGGCGCCGAGCTGTCGCTGGGATCCGTTGCCCGCACCGAGCAGCCGGATCCACCCGGCCCGCACCTGCTGGTGCTGGCCCGCGGCCCGGAAGGTTACCGACGGCTGTCGCGGCAGCTGGCCGCGGCGCATCTGGCCGGCGGCGAGAAGGGCAAGCCGCGCTGCGACTTCGACGCGCTGACCGAGGCGGCGGGCGGGCACTGGCACATCCTGACCGGATGCCGTAAAGGCAGTGTGCGCCAAGCACTTTCCGACGGTGGCCCAGATGCGGCGGAACGAGCGCTGGCCGATCTGGTGGATCGGTTCACCGCCGCCCGGGTCAGCATCGAGTTGACCCATCATGGTCATCCGCTCGACGATGAACGCAACGCGGCACTGGCCGGGCTGGCGCCGCGATTCGGAGTCGGCGTTGTCGCCACCACTGGAGCGCACTTCGCCCAACCGTCGCGCAGCCGGCTGGCCATGGCGATGGGCGCGATCCGGGCCCGGCAGTCCCTTGATTCGGCCGCCGGGTGGCTGGCTCCGCTGGGTGGTTCGTACCTGCGGTCCGGCGAAGAGATGGCCAGACTGTTCGCGCAGCGTCCAGAAGTGGTGACCGCCGCCGCCGAGCTCGGCGAGCAGTGTGCGTTCGGGCTGGCGCTCATCGCGCCGCAGCTGCCGCCGTTCGACGTGCCTGACGGGCACACCGAGGACAGCTGGTTGCGGCAGTTGGTGATGGCGGGAGCGCGCGACCGCTACGGACCGGCCGAGAGCGCGCCGCGCGCGTATTCCCAGATCGAGCATGAACTGAAAGTCATTGCGCAACTGAAATTTCCGGGCTACTTCCTGGTGGTGCACGATATCGCCCGGTTCTGCCGTTGCAACAACATACTGTGTCAGGGCAGGGGATCGGCGGCCAATTCCGCGGTCTGTTATGCCCTGGGTGTTACCGCAGTCGATCCGGTGGCCAACGAGCTGTTGTTTGAGCGTTTCTTGTCGCCCGCCCGCGATGGGCCGCCCGACATCGACATGGACATCGAGTCGGACCAGCGCGAAAAAGTCATCCAGTATGTCTACGACAAGTACGGGCGTGACTACGCCGCCCAGGTCGCCAATGTCATCACCTATCGGGGGCGGATCGCGGTGCGCGACATGGCCCGCGCCTTGGGCTTCTCGCAGGGTCAGCAGGACGCATGGAGCAAGCAGATCAGCCACTGGAACGGGCTGGCGTCTGACTCGAATGTTCCAGAGGGCATTCCCGAGCAGGTGATCGACCTGGCGGCCCAGATCCGGAATCTGCCGCGGCATATGGGCATTCATTCCGGCGGTATGGTGATCTGCGATCGCCCGATCGCCGACGTGTGCCCGGTGGAGTGGGCGCGCATGGAGAACCGCAGCGTCCTGCAATGGGACAAAGACGACTGTGCGGCAATCGGTTTGGTGAAGTTCGACCTACTTGGGCTGGGCATGCTCTCGGCGCTGCACTATGCCATCGACCTGGTGGCCGAGCACATGGGGATCGAGGTGGACCTGGCCAGGCTCGACCTCTCCGAACCGGCGGTGTACGAGATGCTGGCACGCGCCGATTCCGTCGGCGTATTCCAGGTGGAGTCGCGGGCGCAGATGGCCACCCTGCCACGGCTGCGCCCGCGAATCTTCTACGACCTGGTGGTGGAGGTCGCGCTGATCCGTCCCGGGCCCATCCAGGGCGGGTCGGTGCACCCCTACATCCGGCGGCGCAACGGCATCGACCCGGTCGTCTACGACCACCCGTCGATGGCGACGGCATTGCGAAAGACGTTGGGAGTGCCGCTTTTTCAGGAACAGCTGATGCAGCTCGCAGTCGACTGCGCCGGGTTTTCGGCCGCCGAGGCCGACCAGCTCCGGCGGGCCATGGGGTCCAAGCGTTCGACCGAACGTATGCGACGGCTGCGCGGCCGGTTCTACGACGGCATGCGCACGCTGCACGGCGCCAGCGACGAGGTGATCGACCGGATCTACGAAAAGCTGGAGGCATTCGCCAATTTCGGCTTCCCCGAAAGCCATGCGCTGAGTTTCGCGTCACTGGTGTTCTACTCGGCATGGTTCAAGCTGCACCACCCGGCGGCGTTCTGCGCGGCGCTGCTGCGCGCACAGCCGATGGGTTTCTATTCACCACAGTCATTGGTGGCCGATGCGCGCAGGCACGGCGTGATGGTGCACGGCCCGGACGTCAACGCCAGCCTGGCGCACGCCACTCTCGAGAACGCGGGTACACAGGTCCGTCTCGGTCTGGGCAGCGTGCGTCATATCGGAGACGACCTGGCCGAGAAGCTGGTGGCCGAACGGGATGCCAACGGTCCGTTCGCCTCGTTGTTGGATTTGGCGTCCCGGGTACAGCTTTCCGTGCCGCAGACCGAAGCGCTGGCGACGGCCGGGGCGCTGGGCTGCTTCGGGATGTCCCGGCGGGAGGCGTTGTGGGCGGCCGGGGCGGCTGCCACCCAACGGCCGGACCGGTTACCCGGTGTGGGCTCGTCGTCGCACATCCCGGCGTTGCCGGGGATGAGCGAGCTGGAGCTGGCCGCCGCCGACGTGTGGGCCACCGGCATCTCCCCGGACAGTTATCCGACACAGTTTCTGCGGGCAGATCTGGACGCAATGGGGGTGCTGCCCGCCGATGCGCTGGGATCGGTGCCCGACGGCGACCGCGTGCTGATCGCCGGTGCGGTGACCCATCGGCAGCGACCCGCGACGGCCCAGGGGGTGACGTTTATCAACCTCGAGGACGAGACCGGGATGGTCAACGTGCTCTGCACGCCGGGGGTGTGGGCGCGGCACCGCAAGCTGGCGAACACGGCGCCGGCACTGCTGGTCCGCGGGCAGGTCCAAAACGCCAGCGGCGCGGTCACCGTCGTGGCCGAGCGACTGGGCCGGGTCACCCTGGCCGTCGGGTCGAAGTCCCGCGACTTCCGCTGAGCCTTTTCGCTGAACGTGAAACTGTTGCGAACTTCCGGCCAGATTCTCACAGCAGCTTCACGCTGGGTGAGCGGGTTACCGCTAGTTACTCCGTCGGGGTCGTCCATACCCGGGTTGGCGTGATCGTCAGCCGGGTGCTATAGGAGGCCATCGCCTCGGTCAGGCCGAATTTCGCGGCCTCCTCGCTGTACTTCGCCCAGTACGGCTCGTCCTCCCGGCAGTCGACGTCAGAGGCATCCACCGTCGCGATCCCGCCCACGACAATGATGCCGCCGCCATTGCCGTCGGAATCCAGGTTCAGGCTCACCTTGGGACGCGCCTTGATGTGGGCGACCTTGGCCGCCAGCGGCATGGAGTACACCGTCAGCTTGGCGCCGTCGAAGTAGAACCAGATCAGCCGTGGCACCGGTTGTCCTGATTTGGCGACGGTGGTCAGCCATCCGTAGCGATCGGACGTGAGCCTGCTGGAAACCTCTTGTGTCAGTTCGACGTTCATGAGCACGAATGTAGCCCGGCGACGATGCGCGCCGTGTAGCGGCATGAGGAGGAGCCGGGCAAATCAAATGTAGTCTCCACGCATGACCCTCAACCTGTCCGTCGACGAAGTCCTCACCACCACCCGCTCGGTCCGCAAACGCCTCGACTTCGACAGGCCGGTATCTCGCGAGGTGCTGATGGAATGCCTCGAACTAGCGCTGCAGGCGCCCACCGGTTCTAACGTGCAGGGCTGGCAATGGGTGTTCGTCGAGGATGCCGACAAGAAGAAGGCGATCGCCGACATCTACCTGACCAACGCTCGCGGCTACCTCAGCTGGCCCTTACCCGAGTATCCCGAGGGGGACACTCGCGGTGAGCGGATGGGGAAGGTCAGAGATTCCGCGACCTACCTTGCCGAGCACATGCACGAGGCGCCCGTCCTGCTGATCCCGTGCCTGCAGGGCCGGGCGGAGCAGGCGCCGCTGGGACTGACTGCGTCGTTCTGGGCGTCGCTGTTTCCGGCGATCTGGAGTTTCTGCCTGGCGCTGCGCTCCCGAGGGCTGGGCTCGTGCTGGACGACGCTGCACCTGCTTGGCGACGGCGAGCAGCAGACGGCCGAGGTGCTGGGCATTCCCTATAACGAGTACAGCCAGGGTGGGTTGTTTCCGATCGCCTACACCAAAGGCACCGACTTCCGGCCGGCCAAGCGGCTGTCCGCCGAGCAGGTCACGCACTGGAACACCTGGTAGTTAGACGGCTTGGGAACTGCTGCTAATTGAACACGTAGGAGATAGCAAACGCGTGTTCTAGATAGCCTCGGTGTGTGATCCTGACGGAGTGGGCGGGCTCGGGGTGTTTATGTGACGACTGCGTACGGCTGGTATCGGAAGGGGAAGCTGCCGCTTCCGGCGAGGTGGACGACGATCTGGTGCGCGTCACCGGCAGCCGCACGGCACCAAGACCGCACGACCTCGACACGGACCGGTAGGCAACCAGGCGACCCAAGACCGTGCGGGGCCGCCGCATAACCAGGACTAGCTCCTGCTATGTCAACAGGAACGGTAGCCGTGCTGACGCCACGCCTCGTAGACGGCGATCGCCGCGGCATTGGACAGGTTCAGCGAGCGCCGGCCCGCCAGCATGGGGATGCGCACCTGCTCGGTGATGTGCGCGTCGGCCAGAATCGCCGCGTCCAGCCCGTCGGGCTCCGGCCCGAACATCAGCACGTCACCGGCCTGGTAGCTGACGTCGGCAAACGAGGTGGCCGCGTGTGTGGTGAACGCGACCACCCGCGCCGGCAACAGCGCATCCCATGCGGCCTGCAGCGACGTATGGACGGTGACCGACGCCAGGTCGTGATAGTCCAGGCCGGCTCGCCGCAGCTTGGGTTCGGACAGCTCGAAGCCCAGCGGCTCGACCAAATGCAATTCAGCGCCGGTGGCAGCCGCCGTCCGGATGGCGTTGCCCGTGTTGGGGGCGATGCGCGGGGAGTAAAACAGCAGCCGGAACATCTGCTGATCATGACAAAGCCGTCCCCGCCGAAATGCACGGCATGTTTGCCAGAGTTGCTTGCCGGCGTAGCGTATCACCCCGCCGGGCTCTGCCTGCTCAGTAACAATTGTGGTGGCCTGGGCCGCGGGCTGTCATACTCGTCGGATTGCCACGCATTTTACCGCTCGCGCCCATCTGTGCCGGGCGGGTGGAATAAAGCAGGAAGTTTCATGAGCCTCTCGTTTCTGCCAACGCTGAGTGTCAGCACAGCGGCCGGTCGCGCGGCCGCGACGACGTGACCATGTTCACCCGCCCGACCACTCCGGCCGAGGCGGTTCTATCCGAGTCCACAGCAGTCCCCGCCAGCGGAGCGGCGCCTGAAAAACGTCCGCAACGCCCGCCGGCCTGGTCGCCGAGCAACTGGCCGGTCCGCCGGAAAGTTTTCGCGATTGTGCTGGTCCCGCTGGTCTTGGCGACCGTTTTCGGTGCACTACGGGTCGAGGGCGCGATGGCCAACTCGCACGGTCTGCGGCTGGCCGCTGCCCGCGCCGACGTGCTACCGGCGATCACCAAGTACATGTCGGCATTGGATGTCGCATTACTGGCGAACTCCACCGGACGCGACGTCGAGGGGGCGAAGAAAAACTACGAGGCGCGCAAGTACGAGTTGCAGACGCGGTTGGCGGACACCGACGTGATCCCCGGCGTCCGATCGGGAGTCAGTACCCTGCTGAACGGCGGTCAGGCGCTACTGGACAAGGTGGCCGACAACAGCATCGGTTTGCGGGACCGGGTGACTACCTACGCTCCGATCCTGTTGACGGCCGAGGACGTCATCAACGCATCGGTGCGCGTCGACAATGAGCAGATCCGCGCGCAGACACAGGGCTTGAGCCGGGCGGTCGGGGCCCGCGGGCAGATGACGATGCAGAAAATCCTGGTGATCCGCGGCGCCGACCTTCCCGAGCCGCAATTGCGGACCTCGATGATCACCCTGGCCGGCACCGAACCGTCGACACTGTTCGGGATGAGCGAAGTGCTCGGTGTCGGGTCGCCGGAAGCCAAGACGCTGCAGCAGCAAATGGTGACCCGGATGGCGATCATGTCCGATCCGGCCAGTGTGCTCGTCGACAACCCCGAACTGCTGCGCTCGATACAGACCACCGGCGGGATCGCCGAACAGGTCGTCAAGGACGCCACGGCGTCGGTGACGAAGTCGGTGCAAGCCCAGGCCAATGATCGCCGCGATGCCGCGATCCGCGACACCGCCGTGGTGCTGGCCGCCATCGTGATCGCACTGGTCATCGTGTTGCTGGCGGCGCGCGCCCTGGTTCGGCCGCTGCGCGTACTGCGCGACGGCGCGCTCAAAGTCGCCCACACCGACCTCGAGGAGGAGGTGGCCCGGGTCAAAGCCGGTGCTGCCGAGCCGATCCCGCAGCCGCTGCCGGTGTACACCACCGACGAAATCGGCCAGGTCGCCCATGCGGTCGACGAACTGCACACGCAGGCCCTGCTGCTGGCCGGTGACGAGGCACGGTTGCGATTGCTGGTCAACGACATGTTCGAGACCATGTCGCGGCGCAACCGTTCACTGGTCGACCAGCAGTTGTCGCTCATCGACCAGTTGGAGCGCAATGAGGAGGATCCCGAACGCCTGGACGACCTCTTCCGGCTGGATCATCTGGCGGCCCGGCTGCGCCGCAACAGTGCCAACCTGCTGGTACTGGCGGGTGCACAGCTCGCGCGTGACCAGCGCGAGCCGGTTCCGCTGTCGACGGTCATCAACGCCGCCGTGTCCGAGGTCGAGGACTACCGGCGGGTCGAGATCGCCAGCCTGCCTGACTGCACGCTGATCGGCGCGGCGGCAGGCGGCGTCATTCATCTGTTTGCCGAGCTGATCGACAACGCGCTGCGCTACTCGCCGCCGACGACAACTGTCCCCGTCTCCGCGGCACGTAACGGCGACGGAGGAGTTGTGCTGCGGATCTCCGACTGCGGCTTGGGCATGAACGACGCCGATCGGCGCATCGCCAACATGCGGCTTCAGGCCGGCGGTGAAGTCACCCCCGACAATGCCCGCCACATGGGTCTTTTCGTGGTCGGCCGGATCGCCGCCCGGCACGACATCCGGGTAGGGCTACGCGGTCCGGCGGCCAATGAAGCGGGCTCGGGGACGACCGCCGAGATTTACCTACCGCCGACGATACTCGAGGGCTTTGTAGAGGCCTCAGCCGTGGCTGAGGCAGCGGGGCCGGGAGGAGGCCCGGTACGGGCGGTGTCGTCGCCCAATACCAAACTCGCCAGTGTGATCGCTGCGCCGGAGGCTGCCGGAGAGGCCGCTGGACAGCACGCTGATGTGCTCGGGTCGGCAAACCAGAACGGTTCCCAAGGGTCCGGGCCGTCGGTCACGTTGTTGCCGCGTCGCAGTGTGGGTTCCAGCGGCATCACCGACGTTCCTGCCCCACCTGCCGAGCAGCAGCCCCGGCGGGACCGGCGTGAGCTCGCCACTCCCTGGTGGGAGAGCGGGGCAGCGACCAAACCAGCGCCGGAGCCGAAACCAGCACCGCCCGAAGCCCCAGCCCCAGCGGTAAGGGACACGTCGGCATTCTTTGCGGTGCGGTCGCGGGGCGGCGATCGGGTGGGAGCCCCGGCTGCCGAGCCCGCGAGCAGCGCATCAATCGCGTCAATCCCGATCGTCCCGAAAGGCCCGACAGGTCCAGCCGATGATGACGTGATCTACCGGCGGATGCTCTCCGAGATGCTGGGCGATCCGCACGACCTGGCTTACAGCCCCGACCTGGATTGGCAGTCGGTGTGGGACCGTGGCTGGTCGTTGGCCGCCGAAGCCGAGGACAAGCCTGTCGAGTCGCACACCGCCGAACACGGGCTGCCGGTCCGCAAACCCGGCGCCCGGCTGGTGCCCGGCGCGGCCAACGGAACGGGTTTCGCCGAGCAGGACCAGCCTGACCCGCAGGACCAAGGATCCCTCGTCGGATCGAACGGCGGATTCCATTCCGGTCATCAGCCGCAGGACGCGGCGGTGGTGCGCGACCCCGAGGCGGTTCGCGTCTCCTTCAGTAGCCATTTCGGTGGCGTGCGCACCGGACGGTTGCATGCCCGCGAAACCACTCAAGGGTGTGATCAGGAATGACGTCAGGCGGCGACTCGCTGGACTGGCTGGTGACGAAGTTTGCCCGCGAGGTCCCCGGGGTGGCGCATGCGTTGCTGGTATCCGTCGACGGGCTGCCCATCGCCGCCAGTGAGCATCTCCCGCGCGAACGAGCCGATCAGTTGGCCGCGGTGGCCTCCGGGCTGGCCAGCCTCGCGACCGGCGCCGCTCAACTGTTTGAGGGTGGTCAGGTGCTGCAGTCGGTGGTCGAGATGCAGAACGGGTACCTGTTGTTGATGCGTGTCGGCGACGGCTCGCATCTGGCCACGCTGGCTGCGACATCATGCGATATCGGCCAGATCGGGTACGAGATGGCCATCCTTGTCGAACGGGTGGGCGGAGTGGTGCAGTCCGCCCGCCGATCTGTATCCCAGCACTCGTGAGCCGCGATGGATGCACGCGAGCCCTGGCCGACCTCACGTGAGGCGAGCCTGGTCCGTCCCTACACCCTGACGGCCGGACGGACCGACACCGACGTCGACCTTCCCCTGGAAGCGCCGGTTCAGACGTTGCAGGCGGGCCTGGCTCACCGGTGGCCACCCAACGATGCGAGAGGCAGGATCATTCAACTGTGCCTCAACAGCCCGTCGGTCGCGGAAATCTCGGCCTGGCTGGATTTGCCGGTCGGTGTCGCGCGCGTCCTGGTCGGCGATCTGGTTCTGTCCGGTTATCTTCGGGTGCATCCAACGTTGACCGAGTGTTCGACCCGCGATGAGCGCCACGAACTCATAGGAAGGACCCTGCGTGGCCTACGCGCACTCTGACCCCGGCGCCCACGCTTCGACGAAGATCGTCATCGCGGGCGGGTTCGGTGTCGGCAAGACCACGTTCGTCGGGGCGGTTTCGGAAATCATGCCGTTACGCACCGAGGCGATGCTCACCGACGCCTCGACTGGCGTCGACATGCTTGAGGCCACCCCGGACAAGCTGACCACCACCGTCGCCATGGACTTCGGCCGGATCACTCTGGACGAGGACCTGGTGCTCTACCTGTTCGGTACCCCGGGTCAGCGCCGGTTCTGGTTCATGTGGGACGACCTGGTACGCGGCGCTATCGGCGCGATCGTCCTGGTTGACTGCCGGCGCCTGCAGGACAGCTTTGCCGCGGTGGACTTCTTCGAGCACCGCAACCTACCGTTCTTGATCGCGATCAATGAGTTCGACGGTGCGCCAAGGTATCCCGTCGCCGAGGTGCGCGAAGCGCTGACCCTGCCCGCGCACATTCCGGTGATCACCGTCGATGCCAGGGATCGCAGGTCGGCGACTGACGCGCTGATCGCGGTCAGCGAATACGCACTGCAGAGCCTGGCGACGTTTCCCGTGGGCAGCTGACGGGTCAGCGCCTGAGCCGGATGCGCCACCACACGATGGCGGAATAGATCACCGACAGCGCGCCGAGCATCCCCATGTCGAGCAGCCACGCGCCGCGCGTGTGCTCCCAGTGGCTGTCTTTGGGACTGAGCGAACTTGGTACCAGGGCCCACAGGTTGACCGTCGACGCCGATGCCGCGTAGCCCCAGCGCGAGGGCATCAGCCAGGACAGCTGGTCGAGGAAGATGCGGTCGGTGACCGGGACCAGGCCACCGGCAAGCACCAGCTGCAGCATGAGTGACACCACCAGCAGCGGCATGATCTGCTCGTTGGAGCGGGCGACCGAGGACAGGACCAGTCCCAGCACCGCCGAGGCCACACACGTCGCGGCGACGGCGACGAACAGCTCGAGGCCGGCCTCGAACTTGGAGGGACCGAGCAGCACCGCCGGCTGAGTTGGCGCACCCTTGCCCACCAGCACGATGCCCGTCGCGATCGCCGCCTGGACGATCGCGAACACGCAGAACACCGTGATCTTCGCGCTCAGATAGGCCCAGGTCGACAGGCCGACCGCCTGTTCGCGGCGGAAGATGGCGCGCTCGCCGATGAGGTCGCGGATCGTCAGCGCGGTCCCCATGAAGACGGCGGCGATGGACAGCAGGGTCAGGATCTGTGCGGATTGGTCGGGCGTCTCGCTGGTTGGTTCGGCAATGCCGAACCCGGTGTTGCCGGGAACGGTCAGCGACAGCGCACCCAGAATGAAGGGCAACAGCGCAAGGAATGCGAAGTATGCGCGGTCGGAGACGACCAAACGAATCTGGCGGCGGGTGATCGTGGAGAACTGGCGGCGCATGTTGGTGTGCGCCGGGGCGCCCAGATAGGCCACCTCCGCCTGCGTGGATGGCGGGGGTTTGTTCTGGGCCAGAAAGCGGCGATTGGCCTCGTCGGGATTGGCGCCCACCTTCGCAAAAATCTGGGCCCAGTTGGTGGTCCCCATGGCGGCACCGATCTGGTTGGGTGCGCCCAGGAAGGCCGTCTTGCCGCCAGGTGCCATCAGCAGCACCTGGTCGCAGACATCGAGGTAGGTCAGCGAGTGTGTGACCACCAGCACCACGCGACCGGCGTCGGCCAGTTGCCGCAGCATCGTCATGACTTGCAGGTCCAGCGCCGGGTCCAGACCCGAGGTCGGCTCGTCGAGGATCAGCAGCGACGGCCCGGTGAGCAACTCGAGTGCCACCGAGGCGCGTTTGCGCTGTCCGCCGGACAGCTTCTCGACCCGGGTATCCGCGTGCTGGGTCAGCCCCAGTTCATCGAGCACCTGGGCGACGACCTGGGCGCGATCGGCCTTGCTGGTGTCGGGCGGCAGCCGCAGCTCGGCCGCATAGCCGAGCGCCTGGTTGACCGTCAGCTGGCGATGCACTACGTCGTCCTGCGGCACCATCCCGATCCTGCTGCGCAACGACGCGTACTCGGTGTGGACGTTGTGGCCCTCGAACGTGACCGAGCCGGAGGTGGGGGTGGCGTATCCGGCGATCAGCCGCGACAGCGTGGTCTTGCCGGCGCCGGACCCGCCGATGATGGCGGTAAGCGTGCCGGGCCTGGCGGTCATCGAGACCCTCTCGAGCAGGCTCTTCCCGTCGATGCTGAAGTCGACCTCGCGCACCTCCAGGCCGCCGGTGCGCGTCGCCACTTCCTGGCGGCGAACCAGGACGCCACCGGTGAATACCAGGTCGACATTGCCGATAGTGACCACGTCGCCCTCGGAAAGCACCGCCGATCCGACCCTGATCCCGTTGACGAAGGTGCCGTTGATGCTGTGCGCGTCGCGGATCTCGGTGCCTATCGGCGTCGGAGTCAAGAACGCGTGATGGCGTGACGCCAACACATCGTGGATGACGATGTCGTTGTCGACCGCGCGACCGATCCAGGCGGTGCCCGCAGCCGGCGGCTGAAGATCGGATCCGGGCCCCGGGGCTTTCACTCTCGTGGTCGGGAATTGCGCTACCTCGCCCCTCGGGCCCATTTGGGTGGGTGGATTCAGCTCCGACAAAGGCTTTGACTGAGGCCCACCCTGCTGGGGTACGGCCTGGGTTGCGGCGGCCGGCGGGACCATCGGAACCGCGGTGGTGCGCTGCGGGTGGCCGGGCCGAGATAGGCGCGACGAGGGCTTTGCAGGTGGTGGAAGTTGGCGGGGCGGGACGGGTTGCGGTCGTGACACGGGGCTCCGGGAGGTGCCCGGTAGGCCCGGCGAATTGGTGGGTTGCGGACGCACCGGTCGCGGGCCGCTCGGCGGGGCGATGACCGGGATCGACTCCGTCGGGGGTAACCGACCAACAGTGCCCTGGTGATGTCCGACTTCGAAGGTGATCCGCGGTCCGTCGGGCTTGCCGATGTTGATGGTCTGGCCGTCATGGATGTCGATCATCGGCACCCGCTGGCCATTGGCGAAGACCCCGTTCAGCGAATTGTTGTCGACCGCGACCCACCTGCCATGATCGAAGCGCAGCAGCAAGTGCGCGCGGGCGATCAGCGGGTGCGCCACGCGCAGGTCTGCGCGCACGTCACTGCCGACGACCACGTCGCGGCCCGCCGCGAAGCAACCTTGCGATCGGTCAGACCGAACCGTCAGCACGGGCTGATTCATCAGTTCTGCAGTCGATTCCTCGGTAGGAGACAGTCGCGGTTGGAGTCAGTGCCGCTTGAGCCGGATCTTCCACCACACGATGGCGCTATAAACCACGCACAACACGCCGAGCATTGCCATGTCGAATATCCAGGCGCTCGGCTTGTGTGCCCAGTGCTGGTCTTTCGGGCTTGTCGGACCCGTCACCAGCTTGTCGATGTTGATCGTCGAAGCCGATGCCGCGTAGCCCCACCGCGCGGGCGTCGCCCACGACAGCTGGTCGAGCAGGATCCGGTCGGTCACCCAGATCATGCCGCCGGAGAACACCAGCTGCGACATGATCGACACCACCAGCATCGGCATGATCTGGTCTTGCGATTGGGCGAGCGCAGACAGGGCCATGCCGAGAATCGCCGACGCCACACAGGTCGCGGCGACCGTGACGAACAGCTCCAAGCTGACCCCGAAGCTGCCAGAGCCAAGCATCACGGCATCGGTAGGAGGAGCGCCCCAGCCAACCACCGTGATGATCGTCGCGATCGCAGCCTGGACGATCGCGAACCCGCAGAACACAGCGACCTTAGCGCCCAGATAGGCCCCCGTCGATAGGCCGACCGCCTGTTCTCGTCGGAAGATGGGACGCTCGCCGATGAGGTCACGGATCGTCAGCGCGCTGCCCATGAAGATGGCGCCGACATTGAGCATCACCAGGATCTGCCCCGGTTGGTCGGGGTTATTACTCATCGGGTCAGCAACGTCCAACCCGGTCTTGCCGCGAACGGTGAGCGTCAGCACACCGATGAGGAACGGCAGCAGCGCCAGGAACACCGTGTACCCGCGGTCGGAGACCACCAGCCGAACCTGGCGGCGGGCGATCGTAGAGAACTGGCGAAATAGGTCGGTGTGGACCGGTTCGCCCAAATCGGCCGGGCTGGATTCGGACGGAACAGCGGGCGGCGGCTGATTTTCGGCCAGGAAGCGGCGATTGGCCTCGTCCGGGTCCGCTCCCACCTTGGCGAAGATGTCGGCCCAGTTGGTGGTTCCCATGGCCGCACCGATCTGGCTGGTCGGACCCAGAAACGCCGTCTTGCCGCCGGGCGCAACCAGTAGCAGCTGATCGCAAACGTCGAGGTAGGACACCGAGTGCGTGACGACCAGCACCACCCGGCCGGCGTCGGCCAGCTGCCGCAGCATCATCATCACTTGCCGGTCCAGCGCCGGATCCAGGCCGGTGGTCGGCTCGTCGAGGATCAGCAGTGACGGTCCGGTGAGCAGTTCCAGTGCCACCGAGGCGCGTTTGCGCTGGCCGCCGGACAGCTTGTCGACGCGGGTGTCGGCGTGCTTGGTCAGCTCGAGTTCCTCGAGTACCTGGGCGACGACCTGTTCTCGGTCCTGTTTGCTGGTGTCGGGCGGCAGCCGCAGCTCGGCCGCGTAGCCAAGGGCCTGGTTGACCGTCAGCTGGCGATGCACGACGTCGTCTTGGGGAACCATCCCGATCCTGCTGCGCATGGACGCGTATTCGGTGTGGATGTTGTGGCCCTCGAAAGTCACCGTGCCGGAGCTGGGGCTGGTGTATCCGGCGATCAGCCGCGACAGCGTGGTCTTGCCGGCGCCCGACCCGCCGATGATGGCGGTCAGTGTCCCGGGACGGGCGGTCAGCGAGATGTGGTCGAGCAGTTGCTTGCCGTGCTCGACCGTGAAGCAGACCGAGTTCACCTCCAGGCCGCCGGTACGCGTTGCCGCTTCGGTGCGGCGGACCAAGGTGTCACGGGTGAACACCAGGTCGACGTTTCCGATGGTGACCACGTCGCCTTCGGTCAGCACGGCCGAGCCGACCCGGACACCGTTGACGAAGGTCCCGTTGACGCTGTGTGCGTCGCGGATCTCGGTGCCCAGCGGTGTCTGGATCAAAAACGCGTGATGGCGTGACGCCAGAACGTCCTGGATGACTATGTCGTTGTCGGTGGCACGGCCGATCGTTGCGGCGCCGGCCGGCTTCCGTAGCGCCCCGGACCGGGAAGGTAACAACGCCTGGAACATCTTTGTCGCCAGATTCGCCACCTCTGGCGGCTTGGCCGCGCTGGGCGACATCTGGGTGTGCGGTGTCTGCTTCGGGGGCGCCGCGGACGCCACGCCAGACTTCTGAGGGTGGGGTTGGAAGTTGGGTGGCGGTGGCGGCGCGCTGGTCGGATACGCAGGTGGCCGCCCCCCAACGGGTGGCCCCGGTGGCTGCCCGGGTGCGCCGGGATACGGTCGCCGCGCTGGTGGCGGCGGCTGGCGCCCAGGCCCAGGCGGAGGGCCGGGTGGAGCGGCGACCGGAGGACCTGGTTGACCCGACGCCTGCGAGACCGGCCAAACCGTCCCGGATGGCTGAGCCGCCACGGGAATGTCCATCGACTCGGTCCGCGGTGGGCGCCCGGCCATCCCATGGTGGCGTCCGACCTCGAACGTCAGCTGTGGTCCGTCGGGATTTCCGATTCGGACGCTTTGGCCGTCGTAGATGTCGACTACCGGCACCCGCCGGCCGTTGACGAAAGTTCCGTTCAGCGAACCGTTGTCGATCGCCAGCCACCGGCCTTGGTCGAAGCGCAGCAACAGATGGGCGCGCGAAATCAGCGGGTGCGTAATGCGCATGTCGGCCCGCAGGTCGCGCCCGACCACCACGTCATGGCCCGCTGCGAAGGTGCGTTCCGACCCGTCATAACGAACGGTTAACGCCGGCGGGGCTGGTGCAGTCATCGTCACAACTGTAACTCCTAGACCCCTGTTACCTGGGAGCGTCAGGAGCTCCGGTCACGACGCAGCGGGTACGACTGTAGATCGTGGGCATGCACCGATTGCAGTGCGTACACGCCGAATGCACGCTGTGCCGGGCGCCGTCGGCAGCGATCCGATTGATCAAGTCGGGTTCGGCCAGCAGAGCCCGGGCCATCGCGACGAACTGGAACCCCTCCGCCATCGCCAGGTCCATCGTTTCCCGGTTGGTAATACCGCCGAGCAGAATCAGCGGCATCGTCAGCTCGGCGCGGAACAGCTTGGCGTCGCGCAATAGATAGGCGTCGCGGTAGGGGTACTCGCGGAGAAATTTCTTGCCCGTCATGTGTATGCCCCAGCGCAGCGGCGGTTTGAAAGCGCCGGCGAACTCCTTGATCGGTGCATCGCCGCGGAACAAATACATCGGGTTGACCAGCGAGCTGCCCGCGGTGAGTTCGATCGCGTCCAGCCCGCCATCGTCCTGCAGCCATCTGGCGGTGATCAGCGCCTCTTCGGTGGTGATGGGGCCGCGGACTCCGTCGGCCATGTTGAGCTTCGCGGTGACCGCGACCTGTCCTGCCGCCGCCAGATCTACGGCGCGGCGAACGGCCATCACTATCCCGCGGGCCACCTTGGCCCGGTTCTCAAGCGATCCGCCGAACTCGTCGTCGCGACGATTGATCAGCGGAGACAAAAATGCACTCGCCAAATAGTTGTGGCCCAAATGGATTTCGACCGCATCAAAGCCGGCGTCGATGGCGAGCAAGGCCGCGTTGGCGTGCGCCGCGATCACGTCGTCGATGTCATCGCGGGTCGCCTTCTTGGCGAACCGCATCCCGATCGGATTGAAGAACCGCACCGGCGCTAGCGCGGTGGCGTTGTTGGAGCGGGCATCGGCCACCGGGCCGGCATGACCGATCTGCGCGCTCACCGCCGCGCCCTCGGCGTGGATCGCTTCGGTGAGTCGGCACAGCCCGGGCACCGCCTCCGGGCGCATCCAGATCTGGTTGCCGGCAGTGCGGCCGCCGGGGGAGACCGCGCAATAGGCGACGGTTGTCATGCCGACCCCGCCGGCGGCCGGCAGCCGGTGGTACTCGATCAGGTCATCGGTCACCAGCGCGTCGGGTGTGCGCGCTTCGAACGTGGCGGCCTTGATGATGCGGTTACGCAGCGTTACCGGGCCGAGGTTGGCCGGTGCGAACACGTCCGGGCCCTGGGCCTCCTGAGCGGACATGTCAGGAGCCTAATGGCGATCGCAAGCGCGGCGAAGCCGGGCGCAGCGGGTCGCCATCATTGGTACCCGCGGCAGGCGTGCCAGACTGTCAGGCGTGGGCGCAATCACGCTGGACGGCAAGGCCACCCGCGACGAGATCTTCGTCGACCTGAAGCATCGGGTGGCCGCATTAACCGCGTCGGGGCACACACCCGAGCTGGGCACCATCCTGGTCGGTGACGACCCCGGGTCGCAGGCTTACGTCCGTGGTAAGCACGCCGACTGCGCCAAGGTCGGCATCACGTCGATCCGCCGCGACCTGCCCGCCGACATCAGCACTGCCAGGCTCGACGAGACCATCGACGAGCTGAACGGCAACCCCGAATGCACCGGTTACATCGTGCAGTTGCCATTACCCAAGCATCTGGACGAGAACGCGGCACTGGAGCGCGTCGACCCGGCCAAGGACGCCGACGGGCTACACCCGACCAACCTGGGTCGGCTGGTGCTATCCACCCCGGCGCCGCTGCCGTGTACCGCGCGCGGCATCGTGCACCTGCTGCGGCGCTACAACGTCGAGATCGCCGGGGCACACGTGGTCATCATCGGCCGAGGTGTGACGGTCGGGCGGCCGTTGGGGCTGCTGCTGACCCGCCGCACGGAGAACGCCACGGTGACGTTGTGCCACACCGGAACTCGCGACCTGCCTGCGTTGACCAGGCAGGCGGACATCATCGTGGCCGCGGTCGGTGTCCCGCACCTGCTGACCGCCGACATGGTGCGTCCCGGCGTCGCGGTCGTCGACGTGGGCGTCAGCCGCACCGTGAACGGACTGGTCGGCGATGTGCACCCGGATGTATGGGAGGTGGCCGGCCACGTGTCACCGAATCCCGGTGGCGTCGGCCTGCTGACCCGGGCGTTCCTACTGACCAACGTCGTCGAACTGGCCGAGCGGCGATGAGCGCACGGACCATCCGACGGGGCCTCAATCGGGGTCCTGCCAGGACCGTGCTGCAGGCCCAGTGGCCGATCCTGCTGGTTGGGCTGATTTTCGCGACGGCGTTCGTGCTGGCGGGGGCCAACTTCTGGCGTCGTGGTGCTCTGCTGATCGGTATCGGAGTTGGCGTGGCGGCGGCGCTGCGGTTGGTATTAGCCGACGAGCGGGCCGGCCTTTTGGTGGTGCGCAGCAAGGGTATTGACTTCGTGACCACGGCGATGGTCTCCGCGGCGATGGTCTATATCGCGTGGACCATCGATCCGATGGGGACGGGCTAGATACCCGGCAGTCCCGGGATCTGCGGCGTTCCCGGCGTTCCCGGCGTTCCCGCGAGCCCTGGCATTCCTGGCGCTCCTGGCGTTCCCGGCGTTCCCGGGAGCCCTGGCATTCCCGGGATTTGCGGCAGACCGCCGGTCAGATTGCCGTTGGCGATCGATGCGATCTCCCCCGGGCAGTACATCTGTATCGCAATGGTGGCGAACATCTGGGCCATCTGCGGTGACATGCCCCTGTGGGCGATGCTGGCCACGGCAGCGGCCAAGCTCCCGCCCGGCCCGGCGAGCATCGGGCAGATCGACTGGCCCACAGCCATAGCGTTTCCGGGTTCGCCGAAGTCGATGCCAGCGTGGTTCAGCGCATCGATGAACCTGTCGTCGACCTGGTCCGCGTCGGCTGGTGCCGCGAATGCCGCAGCCGCGGTAAGGAGGGCGGCGGCTGCGGCGAGTAGCCGAATGGTCAGGGGTTGATGGCGAAACAGCCAGATCCAACCGCGAATTCTTGCAAGTGCTTTCATGACAGCTTCCCCATCTGTCGCGGAGTGCACTTAGGGCACTCAAATCACGCTAAGAACTCTGATCTATAACTGTCACGTTTACAACACGGTGGGATAAAGGTTTGCACAATAAGCGTTTCGTAAGGGCCATGCGCCTCCGACGTCGGTTATTAGGACGGCCCCGTTGGACGCGGGCACCCACGAGGTGGCGGACCAATCGACGCCGCACTGTGATCGGACACGTGCGACGACGCCAGATTTTCTGGGGCCACATGGTTGAGAATCCGGCCCATGACGACTAACGGCAGCCATCCGCTGGATCGTGGGATCTCACGCCAGACATTTATTCGCGGCGCCGTCGGAGTTTTGGCGACCGGGGTGGTCTTCGGGACCACGCGGGCATCCGCGGACCCCGGTACGGCTAGCGGCTGGGGCGGTCTTGCCTCTTCCATCGGCGGCAGCGTCCTGCTGCCGGCCAACGGCGCTCAGTTCTCCACCGGCAAGCGAGTCTTCAATTCGTCCTACGACAACTCCAACCCGGCGGCGGTGGTCACGGTCTCATCGCAAGCCGATGTGCAGAAGGTGGTCTCGTTCGCGACGGCGAACAAGCTCAAGATCGCCCCGCGTGGCGGTGGGCATTCGTATGTCGGCGCGTCGAGCTCCACCGGCACGATGGTGCTCGACCTGCACGGGCTTCCCGGCGGAGCGAACTTTGACGGCGGCTGCGGCAATGTCACGGTAACGCCGGCGACCAATGTGTATGCGGTGCACCAGGCATGCGCCGGCGCCCGCCGCGCGATCCCCACCAGCACCTGCCCCGCCGTCGGCATCGGGGGGCTGGCGCTTGGCGGCGGGACAGGGGCCGATTCCCGGCATGCGGGCCTGACCTGCGACGTGCTGCAGGCGGCTACCGTGGTGTTGCCCAGCGGTGACGTGGTTACCGCCTCTGCCAACGGCCACCCGGATCTGTTCTGCGCCTAAAGGGTGGCGGCGGCGGCAATTTCGGGGTGACGACGTCGATGACGTTCGACCTTCGCAACCGGCGACAGCGACTTCGTGCGGCCCAATTTCCCACCGTCGTCGGCTGTGCAGGTGCTCGTCGGCTGGCAGTCCTGGCTGAGCGGGGCCGACCGAAACACCTGGGGGATGGTTGATCTCTCGGTCGGCTCGGGTCAGACGAACTGCCTTATCCCGGCGACCTGCCCGGTCGACGCCGGAGCAGGTGTGACCGACGCGATCAAATCCGCAGTTGGCGTGCAGCCCAGCGCAATTCAAAACAACACGATGAGCCATATGGACCTGGTAACGTATCTGGCCGGCGGCAGCTCAACGCCGGCACCGCGCGGCTTCGTGGCCGGATCCGACGTAATCCCCACGATGAATACCCCTGCGGCCCATGCCATCGCCACCGCGATCGGACAGTGGCCCGCGTCGGGCGGAAAATGCGTCGGTGCTCGTCGACCCGCTGAGCGGTGCCGTCGGCGACATAGCCCCGGGTGACACCTCCTTCCCCTGGCGCAAGCAGGCCGCGGTCCTGCAGTGGTACGTCGAGCCCGCGGCCGACCAGATCTCCACCGCGACGAGGTGGCTGAGTTCCGCACACCAAGCAGTACAACAGTTTTCGGCCGGTGGCTACATCAACTACCTGGAGGCCAACACCTCGGCGGCGCGCTACTTCGGTTCGAACTTGTCGCAGCTGACGAGTGTCCGGCA
>DATJBA010000445.1:0-14226 GCA_035515675.1 Mycobacterium sp.
ACGGCCGCCTAATTCCGCGTCAACGCGAACTTACCTCCTCTCGGCTCGGCAACGGGTACCGCACTGTCAATGACGTTTCAACAGCGCAAAACACGGGTAGCTCACCGCTGGGTCGGCGTTCTCCTGCTGTGTGCCAGCGGAATGACGGCGAGCTACGCGTCCGACTACCTCGCCACCATGCAACGTCGGGAAAGGAACAGACAGTGAGAATCCAGGTGACCCACGCGCCGGCACTGGCGTCAACACCGGAAAACCACCCGCCGCGACCGAATCCGATCAACAACCCACTCGTGGGCGAGCATTACAGCGAGTCCCAGCAGGGTGCCATCAGGGTCGCGTTTGACCTCGAGCCTGTCGGGGAAGCCGCCCGGCATGCGTGATTTCATCTGCCCGAACTGTGGCCAGCATCTGGCATTCGAGAACTCGGTGTGCCTTTCATGCAAAAGCGCGGTGGGGTTCTCGCTGGAGGACATGGCGTTTCTGGTCATTGCCTCCGGTGAGGACAGCGACCACGGTGGGGCCGTCGACGCCCAGGATTATCAACTTTGCGCGAATCTGCATCTGGCCGAATGCAATTGGCTGGTACCGGTGCGGCCCATCCGGCAGTTGTGCACGTCGTGCCGGTTGACCCGAACCCGGCCCAACGACGCCGACACCGTCGCGCTGGCCGCATTCGCGGTGGCCGAGAAGGCCAAGCGCAGGCTGATCGCCGAGCTGCATGAACTCAAGCTGCCAATCGTCGGCCGCAACGAAGACCGCGACTACGGGCTGGCCTTCGACCTGCTCTCCAGCGCCAACGAGAAGGTGTTCACCGGACATGATGATGGCGTGATCACCCTGGACCTGGCCGAAGGCGACGATGTGCACCGCGAACAGTTACGCATCGAGATGGACGAGCCCTACCGCACGCTGCTCGGACACTTCCGCCACGAGATCGGCCACTACTACTTCTATCGGCTAATCGGCACAACTGCGCGGTACCTGCAGCGGTTCAACGACCAGTTCGGCGATCCTGACGCCGACTATCAGGCCGCGCTGGACCGGCACTACAGCACGGGCGCCCCACAAGGCTGGGAGGAAAATTACGTCTCGTCCTATGCCACCATGCATCCCGCCGAGGACTGGGCCGAAACCTTCGCGCACTACCTGCACATCCGCGACACGCTGGATACCGCCGCCGCGTTCGGATTCGCACCCGCCAACGCCACCTACGAGCGACGGGTGCTGGGCCCCAGCGGCTTCGACACTCTGATTCAGTTGTGGCTGCCGCTGGCCTGGTCGCTGAACATGGTAAACAGGTCGATGGGCAAAGACGACCTGTACCCGTTCGTGCTTCCGACCACAGTGCTGGAGAAGATGCGGTTCGTCCACGAGGTTGTCGACGAACTTACCGCAGAGCCGGTTAAGCTCGAGACCGTCAACGAGCAACTGCAGGTACAGCAGCAGAGCTAGGGCGCAGCGGATTTCCGCTGGCGCGGCGCCGGCGTCGGCACACCTGGTCTCGTTGATGCATTCTGTGGCTGAATCACGCTACCTCAGCGCGTTGACTCGATGCACTCCACCGGCTGGGCACATTCCACCTCGGCCCGTCGCCGCCTGCGCCCGCGCGATCAGAGCCGACGCGGTGCCATGGGCACCCGAGCTGTTCTTCGTGAAGTGCGGAGCGATGTTGCGAAGGTGGGACCTAAACCGCATCCTGACACCGGCCCAGATCGATCAGGCCATCGATGCGCTGATGGGCTGGCCGCTGCGCGTCACCAAGGTGCGCGGGTTGTTCGCGAGGAATTGTCAAGAGCTGTGGGTCGGCGAGCTGCAGCGGCGTCGATTCGTCAACTCAGACGGCATCTGCTTCGATTTCGACAATTATGTTGGTGGATCTGCGCATTGGGGCCGCCGCCTATCTGCAAACCCCACGGATGGTCAATCAGACGTGACCGGCTATGGGTCCCGCGGATGGGCGGCCGCGCCGTCGAGCAGGAGATCGACGAGGCGTTCGGGCAGGTCGTCGTGGATCGGCTCGCCGGTGAGGAGGAGTCGGCCATGCAGCGGCGCCCACAGCATCTCCAGCAGTAGACGCGCGTCCGTGCCGGCGCGGAGATCGCCGCGGGCGACGCCGCGTTCCACCACGGGTGCCAGCGCGTCATACCGGCCTGACCAGAAGGCTTGGCGGGCTTCGGTGTAGTCGTCTTCGACACTCAGGACCGCCCCGTGTAGCGCCGCACTGCCGCCTGGGGAGGTCAGGTAAGCGATCGCGGCGTGGGCGATGGCCAGCAGGTCCCCTCGCGTGGACCCGGTGTCGGGCGCGGGGATCGCCTCAGCGCTACGGGCCAGCATGGCGTCGACGAGCAGGTTCTCCCGGGTGACCCAGCGCCGGTAGATGGTGGTCTCGTGGACGCCGCAGCGGCGCGCCACGCCGGCGACCGTCGAGCCCGCGACACCGTTTTCGGTGAGTTCGTCAAACGCGGCGGCCAGCACGGCCTGGCGGACGTATTCCCCGCGACGGTGCGACACAGCGGACGGCATCCCACCACTGTATCGCAGGTCCTCTTGCGTTGTCGTCGCGAAGCACGCATGCTATTACAAGTCGAGTTGCGATAGGATGGAGCGGCCATGCGATTCATCTTTGACACTGACGAATCGTTCTCGTTTGAGACGCTGCGTACGGTCGGATACACCGCCTTTGGAGGGGCCGATATCGGCGAGGTCATCACCACCGCGGAACGGATCACGCCCGGCGACACGGAGTCGTGGTATCGGGAATGGCGTGCCCTGGCAGACCGGATAGCCGCCATCGCCGATAAATGCGCTGCTGACGGACACGCGGCCAGTGCCAGTGGCGCCTACTTGCGAGCCTCCAATTACTACCGGACCGCTGAGTTCTTTCTTCGCGACGACCCATCCAATGACCCGCGCGTCGCGGACACCTCCGCACGCGCGATCCAGACGTTCAGGGCCACCCCCGACATCCAGGCGCACTGGACGCGGGTCGGGATCCCGTATGAGGGAATCGAGTTGGAGGGCTACTACCTCAATGCCAGCGGGGACGATCGTGGGCCCACCTTGCTCGCACACGGCGGTATGGACTCGACGGTCGAAGAGATGTTCTTCGTCGTGGGAGAGGCCGCGCGCCGGCGCGGGTGGAACTGCCTGATCTTCGAGGGCCCCGGTCAGGGGTCGGCATTACGAGTCAACAAACTGCCATTCCGCCACGACTGGGAGGCCGTGGTCACCCCCGTGGTGGACTTCGCCCTCAACCTTCGCGAGGTCGACCCCGAACACATCGTGCTGCTGGGCATGAGCATGGGCGGCTACCTCGCTCCCCGCGCGACCGCTTTCGAGCACCGGATCGCCGCGTGCATCGCCTACGACGGAATCCTCAACTTCTTCGCGAAGGTGACGCCTGATTGGCAAACGGCACAGCATGATCCCGAACGGTGGGTCGCCACGATGGACGGTTTGATCGCCCAGCGCGAGCAGCTGCCGACTCCGCTGCGGTGGACATTGTCGAACGCCCTGTGGGTGTTCGGAATCAGCACAGCCCAAGAGTTGCTCGACGAAGTCACCAAGTATGACCTCACCAACGTTGCGGATCAGATCACCTGTCCGACCCTGGTCTGCGACGCCGAGAACGACCAGTTCCTCAAGGGGCAGCCGCACATGCTCTACGAGGCGCTGCGGTGCCCGAAAACCCTTCTGACGTTCACTGCCGCCGAGGGCGCCGGCGAGCACTGCCATGAAGGGGCGCTGACGCTATTTCATCAGCGAATGTTCGACTGGCTCGACGACACCCTCAGGTCTTGAGGGGGGCGCCGCCGCCCGCGCGTTGCCTCACTCACGTCACCGAATAGTGGGTTTTCCCTAATGCACAAAGGATTTTGCCGTGACACCGCCTGACCCTGTGTCCACCAAACGGGGTCATGCCCACGACCCGGAAGATGAGCGCCAATGACGACGAAGAATCTCGAAACCAGTATCGACGTGAACGCCGCACCCGACGACGTCTGGCGAGTCGTGTCAGATCTGTCCCGCATGCCGCAGTGGAGCCCGCAGTGCCGCTGGATGCGGCCAGTGGGTGTGGTAAGCCGCGCCTGCCACTCAACGACGAACGGTGCGGGTCCACCGACAAACGCCGCCGCGAGCAGACCCGTGACAGCGGCCAGGATCAGAGTTCGCCGACACCGATGCCCAAGATGGCGCGCCCGTGCGTAATCAAGACCCTTTTCGTCACAACGCTGCATAATGCGATTGCATGATGCGTCAGCATCAGTCGAGCGGGGCTGCTGGGGTAATGTAGACCGACGTTCAACCAGCGGCTAGCCAACCTAAACAGCGTTACATTCTTTTCTTCGATGGTCAGCTTGTCGGCGGCGAAATGACCGTCGAGGAACGGAAGGAGCAACGCCTATGGCGGCCTTGTTGATGGGGAACGGTTTCCCTGATGTGGTCGTCACCGGTGTGGCGATGACGACTGCACTCGCAACCAATGCGGACAGCACCTGGAAGCGGCTGCTGGACGGACAGAGCGGGATTCGAAAGCTGGAGGATCCCTTCGTCGAGGAATTTCACCTTCCGGTTCGCATCGGCGGGCATCTCCTGGAGGATTTCGATCATGAGCTGACGCGGGTAGAACTGCGTCGGCTGTCGTATCTAGGGAAGATGTCCACGATCCTGGGTCGTCGGGTGTGGGAGAACACCGGATCGCCGGAAGTGGATTCCAAGCGGTTGATGGTGTCGATAGGCACCGGGATGGGATGGGGCTCTACAGAGGAACTGGTCTTGGGCTACGACGAGATGCGGGCACGCGGTCTCAAGGCGGTGCATCCGCTTGGTTTGCAGAAGTACATACCCAACGCCGCGTCCGCCGCGGTTGGGCTGGAGCGCCGCGCCAAGGCCGGGGTGTTGACACCAGTGTCGGCGTGCGCGTCCGGAGCTGAGGCCATCGCCCAGGCGTGGCGCAGCATCGTGTTGGGCGACGCCGACGTGGCGATTTGCGGTGGCGTCGAGACGAAGATCGAGGCGGTGGCCATCGCCGCATTCGCTGCGATGCGCATCGTGTTGTCCTCCACCAACGAGGATCCGGTCGGCGCTTGTCGGCCGTTCGACAAGGACCGCAACGGCTTTGTGTTCGGCGAGGCCGGCGCGCTCATGGTGATCGAGCGCGAGGAGCACGCCAAGGTACGCGGCGCCACCATCCTCGCGCGGCTGATGGGTGCCGCCATCACCTCTGACGGCTACCACATGGTGGCCCCGGATCCAAACGGGGAACAGGCCGGGTACGCGATGACGCGGGCGATTCAGCTCGCCGGGCTGACTCGCGCCGACATTGACCACGTTAACGCGCATGCCACCGGCACCACCGTCGGCGACGTGGCCGAAGGAAAGGCGATCAACATTGCGCTGGGCAGCCATAAGCCGGCGGTCTACGCACCCAAGGCGGCCCTCGGCCATTCGGTCGGCGCGGTCGGCGCGGTTGAGTCCATCCTGACCGTGATGGCACTGCGCGACGGGGTCATCCCACCGACGCTGAACCTGGTCAACCTCGATCCGGAGATCGATCTAGACGTGGTCACTGGGGAGCCGCGGCCGGGCAACTACAACTACGCAATCAGCAATTCGTTTGGATTCGGCGGGCACAACGTCGCGCTCGTGTTCGGCAGATACTGACTTGATCTACATACGACGGGTGGCCACATTCGGCTGCAACGGGTTAAGTAGCGGCATTCAGTGGGGGAACTGCTAGCAGCAGGCGGACGCGGACGCGACGGTGGACAGGAGAATTGGGGTGGTCGATCCGAGGTGACATATGGCATCTGCGTCCATCACACAAGGAGGCACCTTGAGTGAACCCGACCTCACGCCGAACGTCGCGGACGTCCAGTACCACTACGACCTGTCCGACGACTTCTACCGGCTTTTCCTGGACCCCACCCAGACCTACAGTTGCTGCATATTTCGAGCGCGAGGACATGACGCTGGAAGATGCGCAGATCGCCAAGATCGATCTGGCGCTGGGCAAGCTGGGTCTACAGCCCGCTATGACGCTGCTCGACGTCGGCTGCAGCTGGGGCGGCACCATGAAACGCGCCATCGAGAGGTATGACGTCAACGTCGTCGGTTTGACGTTGTCCAAGAACCAGGCCGCCCACGTCGAGAAGATGTTTGCCGAGATGGATACCGCCCGCTCCAGGCGGGTGTTGCTGGAGGGCTGGGAAAGGTTCCATGAGCCCGTCAACCGGATCGTCTCGATCGGTGCGTTCGAGCACTTCGGTCTCGAACGCTATCCCGCGTTCTTCAAGATGGCCTACGAAGCACTGCCGGCTGACGGTGTGATGCTGCTGCACACCATCGTTCGCTTGACCTTCAAAGAGGCCAAACAGCTGGGCCTCTCGTTGACGCGCGAACTGGTTCATTTCTCGAAATTCATCTTGGCTGAGATCTTTCCCGGCGGCTGGTTGCCGTCGACTCCAATGGTCGAGGAGGGTGCCAAGAAGGCAGGATTCACGGTGACCCGGGTCCAGGCGCTGCAGCCCCACTATGCGCGGAGCCTGGAAACCTGGGCGGCCAAACTGAAGGCCAACAAGGCTTAGGCGATCTCGATCCAATCGCAAGAGCCCTACGACCGCTACATGAAGTACGACGGGTTAGTCTCCCCCGACCGCCGGGAAGACCGCCAAAACAATTACCGCCAAGTGGGAATAGACGGCGCGACCACGTAGCTCTGTTTGTAGTGGCTCACAAACCCGATCCCGAGACGCTAAAGGCGCTGAACGGCAATATCACCGACGAGTTTCGCGCCAACGCCGGCAAAGTCGGGGGGCGATTCGAAGGCAATGCGCTGTTGCTACTCACTACGACGGGCGCGAAGTCCGGCGAGCCGCGGGTCGCGCCGCTGGTGGTGTTTCGCATCGACGGCAAGCTGCTGATCGTCGCCGGTTACGGCGGGGCCGATGTCAACCCGGCGTGGGTGCACAACCTGCGGGCCAACCCGCGGGCGCACGTTGAGGTCGCCACCGGCTCGTTCGACGTCGTCGCGCGCGAGCTCGACCCGTCCGAACGTGAGGCGGTCATTCCCAGGATCAACGCAACCACGCCTGCGTTCGCGTACGCGAACTACCAGTCAAAAACCACGCGCACCATCCCGATATTCGAGCTGGAGGAGGACGAGTCATGACTGGCGCCACCGACTTCAGGACGTCGTCGGCATGGACGGCGATGACACCCCGCTCGCCCGCCAGGTGGATGGTGTAGTTGGTCATCGGCTCTGGCGTTCCATGGCGGCGCGGATCTGCGCGTTGTGTTCGCGCGCTTTGAGCGGGCAGCCGAAGAGTGCGCGTTGGTCCGTCTCATACCGAAAGACGCGGAGCCAAACGCGGATTCGCCTCCATCAACCGGATGCGCTCCGGCAACTACCAAGTGCGCTACACAGATCCCCATACGGGGGCCAGGTTGACCAATGGGCGCACGTTCGCGACCAAGGTGGCAGCGGAGAGGCTTGGGCGGCCGAGCGGCGCCGGCAGATCGACACAGGGCGCCGCGCCGCCGAGCGACCCAAACCGAGCGCCCGCCGACGCTCAGGTGGCTCCTCGGCCGGCACGTCCTCGTCCTCCGGGTCGATGACCACGACGTCGTATATGCCTCGGTTGCCCGGGCCTGGCTTGGGAAATTGCTTGCTTATCAACGGTTTTGGCAGGCGATAGGGCTCGAAGGTGTCGAGGTCGGCGGCGCGGATCCGGGCGCCCAAGACGGCCAGCGCCGACTAGTGTCCGCAGCGGGCGCCGTCAGACTTCCAGGCCTGCCACAGTTTGCGCCGGTGCAGTCCGGTCGTGTCGATCAGCAGCGGCAACACCTGCGTGTCATCGAAGATGGAGAGTCCGGCTAGCTCGACTGTGCCGGGATCTCTGGGACCAGCAGGTGCGCGTCGTAATGGGGTCCCCAGTGCAGGGTGATCCGACCGCGCGTCGACCTGGCGTAGGCCGCCGGGAACTGGCCGGTGAGTGGGCTTCGCGGACACAACCAGCGCCCGCCGACCACCAGCCGCAGCTGCTCGCCGGCGCGAAAAAACGTCGCCGATGAGCCAAGCGCAACATCGACCGCGACCACCTCACCGGTGACGACGGGCTGCGGCTCGGTGCATGCCGCGACGGGCTCCCATGGCTGCGAGAGCTCGGGGTCGAGCGCGCGCAGCGCGACTCGCTGCCAGCCGGTGGCCACCCGGTCGCGACCGTAACCGTACGACCCCTCGAAGCCGACAAACCGTCCGTCGCGCCATTTCTCGACGCCGACAAACAGGTTCGCGTCGTTGCACCCGACCAATTCGACCCACAACCGGGCCACCATCGGGCCGGTCAACTCGATGTCTGCGGGGAACGTCCAGCTGAATGCCGCTGCTCTAGATAAGGTTTCGAACGTGACACGGCCCGAGGTCGTCGGCTCCTGCGCGGCTAGCACCCCGGCTCCGGCGAGATACATTGGCCGCCAACGGGTGCGGGTGAGCGGCCACTCGGCTTCTTCGCGCACCGCGGTGATCGTGTCGCGGTCCTCGCGCACCTCAAGGCGGACGCTGCGGGCACCGTCCGCGCCGGCCAGCACGCCCCGGAAGAAGTCGAGCTGCTGCGCAAGCGCCGCTTCGGAGTAGAAGGTCGCCCATTTGCCGCCCCGATGGGTATAGAGGCGGGCGTGGGTCGAGCCGCCGCGCGTGAATGCCCGGATCGAACCGCGGGTGTGCAGGTTGTTGTCCGAGAAGCTGCCGCAGACCAGCATAGGAACCTTGATCGCCGACAGGTCGGGTACCAGCGAGCGCCAGAAGTCGTCGCGCAGCGGGTGGTTGTCCTGCATCCGCTCCAAGGTGTAGGCCTGTCGCGTGCTGCGCCGCAGGTTCCGTGACCAGATCCGGATGAAGCCGTGCTCGCGAACGCCGCCCGGGAATGCCAAGTCGCGGTACGCGTCGGTCCAGCCTTCCCACGGGCAGATCGCCCGCAGCGCCGGCGGCTGCAGGGCGGCGACGGCGTACTGGCTGATGGCCAGGTAGGACACCCCGAGCATGACGACATTGCCGTCGCACCACGGCTGACCGGCGATCCACTGAACCAGGTCGTAGGTGTCCTCGGCCTCCTGCTGCGACAGCAATTTCCCGGTGCCGTCGGAATGGCCACAGCCGCGCGCGTCGGCGTTCACCACGGTGAAGCCTTGCGCGGTCCACCACGCCGGATCCGGCGCCTCCCAACCGGTCAGGGTCGAGAAGGTTATCGCTTCGGGCTGACGCATGATGCGGTATTGCATCGGGAACGTCGACTTTCTGCCTCGCCGCGTCGGCAGGTTGTCCTTACCGTAGGGATGGATGCTCAGAATGACTGGGCGGGCCAGATCACCGCTCTCGTGGATGACGTTGATCCGCAACACCGTACCGTCCCGGGTCGAGACCTCAACATCGCGTTCGACGACGATGTCGGCCGGTGCCCGGGTGGCGGTGACGGGAGGTTTGGCGACGCCGCGAATCCGGCGTAGCGCGTACCGGAGAGCGCCGGGACGTCGCCATGGCCGGTCCAGGGTAGGTGCCGTGTTGCGCGCCACGCCCGCTACCTTAGAGCGGTTCGGGCGCTACCACACGCTGGGCACCAACCGATAGCGCACCCGCTGCGCGTATTCGCGGTACCCGGCCAATTCCCGGGTGAGCAGCTTTTCCTCGTCGAGGATGCGCAAGACGAGCACCACGACGCCCGGTATGACGAAGAGAAGTCCCCAGTACGAGCCGAGCGCCGGGGGGATGCCCAACATCATGATCACGTTTCCGACATACATCGGATGCCGCACGAACCCGTACAGACCGGTGGAGACCAGCTTTTGTCCCGCCTCGACGGTGATGTTCGCGGCGGCGTAACTGTTCTGAACGATCACCAGCATGGACATACCGAGTCCAATCGCCACCAGAACGTCGCCCACCAACGAGATCGCCGTTGGCACCGGCGACCAACCAAAGCGATGGTCAAGGACGCTCACCACGGTCAGCGCTGCCAGCGACAGGAATAAGAAAGCCATGATGACCTTCTGCATCGGCCTGGTTTCCGCGTGCATACGCCGCTGTAGCGCAGCCGGGTTCGTACGCAGCAAGTAAATGCTCGGCAGCCAGGTGGACAGGGTGAACACCGCGAGAAAGACCCATGCTTGCCAATAAGCGAACGTCCAGGCCGGCAAAAACAGCATCAAGCCGAACAGGACAAGTCCGAAAAGCCCGAATCCGATTGCTCGAATAGCGGTTTTCACTGATCCTCCTAGCAGCGCAGGTCACGCCGCCGAAAAGTCAGGGCTCCCACTACGATCAACGCCGCATCGATGGCCAGCAGCCACAGCACCGGCACGGCGGTGAAGTCGGGGCCTACCCGCGGGATGTGGGCGAACGGTTGGAGATCGAGCAACCACTGCGGGAACCGCGCCAACGAGCCGGTCAGGTACAAGGCGACGAAGCCGACCAGCGCGCCCCACGCCACGGGCGTGAACCGCGGTGCGAGACCAAAGAATGCCAGTGTCACCGCGGCGAGCAGCCAGATGGCGGGCAGCTGTACGGCAGCACTTCCGACAACGATGGCCAGCTTGCCGCCGAGGTCGTCGGCCGCGACACCGTAGATGAGGCCGGCGGCAACGCCGCTCACCAGCATCGCGGCCGCGGATCCAACCAGCGCGGCCGCCAAATGGCTTGCCAGCCAGCGAGTTCGGGAAACCGCACCGGCCAGCGTCGTCTCGGCACGCTGGGCGGCTTCCTCCTGATGCAGCCGCAAGGTGAGCGAGATGGCGAACGCGGCGGCCACCATCCCCATCATGGTGAACTCCACCGCGATGAAGGCCTCTTCCAAGGCGCTGGTGCCGCCCATTCGCGCGACGATGTCACGCGTAACGGTGCTGTCGCCCAGCTCATCGCCGATGCCGTGCACCACGCTGCCCATCACCACCCCAAACAGACACAGGCCGACGGTCCACAACAGTAGCGCGCCACGGTCCAGCCGCCACGTCTGCCCGTGGACGCCGCTCAGCCACGCCCCGGCGGTGCCGGGACCGGCACGTTCGGCGATGAGTCCGGCACCGACGTCGCGGCCCGCGAGCAGCCGGTAGGCCACCAGGGTGAGCGCCGCCGTCGTCACCAGGTGCAGCAGCAGGACCCACCAGCGATCGCCCGCGTACGGCCTGACCTGCAGCGACCATCCCAGCGGCGACAGCCACGACAGCTTGCCGTCACCCGCGTCACCGATGGCGCGCAGGGTGAACGCGGCCCCCAATGCGGCGAACGCGGCACCGCGGGCGTACCTGGCACTCGGCGACAGCTGCGCGGCCACCGCGGCAACGGCGGTGAAGACCAGGCCGGATCCGGCCAGCGCCGCCCCGAAGGCGAGCGACCCGCCGGCCGGGACGTCGGTGGTGAGCAGTCCCGCCGCGCCGATCGCGCCGGTGGCGATCGATGCCCCGAACGAGAGCATCAGCGCCGCGCTCAGGCTGGCGTACCGGCCGACCGCGGTGGAGTCCACCAATTCGGTCCTGCCGGTTTCCTCGTCGGCGCGGGTGTGCCGGATCACCGTGAGAATGACGGCCACCGCGATCAGCAGGTGGAACATGCCGGCCTTCCAAATGCCAACCGCCCCAAGGCTGTCGTTGTAGACCTGGCCGTAGACCGCACGCTGGGCCGGGCTGGCCATGATGGACGCCGCGAATCCGGCGCGGGCGGCCTCGGTGGGGTAGACCTTCAGGATGCTGCCGACGTAGACACTGGCCAACGGTACCGACAGCAGCAACACCCACAGCGGCAGCGAGACCCGGTCGCGGCGCAAATAGAGCCGCAGCATCAAAAGCGTTCCGGAGAAGTTCGAACCGGCCCGAGGCGCCGGGTGGCGTGGCCGATCCAGGGTTGCGCCGCTCATCACGCCGAAACCTTCTTTTCGCTGTATCCGCGCTGATCGTCGGCGCTGTAGTGGCGCAGGAAGAGCTCCTCCAAAGTCGGTGGCTGGCTGACCAGGCTGCGCACACCGGCGTCGCCGAGCGCCCGGATGAGTTCTCCGAGGCTTTCGCTGTCGACCTGGGCGCGCAGCGTGTTGCCGTCGATGGTGACGTCCTCGACCCCTTTGATTCGGGTGAGATCGCCTGGATCACCGACCATCTCGGCCTTGATCGAGGTGCGGCTGAGATGCCGCATCGAGTCCAGCGAACCGCTCTCGACGGCCTTGCCTGCCCGGATGATGGTCACCCTTTCACATAGCGCCTCGGTTTCGGCCAGGATGTGGCTGGACAACAGGACCGTCGTGCCCCGGTCGCGTGCCTCGCCGACGCACTGCTGAAACACGTTCTCCATCAAAGGATCCAGGCCGCTGCTGGGCTCATCCAAGAGCAGCAGCCTGGCGTGTGACGAAAAGGCTGAAATCAGGGAGACCTTTTGCCGGTTGCCCTTCGAGTAGGTGCGCGCCTTCTTGTGGGGGTCGAGGTCGAAGCGCTCGACCAGCTCGGCGCGACGTTTTTCGTCGATGCCGCCGCGCATACGGGCCAGCAGGTCGATAATCTCGCCGCCGGTCAACGACGGCCACAGCGTCACATCGCCGGGCACGTAAGCGATTTGCCGGTGCAATTCGACCGCGTCGACCCACGGGTCGCCGCCCAGCAACCATGTGCTTCCGCTGTCGGCTTTCACCAGACCCAGCAGGATGCGGATGGTCGTCGACTTCCCGGCGCCGTTCGGCCCGAGGAACCCGTGCACCTCTCCTTCGCGCACCGTTAGGTCGAGGCCGTCCAGCGCTCGCACCGCACCGAAGTTCTTGGTCAGACCGCGGATTTCGATCGGCGCGAAATTGTCAACTGGCATGTGATTCTCCTTGATCATCGGCGGCCAGGAATGCGTCATACATGGTGCTGCCTGTCATCAGTCCTTCGGTGTAGATCTCAAATGCGGGCAGCATCATGTCCCGCGCGTAGTCGCGCAGTACCGCACGCAGATCCGTTGGGGTTTCATGCATCTGTAGATACAACAGGAAGCCGCCGAAGCTCATGATGGCCAGATATCTGGCCCTCGCGTGCGGATCACGGCTGGGCTTTATGGTCCCGGCGCGCACGCCGTCGTCCAGGTATTCCTCAGCGTTTTCAATCATCTTGTGCCACAACATCTTCGCCAGGTCACCGCCGGCCTGCATGCTGCGCACCAGGTACGCCATCAGCGGCGCGTACGTCTCGACCTCGGCCATCTGCGCGAACCAAGTGGCCGGGTCGTTTGAGCTAAGCGCCTCCGACTTGCTGCTGCGGATCTCTTCGGCGATGTAGTCGTCGCAGGCCTTGCGCAGGCCGTCCTTCGAGCCGAAGTGATGGATGACCAGCGCGGCGCTCACCCCCGCAGCTTCGGCGATCGCGCGTAGCCCGACGCCGAACCCGTGCTCGCCGAACTGCTCGATGGCCGCGTCGCGGATTCGGGCGGCGGCGGTCAGGTCGGCTGAACGCATGTTCAGTACGCTAAACGCCCGTTCAGCCGAATGTCAAGGAGGCACGCCGCTGGCAATCCGTAAAGATCCGGGTTGGACCTAGGGCATGTCTGAGAAATATGAGCCAGAGGGTGATTGCTCTGAGCACTGCTGCGCCGCGGTAGACGATGGCGAGTTTGTCGTAACGGGGTGGCCAGGCCTCGCCATTGTTTGGTGTTATTGAATCCGCGTTCGATGACGTTGCGGCCCTTGTAGTCTGCGACGTCAAAAGCCGGTGGTCGGCGACCGTGCGACCGAGGCCGTTTGCGGTGAGCGATCTGGTCCGATGGTTCGGGGATGACCGCTGTGATACCGCATCGGCGCAGTTGGTGCGGATGGCGCGACTCGAGTAGGCCTTGTCGGCACGAACCCGATCAGGGCGGGTGCGCGGTGCGCCTCTGCTACTGCGGGTGACTTTCAGATGGGTCAGCAGGTTCGGCGCGACGCGGGCGACGGCGCGACGGCGGCGGCTGGCGGACCACGTCGCTAGACGGCCGGTGCAAGCCAGCTGTGGACGATCGGTCACCGCGTGTCATCGCGCGCACCTTACCGTGTCATTCGGCCACGGCCAGATAGACCTGCCGCAACAGTCCGGTCGGCGCACGGGCACCTGGATGCCAACGTCCGGCAGCTTGTCGAGCGATACGGTGCTCGGTGTCAGATACCCCGTCGGCGCGGGCAATTCACCCTGGACCGCAAGAAACGAATTCAGCCACTCGGGGACACGCCGGCGACCGCTGACTGC
>DATJBA010000446.1:0-32246 GCA_035515675.1 Mycobacterium sp.
ACGCCAGCAGTCCACACACGGCGCCCCAGTATGCCGCACTTGGGCGGCGCTTGTGGATGCCGCACCCTGCAGGTCCCGGTGACCGGGCCGACTGACCGATCGGGGTTTCGTCGCCGCCGTGAGCGGCGTGGTCTACGCTGCGTAGTATTCGATATCCGAGCAGGAGGCGCCAACGTGACACCTCGCGAGCAGGTGCGTTCGCAACGTTTGTCGCAGGGCAGGTTTCAGCGCCTTTTCGGAGGCGTTCCCCGGGGTTTGTCCCGTCGTCTTCGACCGCTGGCGCTGGCCGGGACGCTCGGCGTGCTGGCGGTAACCCTGAGCGGATGCAGCTGGTCGGAAGTGCTGGGTATGGGCTGGCCGGAGGGCGTCACCCCGCAGGCTCATGTCAACCGGCAGCTGTGGATCGGAGCGGTGATCGCTTCGCTGGTCGTCGGGGCCATCGTGTGGGGCCTCATTTTCTGGACGGCCACCTTCCATCGGAGGAAGAAAACCGACACCGAATTGCCTCGGCAGTTCGGCTACAACATGCCGCTGGAGCTGGTGCTCACTGTGCTGCCGTTCCTCATCATCTCGGTGCTGTTCTATTTCACCGTGGTGGTGCAGGAGAAGATGGTGCACCTAGCCAAGGACCAGGAGGTTGTGATTGATGTCACGTCCTTCCAGTGGAACTGGAAGTTCGGCTACCAGCGGGTCAATTTCAAAGACGGCACACTGACCTACGACGGCGCCGACCCGGCCCGCAAAAAGGCCATGGTCTCCAAGCCGGAAGGCAAGGACTCCCACGGTGAGGAGCTCGTCGGGCCGGTGCGCGGGCTCAACACCGCGGACCGCACCTATCTGAACTTCGACAAGGTCGAAACCCTGGGAACCAGCACCGAGATTCCGGTGTTGGTGCTACCCGTCGGTAAGCGCATCGAATTCCAATTGGCGTCAGCCGACGTGGTGCACTCGTTCTGGGTGCCGGAATTCTTGTTCAAACGCGACGTGATGCCCAACCCCGAGGCAAACAACTCCGTCAACGTCTTCCAGGTCGAGATCACCAAGACCGGGGCATTCGTCGGCCACTGTGCTGAGATGTGCGGCACCTATCACTCGATGATGAACTTTGAGGTTCGGGTGGTGCCGCCCAATGACTTCAAGGCCTACTTGCAGCAACGAATCAACGGAAAGACGAACGCTCAGGCATTGCAGGCTATCGCGCAGTCCCCGGTGGCGGTGACCACGCACCCGTTCGAAACCCGCCGCGGTGAACAGGCCCAAAGCCCAGTAGGTTAGGACTCTCAATGCATATCGAAGCGAGGCTGTTCGAGTTCATCGCCGCGTTCTTCGTCGTTGCGGCTGTGCTCTACGCAGTGCTGACTGCGTTGTTCGCGACCGGTGGTGTGGAGTGGGCGGGCACCACCGCGCTGGTACTGACCGGGGGCATGGCGTTGATCGTGGCCACCTTCTTCCGGTTCGTGGCGCGCCGGCTGGATACCCGTCCCGAGGACTACGAAGGCGCTGAGATCAGTGACGGTGCAGGTGAATTGGGGTTCTTCAGTCCGCATAGTTGGTGGCCGATTCTGGTCGCGTTGTCAGGCTCGGTGGCAGCGGTCGGTATTGCGCTGTGGCTGCCGTGGTTGATCGTTGCCGGGGTGGTGTTCATCCTTACCTCGGCGGCCGGATTGGTCTTCGAGTACTACATAGGTCCCGAGAAGCACTGATTTGCGTCTCGAAGGTCACAATCAGGGCATCAGTTGATCCGTCGCCCGTTTGCCAAGGCTTCTTGGCCCTGTTCGGTTCGGTAGGGTTTGCCCAGGCACAATGAGAATCTCACCAGCGCGTGCGCAACGATGTAGCCGCGGAGCCCCGCGCGCCGGTGATGCAGTTGGACAGGGCAGGCAAACATGAGCGGGCCGAATCCCCCGGGTTGGGGACCTGACGAACCCGATTCCGCCAGCGAAATCAGCCACGAACCGGCTTCCGGCAGCGAGTCCGGCGCCGAGTTGGAACCCGACGACGAACTCGATTCCGAAAACGAGCCGGAACCCCTCGGCGACAGCGCCGAAATAGCGGCGGCAGACCAGACAGGCCAGACGGACGCTTACTCGCGGGCCTATTCGGCTCCAGAGTCCGAGCACTTCAGCAGCGGTCCGTATATACGGGCCGATCTTGGGCTCTACGACTACGACGGCTACCACGAGTCATCCGACCTCGATGATGAACACGGCGCTCCGCGCTGGCCGTGGGTGGTCGGCGTCGCCGCCATTGTGGCCGCGATTGCGCTGGTGGTTTCGGTATCGCTGCTTGTTGTGCGTACCGACACCAACAAACTTGCCAACCCCGGCACCACCACCGCGTCCACGCCGCCAATGCAAGACGAAATAACTACCACCAAGACGCCCCCGCCGCCTCCGCAGCCACCGCCCACCACCGAGATCCCTACAGCCACGGAGACCCAGACGGTGACGGTGACGCCGCCGCCTCCGCCGCCTCCGCCGCCGCCTCCACCCCCGCCAGCGACGACCACTGCGCCGCCGCCGGTGACCACTACTAGCGCGGCGGCGGCGCCGCCGCCGACCACGACGGCGGCGCTGGCCAGCCCACGGCAGGTCACGTACTCGGTGACCGGCACCAAAGCACCGGGCGACATCATTTCGGTGACCTACGTCGACGCCTCCGGTCGGTCACGCACCCAGCACAACGTGTACATCCCGTGGTCGATGACTGTGACACCGATCTCGACCTCCGATGTCGGCTCGGTCCAGGCTTCCAGCCTTTTCCGGGTCAGCAGACTTAATTGCTCGATCACCACAAGCGACGGAATGGTGCTGTCGTCGAACAACAGCGACGCTCCGCAGACGAGCTGCTGATGGTCAGCAGATATTCCGCATATCGGCGTGGGTCGGACACCATTCCGCCGGACGTCATCGATCGCATCCTGGTCGGGGCGTGCGCCGCGATCTGGCTGGTGTTGTTAGGCGTAAGCGTGGCCGCCGCCGTCGCGCTGGCGGACCTGGGCCGGGGCTTTCACCGAATGGCCGGAAGCCCGCATACCACGTGGGTGCTGTACGCCGTCATCATCGTTTCCGCGCTGATCATCGCCGGGGCGATACCGGTGCTGCTGCGGGCTCGCCGCATGGCCCGGGCCGAGCCGGCTGCTGGATCGGTTACGGGGCCACCACGGGGCGCGGGCAGGCCCCCGGTGAGGCCCGGGTCTCCCGCGGCGCCCACCGTGGCCGAGCGGGCGCGCCAGCAGCGGGTGCAAGCGGTGGAGCCGGCAGCCGAGTGGTCCAGCGCGGCCGTGGATCGCGTCTGGTTACGCGGCACGGTCGTACTGACCGGCACCATGGGTGCCGCACTGATTGCGGTGGCGGCGGCTACCTACCTGATGGCCGTCGGTCACGACGGCCCGTCCTGGGTCGGCTACGGGCTGGCCGGGATCGTCACCGCGGCCATGCCGGTCGTCGAGTGGCTACATATTCGGCAGCTGCGCCGCGTCGTTGCCGCGGATTAGCCGATGTTGCCCGGCCCGCGTCGTCGCCGCGGTCTAGTGTTCGCCGTGTTCGCCGTCCGGGGAACCGGCGATGCTCTCTTGGTGTTCGCGTAGCGCGGTCAGGGCACGTTGCTCGGCGCTGTGTGCCGCCTCGCGCAGCGCTGCATCCTCAGACGCAGGATCGGCGAACAAGAAGCTGCCACTACCCGGCGACCCGGCCGAGCCCAGCTTGTTCATCCGCTTGGGCACCGGCGCGCCCTGGTACTCCAGTGCTATCGGGTGGCCGTGGTCGTCGACGGGGCCGAGCGGCTGATGCAGCTCGATGTAGGCGCCGTGCGGCAGCCGCTTGATGATGCCGGTCTCAACGCCGTGCTCGAGCACCGACCGGTCGCTGCGCTGCAGCCCAACGCACCACCGATAGGTAATGAGGTAGACGAACGGCGGAAGGACCACCATTCCGATGCGCCCGATCCACGTCGTTGCATTTAGCGAGATGTGGAACTTGAACGCGATGACGTCGTTCATCGCCGCGAGGGTGAGCACCATGTAGAACGCGATCGCCATGGCACCGATCGACGTGCGCACCGGTACGTCCCGCGGCCGCTGCAGCAGGTTGTGATGCGCGTAGTCGCGGGTGAACCGCTTCTCCAGGAACGGATAGACCGTCAGCAGCACGAACACTACGGTCATGATCACCCCGACCCAGACCGCGGCGGGCATCGTGTGATGCCAGAAGTAGAACTCCCACGGCGGCCAGATACGCGCCAAGCCCTCGGTCCACATCATGTAGAAGTCCGGCTGCGAGCCGGCCGAGATCTGCGATGGCTTGTAGGGTCCCAGGTTCCAGATCGGGTTGATCTGCAGCAGGCCCCCCATCAGGCCCAGCACCCCGAAGATGGCCGCGAAGAACGCGCCGGACTTGACGGCGAACACCGGCATCACCCGCACGCCGACGACGTTGTGCTCGGTGCGGCCGGGGCCCGGGAACTGGGTGTGCTTCTGGAACCACACCAACGCCAGGTGCAGCCCTATGAGCGCCAGCATGATGCCCGGGAAGAGCAGGATGTGGATGGCGTACAGCCGCGGGATGAGGATGTTGCCGGGGAAGTCGCCACCGAAGATGAACCAGTGCAGCCAGGTGCCGAGCACCGGCATGCTCAGGGTGATCGACGAGAGCGCGGCCCGCAGCCCGATTCCGGATAGCAGGTCGTCGGGTAGCGAGTAGCCGAAGTAGCCCTCGAACATGGACAGGATCAGCAGCAGCGAACCGAGGACCCAGTTCAATTCGCGGGGCCGGCGAAACGCCCCGGTGAAGAAGATGCGCGCCAAGTGCACCATGATCGCCGCGGAGAACATCAATGCCGCCCAGTGATGTATCTGCCGAACGAACAGCCCACCGCGGACTTCGAAGGAGATATCCAGCGCCGTTTGGTAGGCGCGCGACATCTCGACCCCGCGCAACGGTTGGTAGACGCCGTTGTAGGTGACCTCGGTCATAGACGGATCGAAGAACAGCGTCAGGTACACACCGCTGATCAGCAGCACGATGAAGCTGTACAGCGCGATCTCGCCGAGCAAGAACGACCAGTGCGTCGGGAAGACCTTGTTGAGCTGTCTGCGCACTGCCGCCGAGGGGTGATAGCGCGTGTCGATGTCTTCGCCTTGGCGGGCCAGGAGGCTGCCGATATCGCGTTTCGGACTCATGTGGTGCGCTCCCAGAATGCTGGTCCGACGGGCTCGGCAAAGTTGCCGTTGGCGACCAAATACCCGTCGGTGTCGATCGTGATGGGCAGTTGCGCCAAGGCGCGGGCCGCCGGACCGAAAATCGGCTTGGCGAAATGCAATGCGTCGAACTGCGACTGGTGACAAGGGCACAAGATTCGATAGGACTGCTCTTCGTACAGCGAGGACGGGCAACCCAAATGCGAGCAAACCTTGGTGAAGGCAAAAAACTCACCGAAGTTGAAGCTCTCCTGACCCTGGCGTTTGACCACGCGAGGCATGTCGCTGGGCCGGATACGGATGAGCATCACAGGATTACGGATGCCCATCTTGATCGCGGCCAGCTTTTCGTGTGATTCCGCATTGGTGCCGTCTCCGTCGGACTCTCGCCACGGGAAGACGGTCTCCATTGCGCCGGCGTCCATGTCTTCGGGGCGCATTTTGACGAACGGTGCCGCTGTATGCGAGCCGGTGGCTCGCGCCAGGTAGATGGTCTCGCCGTGATAGCGCGGCGTCCAGCCCGACGTCCACAACACGGCCTTCAGGCCGTCGGCCGTCGGCACGACTGGCTTCCACGGGTTCTTGATCAGCCCACCGACAAATGCCACCAAGGTGGACAGGCCGAACGCGCCCAGGCCCACCCCCAACGACAGCCCGATCAGCTTGCGGCGTCCGATCGTCGAACTCTGGTAGGCGTCGGCCAGGTTCGCCACCACCGTCTTGCGATCGATGTCGCGAGAAGCGCCGTCGTGCCGTTCCTGGATTGAAATCTCTTCCGGGATAAACCTTTTCTGGTACAGGATCGCGCCGATAGCGATCGCCAGGATGGACCCCCCGAAGGTCAGGCCGTACAGCGGGGTGGCCAGCGTGTACAGCAAGCTGCCCGCGGCCTCTTTCGGTTTGTACTCCCACGGCCAGAACAAGAAGATCAGCAGCAGCGCCAGCCCGAACCCGCCGCCCAGCAAAAGCCACAGCGCCACCGCGCGCTCGGTGCGCTTCTCGGCCCTAGTGCCCTCGACCGGCCAGCGAGGTTCCTTGTAGACGGTCTCAACACCATCGAGCTTGCCGCCCAGCGCTACCAGTTCCTGCTGTGACATCGCGGCCAGCGCCGCCTCGTTGGGCTCATGGGCTGCCCCGGCGCCTGTGTCGGTGTCGCCGCGGACGGCGTCCTTGCCACCAGAACCGTCGCTCATGATCGCGCCCCAATCCACAGTGCCAGCCCGATGGCGGCGACCATCCCGATGATCCAAAAGGCCATGCTCTCGGGTGCGGGTCCGAATCCACCGAGGCCATAGCCACCCGGCTGGCGCTCTTCGGCGACGGTCTTGACGTAGCCGATGATGTCCTTCTTGGCTTCGAAGGAAAGCTGGCGGTCGGCGAACTTCGGCATGTTCTGCGGGCCGGTCAGCATCGCCGTGAGGATTTGCTGCTCATTGGCGGGCCCCAGGTCGGGCGCGTACTTACCCGACGACAGTGCCCCACCCTTTCCAGTGAAGTTGTGGCACGAGGCGCAGTTGAGCCGGAACAAGTCGCCGCCGCGGCCCAGGTCGTCGCCGCGCAGCGATCGCATCGCGATACTGCCGTCGGGGTTGCGCACCACGGTGGGGCCACCGCCGTTGGCTTGTACGAAGGCGCCGACCGCGTCGATCTGAGATTCGTCGAAGATCGGTTCTTTACGCGGCGCCTGGGCCTCGCCGCGCATGGCGGGCATCCGACCGGTGGACACCTGGAAGTAGACGGCCGCCTCGCCGACGCCGATCAGACTCGGCCCGTGGTCGGGCACACCTTGCAGGTTGGCGCCGTGGCAGGACACGCACGAGGTGTCGAACAGCTGCTTGCCGTTTCGCAGCAGCGCCGAGGAAGACTCGTCGGCGACGGCTACTTGCGGGGTGGGCGTCAGTACGGCGGCTAGCCCGCCGGCGACGGTCAGCGCTATCAGCAGCAGCAGGCCCGCCGACAGTCGACGGCGAAGACGCCGCCGCGAGCGCTCAAAACGCTGACCCCGCGGCTTACGCGATCGGGTGGACCCCAGTTTCTTCAACCGAGCACTCCTGTTCGTCTAGCGCCGGCTCATCGGATGAAATAGATCACGGTGAACAGCGCGATCCACACGATGTCGACGAAATGCCAGTAGTAGGAGACGACGATGCTGGCCGTCGCCTGCGCCGGGGTGAACTTGCTCATCGCGGTGCGGGCCAGCAGGAAAATGAAAGCGATCAACCCGCCGGTGACGTGTAGGCCGTGGAAGCCGGTGGCCAGATAGAACACGCTGCCGTAGGCGCTACTCGGGATCGTGGTGCCGTGAGTCATCAAGTGGTGGTACTCGTAGCCCTGCCCGAGCACGAAGAACAGGCCCATCAGGAAGGTGAGCACATACCAGCGGCGCAGCCCGAAGACGTCGCCGCGCTCGGCCGCGAACACGCCCATCTGGCAGGTGAACGACGAGGCGATCAGCACCAGCGTCACCGGGACGGCTTGGTAGAGGTTCAGCTCGGTCGGCGGCGGCGGCCACTTCCCGCCGGCCTGAGCACGGGCCGTGAAATACATCGCGAACAGGCCAGCAAAGAACATCAGCTCGCTGGAAAGCCAAACTATGGTGCCGACACTGACCATATTGGGCCGATTCAGCGAATGAATTCGCGACGTGATCGCAGTACCCGAGGTCCCCACAGCGCTGGTCACATCCGCAAGTATGACGCTTTGTAGTTGTCGAACTCTACCCGGGGCGGCAATTGAAGTTCTCCGCGTCGCACCCGCGCCGGTACGTGCGCCCTTTTGGCGATGGTTGGGACAGGTTGGTGCTCGTGGGACCATCGGCGCGTGGCTCTGTCATCTGAGGGTTCTGCTGCCGGGGGGCCTTCCCAGGGCGTGGCCGGGCTGGCACCGTCGTGGCCGCAGGTCCTGGCTCGTTTGACGGGCGGTCAGGAACTGGTGCGGGGCCAGGCGGCTTGGGCCATGGACCAGATCATGACCGGGAACGCGCGGCCGGCCCAGATCGCCGCCTTCGCGGTGGCGATGAAGATGAAGGTTCCCACCGCGGCCGAAGTCAGTGAGCTGGCCGACGTCATGCTGAGCCACGCGCGCCAGATGCCTGCCGACGCGATCCGCGATGACACCGTCGACATCGTCGGTACCGGTGGCGATCGCGTCAACACCGTCAACCTGTCCACCATGGCGGCGATTGTGGTTGCGGCTGCGGGCGTGCCGGTGGTCAAACACGGCAACCGGGCGGCGTCGTCGCTGTCCGGCGGCGCCGACACGCTGGAGGCACTCGGGGTGCGCATCGACCTCGGACCCGAGCAGGTCGCGCACTGCCTCGCCGAAGTCGGGATCGGATTCTGCTTCGCGCCGCTGTTCCACCCGTCATACCGGCACGCGTCAGAGGTGCGCCGCGAGATCGGGGTGCCCACGGTGTTCAATCTTCTTGGGCCGCTTACCAATCCGGCGAGGCCGCGGGCCGGGTTGATCGGCTGCGCGTTCGCCAATCTGGCCGAGGTGATGGCGGGGGTGTTCGCCGCGCGCCGGTCCAGCGTGCTGGTCGTGCACGGCGACGACGGGCTCGACGAGTTGACCACGACCACCACCAGCACGATCTGGCGAGTACAAGCCGGGACGGTGGACAGGCTGACTTTTGATCCGGCCGGATTCGGGTTCGCCCGAGCCGACCTCGACGAGCTGCTGGGCGGCGACGCGCAAGCCAACGCGGCGGAGGTGCGTGCGGTGCTGGCCGGCGCCAAGGGCCCGGTCCGGGACGCCGTCGTGCTCAACGCCGCCGGGGCGATCGTCGCGCACGCCGGCCTATCCAATCGCGCTGAATGGTTGCCGGCGTGGGAAGACGGGTTGCAGCGTGCCAGCGCGGCCATCGACTCCGGTGCGGCCGAACAGCTGCTTGCGCGATGGGTGCGGTTCAGCCAGCAGGTCTGAGTCCCAGCCGCGAACAGCCTGTTCACCGGCGAGCCGCGCCGAGCGCGCCAGTGCTGCCCACGCCGCCCAGGCGCCGGCTGACCGTAGCGGTGAGGCCCAGCCCGCGGCGTCGTCAGCGACCCGAACAATGCGCACCCCCGGGGCGGCTAGCCAGCGCGCGATGAGAGCGGTCTCCTCGACCAGCGCGCCGCCCAGTGGGGCCGGGACCGGCAGGATCGCCTGTGCGCCAGCGTGAATGGCATCCACCACCGGCATCGGCGGCACCCCGCGTCTGGCGGTGCCGGCCGCGGCGAGTTGACCGTGGCGGATGACGGCGAGATGGTAGCCACCGCTTCCGTCCGGGGCAGCGGCGATCAGCTCGGGCAGAGCGGCCAGGGCGTGCAGCCGCTGGCCGCGCCACAAGGTCTCGACGGCGGTGGCGATCCGGTCGCGCAGTCGCGCGGCGCTCTCGTAATGGGAGTGTTCGGCGAGCCCAGTGACCTGGCGAACGGCTGCGGCCAGGGCGCTGTTGTCCAGGCCGTCGATCAAGTCTGCGGCGCGCCGTGCGGCCTCCGCGTATTGCGCGGCCGTCACGTCGCGGGCGGCTGGGCAGGGCGACAGGCCCCCGCAAGCGGGTGGGGGTCCCTCCCTCTGGGGGCGTACCCCCACAACCTCGGCGCAGGCCGGCCCGTGCAGGGCCGACCGCGCCAGTCGCGCGGTGCACGTCCGGATGCCGGTGAATCGCGCCAACAGGGCCGCCGTGTCGGCGGCGTCGGCGCGGGACCGAAACGGGCCGATGGCGCAGTCGTGCCGCGGTGCTCGTGCCACCGCCAGCCGCGGAAACGCCTCATCGGTCAGCGCCACCCACCACCAACGCTGCGGGAACCGGGACCGGCGGTTGTAGGGAGGGGAATGTGCGGCCAGCATCCGCAGCTCGCGCACACCGGCCTCTAGCGAATGCGCGCACTCGACATGGTCGACCGCGCTGGCCAGCGAAACCATCTCCTTCATCCGGCCGCGGGGGTCGGCGCCGTTGAAGTACTGCCTTACCCGGCGCCGCAAGTCGACGGCGGTGCCGACGTAGAGCACCTCACCGGACGGCCCGCGGAACAGGTAGACCCCCGGCCGGTGCGGCAGGCCCTCTGCGAGCACCCGCTTGCGGCGCTGGGCCGGCGTCACATCGGGCAGATACGAGCGCAGGTCGGCGTAGGTGTGCACACCCTGGTTGCCCACTCGCTCGATGAGTGCGTGCAACACCTCGACGGTGGCGCGGGCATCGTCGAGGGCGCGGTGGTTGGGCTGGGCGGCGACAGCGAACAGCCGCGCCAAGGCGGCCAGCCGCACGCTGGGGGCTTCCTCGCGGCTGAGCACCCGGCGAGCCAGCCGGACCGTGCACAGGACCTTCGGTCGGGGCCAGGGGATATCGCACCGCTCTGCGGCGGCGCGCAGGAATCCGATGTCGAACCCGGCGTTATGGGCGACGAGCACGGCGTGGGCGGCGAACTCTAAAAACATCGGCAGCACGACGTCGATGGTCGGGGCGTCACACACCATTGCCGTGGTGATGCCGGTGAGCTGCACGATCTGGGGCGGGATGCTGCGCTGCGGATCGACCAGGGTGGCGAACTCACCGAGTACGACTCCGCCGCGGACCTTGACCGCCCCGATCTCGGTGATGGCGTCGGGAGGTGTTCCGTCGGTACCCCTCGTGCGTCCGCCGGTGGTTTCCAGGTCCACCACGACGAAGGTGGTCTCGCGCAACGGAACCTCTTCGGTCGGGAAGGCCGCGGGGCCCCAGGGTGGTCCCACGTCGGCGAAACTCAGCTGAGTCGCACCGCTGGCAGCCATGGCCGCGACGTTAGGCATGCCCACCGACACCCGCGAAGTTCCCACGCCGGGCGGGGTCGAGTTCGGTCGGCGGGCGAGACATGGCGGGGGATGTCGGTGCCGGCGGTTAGTGTTTGGATGGCCCGACTGAGCGTTCGGAAAGCCAGACCGAGAGGACCGACCCTGATGGCACAAAACAGCGCTGACAGCAAAGGCATGGCGGCCCCCGAACCGGCGGCACCGGTGGTGATCGACTGCGACGACTGCGCGGTGCGCGGCCCGGGATGCCGCGACTGTGTGGTCAGCGTGTTACTCGGGGTCCCGGAAACTTTGTTGCAGGACGAACGTGCCGCTCTGGAAGTGCTCGCCGATGTCGGTTTGGCGCCACGATTGCGCCTGGTGCCGATTCGCCGCGATCGTGGGTCCGGAGTCGCTTGATGCGCTGCGCGCCAAAACCCCTGGATCGCCTCGGTGCCTGCGCCGTCACTCACAAAGTAATGACAGAAATCTTTCCAATTTCTTAACGATCCGCTTTGGACAAACGCCGATATCGTTTCGTAACCTATTTGAGACCTAAACTAGCTCGACGGCCGTCCGTCGACGGCCGTTTAAGGAAACCAATCTTGAGGCTCGACTGTATGTACCCGATTGCGCGTGTCCTCACAAGCTCTATCGTCGGTATGTTAGCGGGCTTCACGGTGGCGTCGGGCGTTTTTGCCGCCAATGTGGTGGCCGATCCGGCCGATGACGCCCTGGCGAAACTCAACGAGCTATCGCGCCAGGCCGAGCAGACCACCGAGGCGATGCATAGCGCGCAGCTCGACCTGAACGACAAGCTGGCAGCTCAGCGCGCGTCAGACAAGAAGCACGCGGATGACCAGGCCGCCGTGGATGGGGCGAAGGCTCGCTTGGCCACGTTCCAGAATGCTGTGAACAAACTTGCCGCCGCGACATACATGGGCGGCCGCATCGACGGCATGGAAGCCATGCTGACCGCGGCATCACCGCAAAGGCTGATCGACAAGCTGGCTGTGCAGCGGATGTTGGTGACCCAAATGTCAACTCAGATGGCGAGTTACCGGGTTGCCGGTGAGCAGGCCGCCAAAGCTGAGCGGGCGTCCGCCAAGTCCGCCGCCAATGCGAAGAGCGCGGCCGAACAGGCCGCCGCCGTACAAGCGAGCTTGCAGTCCAAGCAGAGCCAGTTGCAGGTGCAGATCGCCGTCGTCAAGTCGCAATACATGTCCTTGTCGCCCGGCCAGCGCACCGCGCTCGCCGATCCCGGGCCGGTCTCGGCGGGCGCTCCGGTATTCGGTGTGCCTGCGCCGGACGCGCTGCTGCCCGGTGCGCCACCGCCGCCTGGTGGGACACCACCAGGCTGGGTTCTGCCTCCCGGCGGACTGCCTTCACCGTTTCCCGGCGGCGGTGGTGGTAACCGTGCGGTCGTGGTGCAGGCGGCGTTGACGCAGGTCGGGGCGCCGTATGTGTGGGGCGGCGCCGCCCCCGGCGGATTCGACTGCTCCGGATTGGTGATGTGGGCGTTCCAGCAAGCCGGCATCGCGCTGCCGCACTCCAGCCAGGCACTGGCCCAGGGGGGTCAGCCGGTGGCGCTGTCGGATCTGCAACCCGGCGACGTGCTGACCTTCTACTCAGACGCGTCACATACCGGCATCTACATCGGTGATGGCATGATGATCCATTCCTCCACCTTCGGCGTACCGGTGCGGGTGGTGCCGATGGACTCGTCCGGCCCGATCTACGACGCCCGCCGCTACTAAGCGCCTCGGCTCGGGCCGGCCTGGCCGGAAGCGGCGGTGGCTGCCGAATCTGCTGGCCTGGGTTTTTGTTGTTGAGCTGATTGCCACCGCGGCCATGGGGTTTCATCCGGCCCGCGATAGTCCCCCACCACCTGCACAGCTGGTCGCGCCCGGTCCTAGCCATCCGAACGCCGCGGCGACGACCTTGTTCGTGGGCGACCGCGCGGTCCGGCTGCTTGACCTCGGTGGCCCGGCCACCGACCGCCTGCTGGCCCGTGTCGCGTCGAACATCAGCGCCGCGGTCGACCAAGTGGAGGACTTCTGGGGAGTCGATTGGTCGCACGACATCTTGGTGGTGGCCGCCGGCTCGGACGAACAGTTCCGCGCTGCCGCCGGCGGGGGCCCGGCATTGCAGTGGGCCGACATCGCGGCGGTCACGGTCGTCGACCACGCCGATCCTGCTCACCGGGTCGCGGTCGGCCAACGGATCGTATTCGCGCCAGGCGCGGCCAACATGAGCAACTCGGCACTACGAATTGTGTTGACCCACGAGCTTTTTCATTACGCGGCGCGCGCCGACACCGCCCTGGATGCACCTCGATGGCTAACCGAAGGGATCGCCGACTTCGTTGCCCGGCCAATCACCCCAGTGCCCGCCGATGCGCTGTCCGTTGCGCTGACGCTGCCGTCGGACACCGACCTGGACACACCCGGTCCGCAGCGCTCGTTGGCGTATGACCGCGCATGGTGGTTCGCCCGCTTCGTTGCCGATACCTACGGCAGAGCGCAGTTGCGCACGCTGTACGTGGCCGCTTGCGGTGTCGGGCATGCCGACTTTCTCACCGCCGCCCGCAACGTGCTCGGCGCCGACGCCGCTGGACTGCTGGCGCGCTGGCAGCAGTGGATGGTCGGCTAGATTGGCGCACTGTGAGCCGGGTCCTGCTGGTAACCAACGACTTTCCGCCCCGGCGGGGCGGCATCCAGTCATACCTGGGTGAGTTCGTCAGTCGGGTGGTTTATGCCGGGTCGCATTCCGTGACCGTGTACGCACCGCAATGGAAGGGCGCTGACGCTTACGACGAGGCGGCCAGCACTGCCGGCTATCGTGTGGTACGCCATCCGGGCACATTGATGCTGCCCGGCCCGACAGTAGATGCCCGGATGCGCCGGCTGATCGCCGACCACGGCATCGACACCGTCTGGTTCGGCGCAGCCGCACCGTTGGCGCTGCTGGCCCAGCGTGCCCGGCGGGCCGGGGCGACCCGGGTGCTAGCCAGCACGCACGGCCACGAAGTGGGCTGGTCGATGCTTCCGATTGCCCGGTCGGTGCTGCGTCGCATCGGCGAAGACACCGATGTCGTCACGTTCGTCAGCCGCTACACGCGCTCCCGGTTCGCGTCGGCCTTCGGACCCGCGGCCTCGTTGGAATACCTGCCGTCCGGGGTGGACACCGACCGGTTCCGGCCCGATCCGGACGCCCGCGCCGAGCTGCGTGACCGCTACCGGCTGGGCGAGCGGCCCACCGTGGTGTGCCTGTCCCGGCTGGTGCCACGAAAAGGCCAGGACATCCTGATCAAGGCACTGCCGTCGATCCGCCAACACGTCGACGGGGCCGCCCTGGTCATCGTCGGCGGTGGTAAGTATCTGGAAGCGCTGTGCAGGCTGGCCCAGGATTGCGGAGTGGCCGACCACGTGACATTCACCGGCGGTGTACCCGCCGCCGACCTACCCGCACACCATGCACTGGCTGACGTGTTCGCGATGCCATGCCGCACCCGCGGTGCGGGCATGGACGTCGAGGGCTTAGGCATCGTATTCCTGGAAGCCTCAGCGACTGGCGTGCCGGTAATCGCCGGCGATTCGGGTGGAGCTCCGGAAGCCGTGCAGCACAACAAGACCGGGCTGGTGATCGACGGCCGCTCGGTGGACAAAGTCGCCGACGCCGTCACCGAGTTGCTGACCGATCGCGACCGGGCCGCCGCAATGGGCGCAGCCGGGCGCGAGTGGACGGAGTCCCAGTGGCGCTGGGACAAGCTGGCCGCCCGGCTGGCCGACCTTCTGCGCGGCGACGATGCGGGCCGCTGAGTGGTTAATCCTTCTGGTAGATCGCCTCGATGTCGGCGGCGAACTTCTCGGCCACCACGTTGCGCTTGACCTTCATCGTCGGTGTCAGTTCACCGGTGTCCTCGGTGAAGTCGACCGGCAGAATGCGGAACTTGCGGATCGACTCGGCGTGCGACACCGCCAGGTTGGCATGCTTGACGGCCGCATCCACCTCGGCGACCAGGTCGGGGTCGGTGGCCAGATCGCCCACCGACGCGCCGGACGCCTTCTGGTTGCGCTGCTTCCAGCCGACCAATGCCTCGGAGTCAATGGTGATCAGCGCGCCGATGAACGGCTTGGCGTCCCCGACGACCATCGCCTGGCTGATCAGCGGGTGCGCTCGCAGTTGGTCCTCCAGCACGGCGGGGGCGACATTCTTACCGCCGGCGGTGACGATGATCTCCTTCTTACGGCCGGTGATCGTCAAGAAGCCGTCCTCGTCGATCGCGCCCAGATCGCCGGTCCTGAACCAGCCGTCGGCGAATGCCTCGGCAGTCGCCTGCTCGTTGCGCCAGTAGCCGGCGAATACCACGCCGCCGCGCACCAGCAGCTCGCCATCTTCGGCGACGCGCAGACTGTTGCCCGGAACCAGCGTGCCGACGGTCCCGACCTTCACGTTGTTGACCTGGTTGACCGTGATCGCGGCGCTGGTCTCGGTCAGGCCGTAGCCCTCATGGATGGTGAGGCCCACACCACGGTAGAAGTGACCCAGCCGCACGCCCAGCGGTGCACCACCCGAGACGGACGCGTGGCAGTCTCCGCCCAGCGCCGCGCGCAGCTTGTGGTAGACCAGCCGGTCGAACAGCGCGTGCTTGGCGCGCAGCAGCAGCCCCGGCCCTCCGCGGTCGCGGGCTTGGCTCCAGTCGACCGCCGTCTGCGCGGCGATCGCGAAGATCCGCCCCCTGCCGTCGTTGGCGGCGTTTTGCTCGGCAGTGTTGTAAACCTTCTCGAACACCCGCGGCACCGACACCACCACGGTCGGCTTGAACACCGCGAACATCGGCAGCAGGTTTTTGATGTCGCTGGTGAATCCGACGGTCACCTTGTTGGCGAACGCGGACAAGGTGAGCGAGCGGGCCAGCACGTGGGCCAGGGGCAGGAAAATCAGCAGCCGCTGACCCGGTCGCAATAGCGTCGGAAGGCACTCCTTGGCGCCCCGCATCTCGTAAAGCAGATTGGAATGGGTGAGTTGGCAGCCCTTGGGTCGTCCGGTGGTGCCCGAGGTGTAGATGAGCGTTGCCGGGTGCTCGGCGCGCAGCACCTTGAGGCGCGCGGTCAGCTCAGCCGGGTCGACCGACGCGCCAGCCTCGACAAGCTGGTCGACCGCTTTAGGACCCGAACCGTTGATACGCAGCACCCGGCGCAGGGCGGGCAGCTCGGCGTTGAGTTCGGTGACCATCGCGGCGTGCGCGTCGGTTTCGGCGAACGCCAACACCGCTTCTGAGTTCTGTAGCACCCAGCGCACCTGCTCGGCCGACGACGTCTCATAGATCGGCACGGTGACCGCGCCCACGGACAGGATTGCCAGGTCGAGGATCGCCCACTCGTAGCAAGTAGCCGAAAAGATGGACACCCGGTCGCCGGCCTGCACCCCCAGTGAGATCAAACCCAGTGCCGCAGAACGAATCTGGCTGGCCGCCTGGGCGCACGTGACGTCGGTCCAAATGCCGTCGATCTGACGTTGGTAGATGACGAAGCTGGGATCATCGCGCTCGTGCTCGAAGACCACGGCTGCGATGTTGTCCTGCTCGCCGACGGAAAACCGGGCAGGCACACTGTACTCACGCACTCTTGATGACCTCGTTTGACTTAGTGACGCTTCCGGGGGCCGGCTTGCTGTCGCCCAGCCTAATCCGAGCATTCGCGCAGCACGGCGGCAGTCGGCCTGGCCACTACTACGATTGAGGCGATGAACAGCATCCAGATCGCGGACCAGACGTTCGTCGCCGCCGACGGCGCACGGGTCGGCGCCGCGGTCGCCGATCAGTCGAGCTGGCGCCAGTGGTGGCCTGATCTGCGGCTGCAGGTCGTCGAGGATCGTGCTGAAAAGGGAATCCGGTGGGCGGTGACCGGCGCGTTGACCGGCACCATGGAGATCTGGCTGGAACCGGCGCTGGACGGGGTGGTGCTGCACTACTTCCTGCACGCCGAACCGACCGGTCTGGCGGCCTGGCAGCTGGCCAAGCTGAACTTCGCGAAAATGACACACCGCCGCAGGGTAGCGGGCAAGAAAATGGCCTTTGAGGTCAAGACGACAGTGGAACGGTCACGTCCGGTCGGGGTTTCTCCGGTAGTTTAACCGGGTCAGGGTTTGGCACGGAGAGTACCGTTTCGGCCCGGAGGCCGGGGTAGTCCCGCAATCGCCGGGGGTTGACCCGCTTGCGGGGGAGAGGGTAGCAGCCAGGTGGCGGAGAAGACGACGCAGACCATCTACATCGAAGCCGACCCGGGCACGGTGTTGAAGGTGATCGCCGATATCGATTCCTACCCGGAGTGGATCTCGGAGTACAAGGAAGCCGAGGTGCAAGAAAGAGGGGCCGACGGCTACCCGAAGGTCGTGCGCTTCGTGATGGACGCCGGCGTCATCAAAGACACCATGGTCATGTCCTACCAGTGGCCGGCAGACCGCCACTCACTAAGCTGGACCCTGGTTTCCAGCTCGCTGCTGCGTTCCCTTGAAGGCTCATATCGCTTGGCGCCCAAGGATTCTGGGACCGACGTCACCTACGAGCTCTCGGTGGACCTTGCCATCCCGATGCTCGGCCTGCTCAAACGCAAGGCCGAGCGCAGGCTGACCGACACCGCGTTGAAGGATCTGAAGAAACGAGTCGAGGCTGAGTGAGTCCGCTGCGCCCACCCTGGCCCGGATCAGCCTATTCGTTGGCAAGGGTGGGGTAGGAAAATCCACCCTGGCGTCTGCTACCGCGGTCTGTGATGCGAGCGCGGGGCAGCGGGTGCTGGTCGTTTCCACCGACCAGGCCCACTCGCTGGGCGACGTGCTGGGTGTCCCGGTGCCGCCGAGCGGCCAGCACGAATTGGTGCGGGTGCTCGCCGATGACGCCGAGGCGGGCGGCGGCTTTCTCGACGCGCTCGCGTTGGACACCCTGGCCCTGCTCGAGGCCCGGTGGCATGACGTAGTCAACGCACTGGATCGGCGGTTCCCTGACTCCGAGTTGAGCACCATTGCCCCCGAAGAACTCTCAGCCTTGCCGGGCATTCAGGAGGTGCTCGGTTTGCACGCGGTCGGTGAGCTCGCGGCCTCCGGGCGATGGGATCGCATCGTCGTCGACTGCGCCTCCACCGCAGATGCGTTGCGAATGTTGACCTTGCCCGCCACCTTCGGGCTCTACGTGGAGCGCGCCTGGCCGCGACATCGCAGGCTGTCCATCACCGCCGACGATGCCCGGTCGGCCGCGGTGGTGGACCTGCTGGAGCGCATCAGCGCCAGCGTCGAGGCGCTCAGCGCATTGCTGACCGACGGCGAGCTGGTCAGTGCGCATTTGGTGCTGACCCCCGAGCGGGTGGTCGCGGCCGAGGCGGTCCGGACGCTGGGTTCACTGGCACTGATGGGCGTTCGCGTCGAGGAGCTGATCGTCAATCAGGTTCTGGTGCAAGACGAGTCCTACGAGTACCGCAACCTGCCCGAGCACCCGGCGTTCTACTGGTACGCCGAACGCATCTCCGAACAACATGCTGTGCTCGATGAACTCGATGCCACCATCGGTGACGTGGCGTTGATGCTGACTCCGCACCTGTCCGGCGAGCCGATCGGCCCCAAGGCGCTGGGCGCACTGCTCGACAGTGCCCGCCGGCGGCGTGGAGCGGCCCCGCCAGGTCCGTTACGTCCTATCGTGGACCTCGAATCCGGGTCGGGACTTGGGTCGATATACCGAATGCGGCTAGCGTTGCCCCAGGTCGATCCCGCAGCGCTGACGCTGGGCCGGGTCGACGACGACCTGATCATCAGCGCCGGCGGGTTGCGGCGCAGGGTTCGGTTGGCGTCCGTATTGCGGCGGTGCACGGTGCTGGACGCACATCTGCGCGGTAGTGAGCTCACGGTTCGTTTTCGACCAGATCCGGAGGTGTGGCCTAAGTGAGTGGGGTGCATCCCGATATTGGTCCCGAGCTGCGCAGGCTTGCCCGGGCGATCCTGGACGGAATTGACCCGGCAGTGCGAACGGCGGCCGCGTTGACAGCTGGCGGGGGAGTCGGGACCGGCAAGTGCCAGCAGGTGTGGTGTCCGGTGTGCGCGCTGGCCGCGTTGGCAACCGGCGATCAGCACCCGTTGCTCACCGTGATCGCGGACCACAGCATCGCACTGCTGGAGGTGATCCGCGGCATGGTCGCTGACATCGACCGGTCGGCGAAACCGCCACCAGACGGCCCGCCCGGCGGCGGCGTCGATACCAAGACAGACGCCGGGACCACCGCGGGCGACGCCGCCGCGAAGACACGCTACCAGCCCATCCCGGTCACCGTCGAAGAGTGACCCGCCCGCGCTGAAGGTGGTCCCACCCGTCACAGATAGGTACAGTTGGCGTAGAACACCATCGGCGCGGGCGAGAGGGAGGCCATGTGGTACTGGCTATTGAAGTACATCTTCATGGGCCCGCTACTGTCCCTACTTGGTCGACCGAAAGTCGAAGGCCTGGAACATGTTCCGAGTTCCGGGCCGGCGATCCTGGCCAGTAATCACCTCGCGGTAGCGGACAGTTTCTATCTTCCGTTGGTGGTGCACCGCCGCATCACATTCCTGGCAAAATCCGAATATTTCACTGGCACCGGCCTGAAAGGTCGGCTCACCGCCTGGTTTTACCGCACCACCGGTCAGGTGCCGATCGACCGTACCGATGCCGATGCCGCGCAGGCCGCATTGGACACCGCCGAGCGGCTGCTCAAACAGGGCAAGTTGTTGGGCATGTACCCCGAGGGCACCCGTTCGCCCGATGGCAGGCTGTACAAGGGCAAGACCGGCATGGCCCGGCTGGCGTTGCACACCGGAGTCCCGGTGATACCGGTGGCGATGATCGGCACCAACGTCGTCAACCCGCCCGGCAGCAAGATGTGGCGCTTCGGTCGGGTCACCGTGCGCTTCGGCGAGCCGATGGACTTCTCACGTTTCGAAGGTATGGCCGGCAACCACTTCATCGAGCGGGCCGTCACCGACGAAGTGATCTACGAGCTGATGGGACTGTCCGATCAGGAATACGTCGACATCTACGCCGCCAGCGTCAAGGAACGCAGCAACGGCGCCGGGGCCGTCAGCGAGGCCGAGCGGATCCCGGAGACGGCCGTCGGTTAGTCCGCAACGTCGGTGTCGCTGATCAGCTGACGGCCGACACCGGCGTCAACGTGCGCGTTGCCGAATCCCGCGAACTCACGCGGGCGGTGACAGTGAATCCAGCCGCGACGATGACCGCCAGCGCCCACCACACGTAAGACATCCCGGCAAGTTGGCGCCACCACACCGCGGCCGTCTCGTGATGCTTCGGCAGCAGGTCGATCGGTGTCCACCTCATCAGCGCCACCCCGGCGGCGCTGATGACGGCCAGCGCGACGTTGCGGCCCCGCCGGGCCAATATCCCCGTCACCAGCACCGCCGGCAGCATCCACACCCAGTGGTGTGACCACGACACCGGCGAAACCACCAACCCGAACAGGGCGACGCAGATGACCGCAAGCGTCGGCTCGCCGGCCCGAAGCACCCGCCGCATCGCCCATATCGTGACCGCCAGCACGAGCAGGCACCCGGCCACCCACAGCAAGAAGCGCTCGTGCTCGCCAAAGCCGACCCGGGCCAGGGCGCCCGCGATGTTCTGGTCGGTGTTCAGTGCCGCGGCACCGATCCGATCGGTGTTGTGCACTGTGTGAGTCCAGTACTCCCACGAGTCGTTCCACGCCAGCACGAAACCCAACAGCGTCGCGGCCGCGAAAGACGCCAGCGCAGTCAGTGCCGCGCGGTTGTCGCGACGCAGCAGGAAATAGAGCAGAAACACCGCCGGAGTGAGTTTTAGCGCAATCCCCAGGCCCAGTAGCAGCCCGCGTGGCCATGGCGTGCGGCGCGGCACGCAGTCAGCGATCACCAGAGTCATCAGTACGACGTTGATCTGGCCGAAGGAGAAGTTCGAGGTGATCGGTTCCAACCAGATCGTCGCTGGTGCCACGATCACGACGGCTAGCCAAAGCCGGCGCAGCCAGGCTGGCCCGGGCAGCGTTGTCGAGGTGTTCCACACGTCGAGGCGGGTCAGCACAATCGCCGTCGACAGAATCAGCAACACCAACGTCAATAGCGTGATCGCGACGCTGGCGGCCGGCATGTGCAACCAGGCGAACGGGCAGAACACGATGGCCGCGAGCGGGGGATAGGTAAACGGCAGATTCAGCCCGATCGGTGTGTGGAACAACACATCGCCGCGGTACAGCGGACGCCCGTCCAACCAGGCCTGACCGCCCATCTGATAGATGTCGATATCGATGCGGTACGGCGTGTGCCCGAATAAGCCCCAGGCCGCGTAGCCCAGCGCCGCAGCGGCCAGCAGCCAAAGCAGGCACCACAACAGCACCAGCCCGGGACGACTGCCCACGCCGGGCGCCTGCCATTTACTCATGTCGCAGAACAGCGTAATCGGTGCCGGCGTCGGGCATGTGGCGCAGCGCTGATCCCGCGGTGTGGGCGTAGGTTTCTAGAGTGCTCCACTGGTTCATGCCCAGGGTGCTGCACTGGTACGTACATGACATCGTCGACCGTGGCCGGCTGCCCTTGTTGTGCTGTCTGGTCGCCTTCATCCTCACCTTTTTTGTCACGCGTAGTTTCGTGCGCTTCATCCGCCACCGTGCCGAGGCCGGCCGGCCGGCGCGATGGTGGCAACCGCGGAATATCCATATCGGGTCAGTGCACATCCACCACGTGACGTTCGGGGTGGTCCTGGTGATGATCTCAGGGCTGACGTTGGTGACCTTGTCCGTCGACGGGCACGAACCCGAATTCACCGTGGCCGCAACATTTTTCGGGATCGGGTCCGCGTTGGTGCTCGACGAGTATGCGTTGATCCTGCACCTGTCCGACGTCTACTGGTCAGAAGACGGGCGCACGTCGGTGGACGCGGTCTTTGCCGCGGTGGCGGTGGCCGGACTTTTGATAATGGGGCTGCACCCGCTGATGTTTTTCCTGCCGATCTGGCACGACGCCGATTCGGTAGCGCTGCGGGCCGCGGTGGGCAGCGCGATGGCGTTGACGTTGCCGCTGGCTGTGGTGGTGGTGCTCAAGGGCAAGGTGTGGACCGGTTTGCTTGGCATGTTCATCGTCGTACTGCTGGTCATCGGCGCGATCCGGTTATCGCGCCCGCATGCCCCGTGGGCCCGGTGGCTGTATACCACCCAGCCCGACAAGATGCGACGCGCACTGCAGCGGGAACGGAGACTGCGCCGCCCAGTCGTGCGGGCCAAGCTGTGGTTACAGTGCGTGATCGCGGGCACCCCGCACCTGCCCGACGAACGCGCGGTCGACGCCCAACTCGACCATGACGTACATCCCGCACCACCGCCCGAGGGAACCCAGTCCATCCTGATCGGCAGATAGCCTGCGCCTAGGCTGCCTTAGTGCGGTACTTCTACGACACCGAATTCATCGAGGATGGCCGCACCATCGAGCTGATTTCGATCGGGGTGGTCGCCGAGGACGGCCGCGAGTACTACGCGGTGTCCACCGAATTCGATCCCGAGCGTGCCGGCAGCTGGGTGCGCGTCAATGTGCTGCCCAAGCTGCCGCCCCCGGCATCGCAGTTGTGGCGCTCGCGCAGGCAGATCCGGCTGGACCTGGAGGAGTTCTTCGGTGTCAACGGCACCGATCCAATCGAGCTGTGGGCTTGGGTGGGGGCCTATGACCACGTGGCCTTGTGTCAGTTATGGGGCCCGATGCCGGATCTGCCGCAAGCGCTGCCGCGCTTCACCCGAGAGCTGCGGCAGTTGTGGGAGGACCGGGGATCTCCCCGGATGCCGCCGCGGCCGCGCGATGCCCACGACGCGCTCGTCGATGCCCGCGATCAGCTGCGCCGATTCCGGCTGATCACGTCCGTCGACGATGCGGGCCTCGGTGGGGGTACGCCCCCAGAGGGAGGGACCCCCACCCGCGTACGGGGGCCGGCCGGCTGTGGGGGCACCCCCAGCCGTGCAACGGCGAGGGGGCAAGACGGACAATCAGATCCCGTCGTCGACGATGCGGGCCGCTGAGCGTTCGCCCTGATCAGCGGTTGGTGGGCCCCGGTTACCATGGACCGATGAATTGGACCGTCGACATACCGATCGACCAGCTGCCGCCGCTGCCGCCGCTGCCGACTGACCTGCGGACCCGGTTGGATGCGGCGTTGGCCAAACCGGCCGCTCAGCAACCCAGCTGGCCCGCCGACGAGGCCAAGGCGATGCGGACGGTTCTGGAGAGCGTGCCGCCGGTGACGGTGCCTTCCGAGATCGTGCGGCTGCAGGGCATGCTGGCCCAGGTCGCAAAAGGTGAGGCGTTCTTGCTGCAGGGCGGTGACTGCGCGGAGACGTTCACCGATAACACCGAACCTCACATCCGGGGCAATGTCCGCACCCTGTTGCAGATGGCCGTAGTGCTGACTTATGGCGCCAGCATGCCGGTGGTGAAAGTGGCCCGCATCGCCGGCCAATACGCCAAGCCCCGGTCGGCCGACATCGACGCGCTGGGCCTGCGCTCCTACCGCGGGGACATGATCAACGGTTTCGCCCCGGACCCCGCTGCGCGCGAGCACGACCCGTCGCGGCTGGTGCGTGCCTACGCCAACGCAAGTGCGGCGATGAACCTGGTGCGGGCGTTGACGTCGTCGGGCCTGGCGTCGCTGCACCTGGTGCACGACTGGAACCGGGAATTCGTCCGGACCTCGCCGGCCGGCGCGCGTTATGATGCGCTGGCCACTGAGATCGATCGCGGGCTGGCGTTCATGAGCGCGTGCGGGGTGGCCGACCGTAACCTGCAGACCGCCGAAATCTACGCCAGCCACGAGGCTTTGGTGCTCGACTACGAGCGGGCCATGCTGCGGCTCTCCGACGAGCCCGACGGTGAACCGAAGCTGTACGACCTGTCTGCGCACACCGTGTGGATAGGGGAGCGGACCCGGCAGCTCGACGGCGCGCACATCGCGTTCGCCGAGGTGATCGCCAACCCGATCGGCGTCAAGATTGGCCCGACGATGACCCCGGAACTGGCCGTCGAATACCTGGAGCGGCTCGACCCGCACAACAAGCCTGGCCGGCTGACGTTGGTGAGCAGGCTGGGCAACAACAAGGTGCGCGATCTGCTGCCGCCGATCGTGGAGAAGGTCCAGGCCACCGGTCACCAGGTGATCTGGCAGTGCGACCCGATGCACGGCAACACTCACGAATCGTCCACCGGTTACAAGACGAGGCATTTCGACCGCATTGTCGACGAAGTGCAGGGCTTCTTCGAGGTGCACCGAGCGCTGGGCACCCACCCGGGCGGCATCCACGTCGAGATCACCGGCGAGAACGTCACCGAGTGTTTGGGTGGCGCGCAAGACATTTCGGACACCGACCTGGCCGGCCGCTACGAGACGGCGTGCGACCCGCGGATGAACACCCAGCAGTCGCTGGAGTTGGCGTTCCTGGTCGCCGAGATGCTCCGCGATTAGTTCGCCAACGCCTCATAGCAGTCCGCTCAGATTGCTCCCGATGGTCCATCCCGCCGCCGCGACCAGCCCGGTGAGCGCGAGCACGACCGCCACCCAGACCAGCACCATGCGCCGCGCGTGCTGTCGCGCCCAGACGAACTCGCTCAACGCGATACCGGCGAATTCGCCTGAGACCGGCTCGTATTCGTAGTCGTCGGGTTCGGACTCAGGCTCGGCCGGGCCTACCGTTTCAGACCAGTGCCCGGGTCCGCGGATCAGCTGGCGGGTGCGGTGATGAACCGGTGGGTGGACGGGCGGCCGCGGTTGCTGCCCGGTGTCGCGGCGTTCGCTCCTCCCGCTGTGGTGCAGCGCCGCCGACCGGTGTTGGGCGGAGTTACGCGGCGCGGGCACCCGAAAGTCCGGCAGCGCGAGTTCCTCGGCGATCGCGTCCAGATCGGCGCCCATCTCGATCGCGTCGGCGTATCGGTCGGCGGGGTCGCGGGCGGTCGCGCGCTCCACCAACTCGTCGAATTGCGGGGGCACACCGTCGATCGCCGCGCTGGCCGGCGGCACGTCGGTATCCAGCCGTTGGTAGGCGATCGACAATGCCGAGTCGCCGGTAAACGGCGTGCGCCCGGTCAGCAGCTCATAGGTGAGGATCCCGGTGGAGTAGACGTCGCTGCGGGGACTGGCGTTGCCATCGCGCACTTGCTCGGGCGACAGATACGCTGCGGTGCCCAGGATGACGCTGGCCGAGGTGATCCCAGCGGCCGCGACGGCACGTACCAACCCGAAATCGGCGATTTTGACGTCGCCGTCGTCGGAGATCAGGACGTTCTCGGGCTTGACGTCGCGGTGCACCAGGCCGGCCCGGTGCGCGGCGGCCAGCCCGCCCAGTACTGGGCGAAGCACCGCCACGACGGCATGGGGTGGCATCGGACCGCGTTCGGCCAGCAGCTCGCGCAGGGTGCCGCCCTCGATGAGCTCCATCACCAAAAACGGGTGCCGGGCGTCCAGGCCCTGGTCATAGACCGCTACCAGCCCGGGGTTCTTCAGCCGGGCGACCGCGCGGGCCTCGAGCTGGAATCGGGTCAGGAATTGGTCGTCGCCGGCATAGCGAGAGTCCATCACCTTCACCGCGACGGGGCGGTCGAGTCGCACATCGAGGCCGCGGTACACCGTCGAGGTGCCGCCGCTGGCGATCTTGGACTGGACGAGGTAGCGGCCATCCAGCAACGTGTGATCCAACGAGTCACCCGTCCAAGCTCCGGCCACGGGGCCATCGTAGGTGTGGAGAATACAAGCTCAACGTGCGCGGCAGGGCCTACACTTGCGCGGTGGGCAGTATTCCGGCCGGCGACGACGTTTTAGACCCCGACGAGCCAACCTACGACCTGCCCCGGGTCGCCGAGTTGCTCGGCGTGCCGGTCAGCAAGGTGCAGCAGCAGCTGCGGGAAGGCCACCTGGTCGCGGTGCGGCGCGACGGCGGCGTGGTGATACCGCGGGTGTTCTTTACCAATTCCGGTGAGGTGGTCAAAAGCCTGCCGGGGCTGTTGACGATCCTGCACGACGGCGGTTATCGCGACACCGAGATCGTGCGGTGGCTATTCACCCCGGACCCGTCGCTGACGATCACCCGCGACGGTACCCGGGATGCCATCAGCAACGCCCGCCCCGTCGACGCCCTGCATGCCCACCAGGCTCGGGAAGTTGTGCGCCGGGCACAAGCGATGGCTTACTAAGCCGCGGGCCGAACTTCGGCCTCGTCAGCCAGCGGTTCCGGGGTCCGGTACAGGGTGTACCAGGCAACCAGCGCGCAAGCGGTGGCCAGCGAGACGTGCAGCCAGGAATACATCCCGTGTGATCCGTCGGGTTTGAAGATCACCATGACCCAGGTCGACAAGCCGGCGATGGTCGCGACCGCCCGTCGTGACTGGGCCAACGGGGCCGCTACCGCCAGCGGCCAGGAGTAGTACCACGGCAGGGCAGCCGGAACGAACAGCACCACGATCAGCATCGACCATGCGATGCCGGTCAGCGCGGCTCGGTCGTCGCGCCGGAACCGCCACCACAACAGCGGCAGCGACACCGCGATGATCGCGATTCCGATGAACCGGGTGACTCGTAGCGTGGCGTAGAAGCCTACCGTGGAAAACCCCCCGCCGAGGGCGTGGATCACGTTCGCCGTCGCAGTCGGCACGGTCAGCCAGTTGATGATCTTCACCGATCCGGCCAGCGCGGTCAGCCACCCCAGGCCTACACCGGCCACAGCGGACAAGATCCCGAACACCACAGCGAAGATCAGCAGGGATATCGCGGTGGCCGCCAGGAATGCCCGGGCAAGGCGATATCCCCGCCGGCCGCGCAGATGCCGCATCCACACCCACACCAGAAAAGGCAGTGAGATTCCGGCGGTGGCTTTGACCGCGATCGCGACCGTGATCAGGATGATGCCCAGGACGTGGCGGCCACCGAAGGTCAGGGCGAGTCCGGCGGCCATCAGGCCCACCATCAGCATCTCGTTGTGCACCCCACCCATCAGGTGGATAAGCACCAGCGGGTTGAGCACACAGATCCACAGAGCGGTCGAGCCGTCGGCGTCAAAATGACGGGCCAGTCGGGGGGCGGCCCAGATCAGCAGCGCCAGCCCGGGCAGCATGCACAGGCGCAGCAGCATGGTTCCGGCCACCACGTTGTTGCCGACGAGCACTGTGACGAACTTCGCCACCAGAATGAACGCCGGACCATAAGGTGCGGTGGTGATCGTCCAGATAGGACTTACATTGTCCAGCAACGTATTTGGGTTGGCGACGGGTCCGACCGCATAAGGATCCAAGCCGTCGCGCAGCAGTGCTCCCTGAGCCAGATATGAATAAGTGTCCCGGCTGAAGACGGGCACCGACACCAGCAAGGGCGCCAACCAAAAGCCGGTGGTGGCTTTCATCATGAACTCGGTCGCTTCGCCGGCCAGCACACGTCGGCCCAGTCCCAGCCACGCGATCAGCATGAGACCTACGCCCGTCCACAACAGAATCGACGACAGCACCAGGCCGTGGCCAAAGCGCAGCCAGGACATGTGAATCGATTCCAGCAGCGGGTCATGCTGGCGGGTGCTCCCCGCTCCCAGCCCGCCCGTGGTGATCAGCACCGAGCCCAGCAAGCCCAGTTTCGCCGGTCGGGCCTCCGGGGCGGTGGCGAACGCAAGTAGTTGTGAAAAATGTTGGGTGAGAGAATGTTTCGCCACTGCCGGATCGTCGGCCGGGACGTGCGTCGGAGTCGTCATCAGCTTCAGGCGGACCGATTCGTGGCCATCCTGGCCAGTTCGGACAGCCCCGCTTTGGCCGCCGCGTTGATGGGTGCAGCCGCCAGTGTGGCCAGCGCCCGTTGGGTCAGCGCGGCAATACGTTGCTCCGCCGCGGCCAGCGCGCCCACCGCCTCGATGACGTCGCGCAGTTCGCTCACTTGCGCGTCGGTCAACTGCGCGCCGATCGAGCTTCGCAACAGGTTGGCCGCCAGGGGATCTGACTTGTCCGCCAACTCCACCGCTTCGGCCAGCAGCACGGTGCGCTTGCCGGATCTCAAATCGTCGCCGGACGGCTTGCCGGTCACCGCTGGATCGCCGAACACGCCCAGTACGTCGTCACGTAGCTGGAACGCCACGCCGAGGTCCGTCCCGAACTGGCTGAAGACGGCTTGAACGTCAGGTCTGTCAGCGGCGGCCGCGACCCCGAGCTGCAGCGGTCGCGACACGGTGTAGCAGGCGGTTTTGAAGGTGTTGACGTTCATCGCCGATGCGATCGACTCGGCTGCGCCGGCCTCGGCGACGATGTCGAGGTATTGCCCGCCCAGCACCTCGGTGCGGATCTCGGCCCACACGCGCCGGACGCGCCGCTGGGCCTCGGGTGGTAGGGAGACCTGGGAAACCCGGGAGACCACGTCGTCGGCCCAGGCCAGCGCGAGGTCACCTAGCAGGATGGCTGCCGATATTCCAAACCGCTCCGGCGAGCCGCGCCAGTGCCGGTCGCGGTGCAGCGCCGCGAAGTGCACGTGAGCGGTCGCCTTGCCGCGGCGGGTGGTTGAGTTGTCGATCACATCGTCATGCACCAGCGCGCAGGCGTGTAGCAGCTCTAGCGCGGAAAACAGCAGCAGCACTTCGGGATCGGGATCCCCGGTTGCCACGGCGCGCCAGCCCCAGTAGGCGAAGGCGGGCCGCAGCCGCTTGCCGCCGTTGAGCACAAAATCTTCGAGGGCAGCGATGAGAACGCAGTAGTCGCTACCGATGTAGGCAGTCTCGGCACGCCGGTCGTGCAAATACCGCCGGAGTTGGTCGGTAATGGCGCCGGTCAACTCGGCGGTTGCCGCTGCTTCGACGCTCAGCGCGGTGCCCCTTTCTGCTCGGCGTGGCTTGGTGTGTTCTAGGCCCGACCAGTGTATTCGGCGCGACGCCCGTGGCCGCATCGACATGATCCGGCCGGCCGCAGGTCACCGCGGCGGCCCAGGTTGCTTCGACTGGCTCACTATTCCCCGCAAGCGGGTGGTACCCCCGCGCCTATGCTGGCGAGGTGCCTGGGCTCTGCGCGGCGCTGCGCGGCCAGGAACCGCCAGGGCAATAGTCGTCTGTTGGAGAGGAGTCGCGTGACCCTTAACACCGTCGCGCTCGAGCTGGTGCCACCGAACGTCGACGACGGTCGGGAGCGAGCACTCGAAGATGCGCGAAAAGTAGCGCGGTACTCGGCTGAATTCGGTCTTGACGGCAGGATTCGGCACGTGATGATTCCAGGGATGATCGCGGAAGAAGACGATCGTCCGATCGCTATGAAGCCGAAACTGGACGTGCTGGACTTCTGGTCGATTATCAAACCGGAATTGCCCGGGTTCCACGGCCTGTGCACCCAGGTGACCGCGTTCCTGGACGAGCCATCGCTGGGTCAACGGCTCACCGATCTGTGCGCGGCCGGAATGGAAGGCGTGGTTTTCGTCGGGGTACCTCGCACGATGAAGGACGGCGAAGGCTCCGGCGTCGCGCCGACCGACGCTCTGTCGATCTATCGCGCGCTGGTGGCCAACCGCGGCGTGATTGTGATTCCCACCCGTGACGGCGAACAGGGCCGGTTCAACTTCAAGTGCAACCAGGGCGCCAGCTACGGCATGACTCAGCTGTTGTATTCCGATGCAATCGTGGGTTTTTTGACCGAGTTCGCCAAGAACACCGACCATCGGCCGGAAATCCTGCTCTCGTTCGGCTTCGTACCGAACGCTGAGAGCCGTATCGGCCTGATCAACTGGCTAATTCAGGACCCGGGTAATGCCGCGGTGGCTGGTGAGCAAGCGTTCGTCAAAAGGTTGGCCGGCAGCGAACCGGCTCAGAAGCGCCAGCTCATGCTCGACCTGTACAAGCGCGTGATCGACGGTCTCGCCGACCTCGGCTTCCCGCTGAGCATCCATCTCGAGGCGACGTACGGGGTTTCCCGCCCGGCTTTCCAGACCTTCGCGGAAATGCTTGCCTACTGGTCACCTGCCCAGCGGGTTTAGCGGGTCTAGCTGGGTCTAGCCCGGCGGTTGGTCGCGCGGTGCGGTGAACCGCTCCGAGCGATCCCGGCTGAGCCAGGCCAGCAGCGCCACCACGCCGGCGGCCGCGAAGGAAGCGATACCCAGCCACACGCCCGCCCCGGTGAAGGAACGGGTGTTGGGATCGGTGGAGCGGGCTTGGGCGCTCATTGTGCTCACCACGCCCGGCTTGAGCTTCCACGACACCACCTCGGGCTCGACGCGGTCACCGTTGGTGGAGGTCACCACGCCCGGGAAGGCAACGGTCAGCTCGACGTCAGCGTCGGGATCCGTCAGCGATGTCAGATCCGCCCGGCCTTCCAGGATCACCAGGTTGCCGTTTCGGCGCAGCGACAGATTTACCCCGGCGGCGTCGGAGTTCATGTTGGCCAGCTGCGGCAGCTCGGCGAACGTCACATCGGAGAACACCGCCTGCGACCCCACGTAGCCGTCGCTGTCGTAGTTCGACACCGCCATTTTTTGGCTGAACGGCAAGTTGTTGCTGTCGAGCTGTGGACCGGTGTCTTTGGCGGTCCTGGGTTTGGCCGCCGCGATGATCTCCCCGGACACCAGGTCATCGGGCGAGATGGTGATCGACGCTCTGACCCGCAGGCATCCGGTGGCCAGGGGCACAAGCAGTAGCAACATCGTGATGGCCAGTACCCGGCGCCGCCGAGCAGTGAATTCTCGGGCTTGGACCGGGGGAGGGCTGGCGCGCACCAGGTCATCGTGCCAGATGCGGTGTGCCGCTTCGGCGAGTCTTCCGATGTGGCACCCCTGGCGCGCCGTACCTGGCCCCGTTTCGGGGCGGTTATAACGGTAGCGCACGGCCCAGGATCGCGAATGCTCGTGGGTCGCCGGCGAAGTGGTGGCCGCGGATGATGTCCGTGAAGCCCAGTCGCCGGTACAACCGCCACGCGCGGTTCGGCTCACCGTTGGTTTCTGGCGTGGAGAGCATGACGTTCTTTTCGCCGCGACCGGCGAGTAGCCGGCGGGCCAATGCCTCGCCGAGGCCGCGGCCTTGGGCGCGGGGATGAATGTGCAATTCGGTCAACTCGAAATAGCTGTCCATCAGCCGGGCGATCGCCTGAGGTGGTAAGCCGCCGCGTTGCAAGCCCAGGACAACCTGCTGCTGCCACCACTGCCCGGGTGCCCCGAGGTAGCCGTAGGCCACGCCGAGCAACGGCGCATTGCTCAGTTCGGCAGCCGACGGCACTTGGGCGGCTTGAGGGCGGCCGCGGTCCTCGGGTACCTCAGCTTCTACGACGGCCGCCCCTTGCCACCCACGTCGCCGAATGTGCTCCAGCCACATGGCGGCGCGCTGGTTTCCGGTGCCCCGCGGGTATCGCATCGCGTCGACATATACCCCCAGGGCGTCACCGAGGCGGCGCTCCATATCGTTAGGCGGCAGATCGATGAAGAATATCGCCAATTCGCGGTGTCCTCCTGATCCAGTGATCCGGTTTCATGCAGTGCTTCGGCTTCTTGTAATCCCTCGGCCCCGTGCCGCTATCGCCATTATCGGACCTTTACCGGCTCGATCGACGAGCGGTTGCGGCAACAAGCCGACGAACTGCCCCGCATCGGCAAGCGGGTTGGTGGCTGTTGGGGTGTTGGCCGGTGTTGGTTATGGTCGTCGGTCTTGTCGGTAGCCCGAGGTAATATTCGAACATGAGTTCGAGTGGCCGGGAGGCGATCACGGCGACCTTTGATGCCCTGGATGCCGCGGTGGACACGGTGGCCGGGCTGGACTTCGACGCGTTGACCAGCCGGGAGTGGTTGGTGTTGGTGGAGCGCTGTGAGCGGGTGCGCCGGCGCCTGCCGGCCATCGAGCATCCGCTGATCAATCACCTGGCCCGCCAGGCCACCCCGGAGGAGCTGGGCGGCAAACTCTCCCACGCGATCGCCGAGTGGACGTTGATCAGCCGCGCCGAGGCCGCCCGGCGCATCCGCGAGGCCGCCGATCTGGGACCGCGCCGCGGGCTGACCGGGCAGCCTTTGCCGCCGGTGTTGGCGGGCACCGCGGCCGCGCAACGGCAGGGCAAGCTGGGGGCCGGGCAGGTGGCGGTGATCCGCCGCTTCTACCACCAGCTACCGGGCTGGGTGGATGACGCCACCCGCGAACGCGCCGAAGCCCAGTTGGCGCGGCTGGGTTCGCAGTTTGGGCCCGACCAGTTGGGCGGGCTGGCCGATCGGCTGGCCGATTGCCTCAACCCTGATGGCACCTACAGCGACGAGGACCGGGCCCGGCGGCGCGGCGTGACGCTGGGC
>DATJBA010000447.1:0-7322 GCA_035515675.1 Mycobacterium sp.
ACAACAACTGGGCTATCCCGATCGCCAGCCGGCCTGTGAGTCGGCGGGGCCGGTCCGGCCGGGCATCAGGCATTGCGGCCGACGTCTGGAGCGGTCAGCGTCTCGGCGGCAGCGATCGCATTGAGCACCGCTCGCGCCTTGTTGGTCGCCTCGGTGTATTCGTAAGGACCGTTGGAGTCGGCCACTACCCCGCCGCCAGCCTGGACGTAGGCGGTGCCGTCGCGCAGCAACGCAGTGCGGATGGCGATCGCGAAGTCGGCGTTGCCGGCGAAGTCGAGGTAGCCGACCACACCGCCGTAGAGGCCGCGGCGCGTCTTCTCCACCTCTTCGATCAGCTCCATGGCCCGCACCTTGGGCGCGCCCGACAGCGTGCCGGCAGGAAAGCAGGCCGTCACCGCATCCAAGGCGGTCCGGCCCTCGCCGAGCATCCCGGTCACCGTCGACACCAGGTGCATCACGTGGCTATAGCGTTCGATGTGGCTGTACTGCTCGACGCGAACGGTGCCCGGTATGCAGACCCGGCCAAGGTCGTTGCGGCCGAGGTCTACCAGCATCAGATGCTCGGCACGTTCTTTGTCGTCGGCCAGCAGCTCCTTTTCCAGCTGCTGATCCTCTTCCTCGGTCTGCCCCCGCCACCGGGTTCCGGCGATCGGATGCGTCGTCGCCCAGCCCTCGGTGACGGTGACCAACGCCTCCGGACTGGATCCGACGATCGAAAAGTCAGTTGCACCAGTGCTATTCGGCACATGCATCAGATACATGTAGGGGCTGGGATTGGTTACCCGCAGTATCCGGTACAGGTCGATCGGATCGACATCGGTGTCCATCTCGAAGCGCTGCGAAGGCACTACCTGAAAGGCTTCGCCGGCCGCTATCTGCTCCACCAGGTAATCGACGATCTTGCCGTATTCCTCAACGGTGCGCTGCGCGCGGTGCCGCGGCTCGGGTCTGCTGAACGTGGCAACGGTCGACGGCAGCGGCTGGCCCAGCGCCGTGGTCATCACATCCAGCCGGGTGATCGCGTCGTCGTAGGCCTCATCGACCCGCTCGTCGGTGCCGTTCCAGTTCACGGCGTTGGCGATCAGCGTGATGGTGCCCTCGTGGTGGTCGACCGCCGCCAAATCGGTGGCCAGCAGCAGCAGCATGTCCGGCAGGTGGAGGTCGTCGACGGCCAGTTCGGGCAGCCGTTCCAGCCGCCGCACCAGGTCGTAGGCGAAGAAGCCGACCATACCGCCCGAGAGCGGCGGAAGCCCCAGCATCGCAGCGGTGGCCAGCAGCTGAAGGGTGGCTCGCAGTGCGTGCAGCGGATCGCCTCCGATGGGCGCGTCCTGCGGCACCTCGCCCAGCCACACCGCTTCGCCGTCGCGCACGGTCAGTGCTGACGGCGCCCCCGCGCCGATGAACGACCACCGCGACCAGGATCGGCCGTTCTCGGCGGACTCCAGCAAAAACGTGCCCGGGCGATTGGCGGCGAGTTTGCGGTAGGCCGACAGCGGCGTCTCGCTGTCCGCCAATACCTTGCGGGTCACCGGAACCACACGGTGCTCGGCCGCCAGCTGGCGGAAGTCCTCCCGTGGGGTGGTGGCGGCGAGGTGGGCGTGCACTGAACCATCCTCGCAGATACGTTGATCGGCCCGGCGTAGCCTGACGGCCATGAAACCTGGTGACACAGTGGCCGACTTCGAACTTCCCGATCAGACCGGAACGCCGCGCAAGCTCAGCGCCCTGCTTTCCGACGGACCCATCGTCCTGTTCTTTTATCCGGCGGCGATGACACCCGGCTGCACCAAGGAAGCCTGCCACTTCCGCGACTTGGCTTCAGAATTCGCTGCCGTCGGGGCCACCCGGGTCGGCATCAGCGCCGATCCCGTGCAAAAGCAGGCCCAGTTCGCCGACATGCAGAACTTCGACTACCCGCTGCTGTCGGACACCGGGGGCACCGTCGCCACCCAGTTCGGCGTCAAGCGCGGTCTGCTCGGCAAGTTGATGCCGGTCAAACGCACGACCTTCGTCATCGACACCGGTCGCAAGGTGCTCGATGTGATCTCCAGCGAATTCAGCATGGACACCCACGCCGACAAAGCGCTGGAGACGCTGCGCGCGCGGTCTTAGCCCGACGACCGCGTGAACCCGCCGCGGGTTCTGGGGGCCTTGTGTTTTCCCGTGGGCGGGAAGTGCCAAGCAGCCACATCCGTCACATGAGCACCGTGCCAGCACCACCACAGGATCCGAGCAGGCGCTATCGCATGTGATATCGCCTTCGAAAGTCGTCTATCGGTGTCAGCGCGACGCCATCGGCAGCGAGCACCAACGCTGAGGGGCTTTCGCGTTTCGCGACACATGTCAGGGGACGACCGCCAGAAACACGTAAGCGGCGAGCAGCACCAGATGCACCTCGCCCTGCAGTCGGGTGGCCCGCCCGGGCACCACGGTCAGCATGCTGATCACCACCGTCAGCGCAAGCAGCACCAACTGAGTGGCGCCAAGGCCGAGCAACAGCGGTCCTTTCAGCCATATCGAGGCGAGTGCGATGGCCGGGATGGTCAGCCCGATGCTCGCCAGCGACGAGCCATAGGCCAGGTTAAGGCTGGTCTGGATACGGCCTTGCCGCGCCGCCCGTGCCGCCGCGAGCGTCTCCGGCAGCAGCACCAGCGCGGCGATCACGACGCCGACGAACGACTGCGGAAATCCAGCCGCTGACACCACACGCTCAACTGCCGGCGACTCTTGTTCGGCCAGACCCACCACCGCGACCAGCGCGGCGAGCAACAGCCCGAGGCTGATCAGCGCCGCCCGGGTGCTCGGCGGCTCCGCATGCCTTCCATCCTTGAAAAGGCTTCTTTGACCCTTCTGTGCGATCGGCAGAAAAATATCGCGATGCCGCACCGTTTGAGTGAAGACGAACAGCAGGTAGAGCAATAGCGAGGCGACCGCGGCGAAGGCGAGCTGGCCAGGTGAGAATTCCGGGCCCCGTGGCTGGTGGTGAACGTCGGCAGCACCAGGCTCAGGGTCGCCAGCGTAATCAGTGTGGCCAGCGCGGCCCCGCTGCCGTGGGGATTGAACAGTGTGACGCCATAACGATGGGAACCGAGCAGCAGTGACAAACCGGCGATGCCGTTCATGGTGATCATCACCGCGGCGAACACGGTGTCCCTGGCAAGGGTTGCCGCCTCGTTCCCGCCGGATGCCATCAGCGTGACGATCAGGGAGACCTCGATGACAGTCACCGCGGCGGCGAGCACCACCGACCCGAACGGCTCGCCGACCCGGTGGGCGACCACCTCCGCGTGGTGTACCGCGGCCAGCACGGCACCGGTGAGAAATGCCGCTTCCAGCGCGGCAAGTACCGGCCCCGTCTCCTGACTCCAGGTCACTGCCAGCGCGACGAGAGCAACCAACGGCACCGCTGTGGTCCAGGAGGTCCAGGACACCCGTTTCAACATTGCCCGCCATTCTCATCCAAGGCATCTGCCAACGCCCGGCGTGCGAACGGGGACTTAAACCTTGGTTGCCACCACAAAGTAGCCGCGCGGCGCACCCGATGTCTTGACGCCTGCGGAGCGATTACCGGTTTGCCGCGGCCACGGCCTCAGTAGCATGCCTACATGCCGCAAAGCGATGGCTTAAAAGAAGGCGAGGTCTTCGCCGGATACACCATCGTGCGACGGCTGGGGGCCGGCGGCATGGGTCAGGTGTATCTGGCGCAGCACCCGCGGCTGCCCCGCCGCGACGCGCTGAAAATCCTGCCCCGCGACCTGACCGCGGACGACGAATTTCGCCAACGCTTCAACAGAGAGGCCGACCTGGCCGCGGGCCTGTACCACGAGCACATCGTCGGCATCCACGACCGCGGTGAATACGACGGGCAACTGTGGATCTCGATGGACTACGTGGAGGGGACCGACGCGGCGAAGCTGCTGCGCGAGAAGTATCCGTCCGGAATGCCGAAAGCCGACGTCGTCGAGATCATTTCGGCCGTTGCCGACGCGCTCGATCACGCCCATTCACGCGGACTGCTGCACCGTGACGTCAAACCCGCCAACATCCTGCTGACTGATGCCGATCCCCGACGGCGAATCCTGCTGGCCGACTTCGGCATCGCCCGCGAGCTCGGCGAAATCAGCGGCCTGACTGCGACAAACATGCTGGTGGGCACCACCGCGTACTGCGCGCCCGAGCAACTGCAGGGTAAGGATCTCGACGCGCAAGCCGACCAGTACGCCCTCGGATGTACCGCCTTTAACCTGTTGACCGGGTCCGCTCCGTTTCATCACTCCAACCCGGCGGTGGTCATCACCCAGCATCTGTCCGCACCACCACCGCCGCTCGGTGAGCGGCGGCCTGAGTTGGCAGACCTTGATCCCGTCATCGCCAAAGCACTCGCCAAGAACCCCGCCGACCGTTACGCGACGTGTGCGGATTTCGCGGCCGCACTTGGCAGCCGGATAGACACCGCACAGGCCGATGCGGCGCGCCCCGCAGAAGTCATTGCCGCACCGACGGAAGTGATCACGGCACCGACGGAAGTGATCGCGGCGCCGCAGGACACATCACCCGCATCGCCTAAAGCGCACACTAGCTGGCGGGGGCCGGCAACTGTGATCGCAGCGCTCGTGGCGATCGTGCTACTCGGGGTGGCGGCGGTCGTCGGCGTCCGCATGCTCCGCGGCCAATCCAACCAACCGAACAGCAGCGCCCCTTCGCAGTCCGTGGCTCCGCCGACCAAGCGTGCCGTCCCAGCGCCGTCGGTGCCGGCGATCAAGCTATCCAGCCAAGTCACCGACGAAGCGGGCGTACTGACCCCGGCTGAACACATCGCGGTCGACAGAGCAGTCAACAAGCTCTACAACGCGCGCGGCACCCGCCTATGGGTGGTGTATGTCAAGAATTTCGGCGGCCTCAAGCCGTTTAGATGGGCCGAGGAAACGATGCGCGCCAACGGTTTCACCGACACCGACGCCATGCTGGCCATCGCCACCGACGAACCGGCCTTTTCCTTCCGGGTGCCCAACGCGGTGACCAACGGAAAGGCCATCGATGTCGAGATCATTCGCCGCGACCGCATCCAGCCAGCCGTTTCCCGGCACGAATGGACACGCGCGGCGATCGCCGCGGCCAACGGATTGGACGTCCCGCCCAGCTAGCCCGGTCTTAGGCGAGAGTTAGCCGGTTTTAGGCGGCTTTCTTTGGCGGTCCTTCGCCAGATGGCTCTTGCGCGGCTGACGTCGGTGTGGCCCCCGCAGGTCGCGCGTGCCCTGGTCGCACGGCACGTTGCCGATGGCCGGTCGTGGCGTCTCTTGGTTATGCCCTGTCTCGGGGTTATCCACAGTTGGGCTTTTATCCACAGTTGAGCTTTCGGCTCTGCGGGGCGGCGGGGTCACCGGTTTTTTGGCGTTCCGGTTTTCCCGGGACAGCTTCCAGCTGTCTCGTTTTTGACGGCCCTCGACCGGTTCGCAACGGCGGCCGGCGAGCCACTTGTCGACGACGCGGTCACGCTGATCTGGCCCGGCGGTCGGTGACCGCTCTGTTCGCTACCCTGGCGCGCGGAGTCTGTCGCAACAAATCCGAAATCACGTAGCGATCCCCGCTCACCGCAACAGTTGCATTGGGGCAAGACTTTCTGACAAATCTCGACCGGAGCCCCGCAACCGAGTATAGTTGCTGTCACGCAACAATTGCGTATCGGTAAATAAGTTGGGGAGGCCGAATGCGTCTCCCGATACTTTTAGGCTCCCGCGGTGACAGATATGTCGATTCGCGCGGAGCCGGCGTAGCTACTGCTGCGCACGGGGGCGAAGAGCTCAAGTCAAACAACGACGTCGGCGATGGGCACCAGGCCGCGGGCTATCGCGCAGAGCTGCTCCTTGCCGAGAACATCGTCAACCCGGAGACCTGGGCCGGCGGGATGAAAGACAAGCGGGCGATCGCGCCGCGATTGCGCATCGGTCGTGACAAGTGGTTGAACCTGCTGTGGCTGATTCCCATCGGGTTTGCCCTGCTGGTCGTGGCGGTGGCGGTGGGCAAAGGCCTGCACAACATGCCGGCCGTGCAGGCATTTATCCAGCGGTATCCCGGTACCCATGTGCCTTCCGGGGTCAGCCCGGGCATCCCGGCCTGGGTGGGCTGGACGCATTTTTTCAACCTGTTCTTGATGATGTTCATCGTCCGTTCCGGGATTCAGATCCTGTGCGATCATCCGCGGCTCTACTTCAGTCGCAACTCCACGCCAGGCAAGGACGAGTGGCTGCGGGTGGCAAAGCCGGTGCCAGATGACCCGCTGTGGACGGCCAAGGACGATTCGGTTGCGCTGCCCGGTCAGTTGGGGTTGCCGGGGATTCGCCATTCCATTGGGCTGGCGCGGTGGTGGCACCTTGGCGTTGACGTCTTGTGGCTGCTCAACGGCGCAGTCTTCTACGTGCTGTTGTTCGCTACCGGCCAATGGCGACACATTGTGCCGACCAGCTGGGATGTCTTTCCCAATGCCGTGTCGGTGGCGATCCAGTACCTGTCGCTGAACTGGCCGACCGACAACACGTGGGTGGCCTACAACGCGCTGCAGCTGCTGGCGTACTTCACCACCGTCTTCATCGCCGCACCGCTCGCCCTGATCAGCGGGCTGGGAATGTCGCCGGCCCTGTCGATGCGTTTTACCGTGATCAGTAAGCGGTTGAGCATCCAGGCCGCGCGCTCGCTGCATTTCCTGGTGCTGGTGTATTTCCTATTCTTCATCGTCGTCCACGTCACGTTCGTCTTCACTACCGTGGCTTTGCGCAACCTCAACCACATGTTCGCCGCCCGCGACGACAACGGCTGGGTCGGGTTCGGGATCTTCACCGCGGCCATGGCGGTGGTGGCCATCGGCTGGGTGGCCGCAACGCCGTTCACCTATCGCCACCCCCGCGTCGTGCAGCGGGTCGGCTACGCACTCATCGGGCCGCTGCAACGGCTGTTCGAGCACACCAACCCCAAGCCGGGCGCGTTCACCGAAAAGGACATCTCGCCGTACTTGTGGCACAACGGCACCTACCCGGAGACCGTTGAGTACAAGGAGTTGGAGAAGAACGACTTCGTGGATTGGCGGCTACGGGTCTACGGGCTCGTCGAGCACCCGACCGAGTTCTCGTTGGCCGACTTGCATGACCTGCCCTACCACGAACAAATCACCCAACATTTCTGCATCCAGGGCTGGTCGGGCGTCGCCAAATGGGGCGGCGTGTCGATGCGGACGATCATGGACATCGTCAAGCCACTGCCTGAGGCCAAATGGGTGGTGTTCTACTCGCTAGGCGCTGGCGCCGACGGCGGAATCTACTACGTCGCGC
>DATJBA010000448.1:0-10668 GCA_035515675.1 Mycobacterium sp.
TGGGCTCATCCCGATGCCCTTGAGGGCCTCGACCTCGTCGGCGATCCGCCCGTGTGCGACCATGCTGCCGGCATCGCTGCCGGCGTACACCGGCACGCCCGCATCGCGCGCCGCGGCCACCCGCCCAGGGCAGCGGGCATACAGGTCGCGCATGTGCGCCGCGTAGGTCGGGTAGCGCGCAGCGGCGTCGGCGATGCCTGGGAAGTTCTCGATGACGTTGACCAGGGTGGGGACCAACGCGGTTCCCCGCTCGAGCATCAGCGCGATGGTGTCGTCGGTGAGCCCGGTGCCGTGTTCGATGCAGTCGATGCCGGCGTTGATCAGGCCGGGCAGCGCGTCCTCGCTGAAGACGTGCGCGGTGACGCGTGCGCCGTGGGCGTGTGCGGTGTCGATTGCGGCCTTGAGCACGTCGTCGGACCACAGCGGGGCGAGATCGCCGACTTCGCGGTCGATCCAGTCGCCGACCAGCTTGATCCAGCCGTCGCCGCGCCTCGCCTCCTCGGCGACGGCTGCCGGCAGCTGCGATCCGTCTTCGAGCTCGACCGCGACGCCAGCCCCATAGCGCTTGAGTCTGGCCAGATGTTTTCCGGCCCGGATGATGCGAGGCAGATCGGCGCGGTCGTCGAGGCTGCGGGTGTCGGTCGGTGCGCCGCAATCACGCAACAGCAGCGCGCCGACGTCGCGTTCCGTCTCGGCTTGGCTGATCGCCTCGCCCAGTTCGATCTCGCCGTGCTGACCAAGCCCGATGTGACAGTGCGCATCCACCAGGCCGGGCAGGATCCAGCCGCCGTCAAACACGGTGTCGGCCCCGGCAACCGGCTCTATGCCGATGCGGCCGTCGACGATCCACAGCTGGATCTCGGTCTCGTCGGGCAGCCCTAGACCTCGCACGTGCATGCGCAACGTGCGGCTACTTCTTGCCCGGGAACTTCAGCTTGGACAGGTCGAAGTCGGCCAGCGCGGGCGGCAGTTCGTTGAGGCCTTCGGGCATCTGCGACAGATCGGGGAATCCTGTCGGCATACCCGTCATTCCGGGACCGAACGGGCTCTTGACTTTCGGCGGCGTAGGGCCGCGTGCCCCCTTCTTGCCTTTCTTTCCGGCCTTTCCTTTCGCCCCTCCCCTGGCCTTCCGGGTGGCGGACTTGCGGCCCATCCCTGGAATGCCCATGCCACCGAGCATGGTCGACATCATCTTGCGGGCTTCGAAGAAGCGGTCGACCAGCTGGTTGACCTCGGACACCGTCACGCCCGAGCCGTCGGCGATACGCAGCCGCCGCGACGCGTTGATGATCTTCGGGTCGGCCCGCTCTTCCGGCGTCATCCCGCGGATGATGGCCTGCAATCGGTCGAGTTGCCGGTCGTCGACTTGGGCAAGTGCCTCCTTCATCTGACCGGCGCCGGGCAGCATGCCCAACAGGTTGCCGATCGGACCCATCTTGCGGATGGCCAGCATCTGTTCCAGGAAATCCTCCAGCGTGAGCTCGCCGGAGCCGATCTTGGCGGCGGCGGCCTCGGCCTGCTCGGCGTCGAAGACCTGCTCGGCCTGTTCGATCAGGCTCAGCACATCGCCCATGCCCAGGATGCGGCTGGCCATCCGATCCGGGTGGAAGACGTCGAAGTCCTCCAGTTTCTCGCCGGTGGAAGCGAAAAGGATTGGGACACCGGTCACCTCGCGGACCGATAACGCGGCGCCGCCGCGGGCGTCCCCGTCAAGCTTGGTCAACACCACACCGGTGAAGCCGACGCCTTCGCGGAACAACTCAGCGGTGGTGACCGCGTCCTGGCCGATCATCGCGTCCAGAACGAACAAAACCTCATCGGGGTCGATGGCAGCCCGGATGGCGGCGGCCTGAGCCATCATCTCGTCGTCGATGCCCAGACGCCCAGCGGTGTCGACGATGACGACATCGAAGTGTTTGGCGTGGGCCTCGGCAAGCCCCGCCGACGCGACGGCGACCGGGTCACCGGGACCGGACTCGGGCGACGCCCCGGGATGCGGCGCGAACACTGGAACCCCGGCCCGCTGACCGACGACTTGCAGCTGGTTCACCGCGGCCGGCCGCTGCAGGTCGCAGGCCACCAGAAGCGGTGTGTGTCCTTGGCTGCGAAGCCATCGCGCCAGCTTGCCGGCCAAGGTGGTCTTACCGGAGCCTTGCAGGCCGGCGAGCATCACGACGGTCGGCGGCGTTTTCGCGAACGCCAGCTGACGGGTCTGGCCGCCGAGGATGCCGATGAGTTCTTCGTCGACGATCTTGACGACCTGTTGCGCCGGGTTCAGGGCACCGGACACCTCGGCGCCCCTGGCGCGGTCTTTGATCCGGCCGACGAACGCCCGCGCCACGGGCAATGAAACGTCGGCTTCCAGCAGCGCCAGCCGGATTTCGCGGGTGGTGGCCTCGATATCGGCGTCGGTCAGCCGACCCTTGCCGCGCAGTCCCTGTAGGGCACCGGTCAACCGGTCAGACAGCGATTCAAACACGCTCGCCAGCCTAGTGGTGATCGCGAGCCCCGCGCTGCGGGGCGCAGCGGGTCACCACCGTTTGGCCTAGTGGTGATCGCCAGCCCCGCGCTGCGGGGCGCAATTGTCATCAAGACTTGTGGATCGTGAACTTCATGGTTATCACTCGTTAGGCAGCACGACAGTCAAGTGAAAGGCGCCGCCTGTGTCTCCGGCATGTCGGACCGCTTCAGCGATGTCCTCTAGCGGGTAGCGGTCGACATGAAACGGATCTAGTGGAAGCTGTCCACTGCTGATCAGCCCGGCGAGAAGTTGTGGTGCCCGGCTGTCGTACATGTACTGGCCGTACACCCGAATGCTGTTGCGCATGATGGGCTTGTACGGCAGGTAGACATCGGCGTCGACGCCTCCCATCAGCACCACGCGGCCACCGGCCCGTACTGACATGGCGGCCGCGACTACCGGAGAGGGATCGCTGATGGGCGGAAGGATATCGAGGACGCAATCCACACGGTTGTCCCGGCTTCCCTGGTATTCCGCTCGTCCACGTTGGGTCTACCGGTGAGCACCACACCGGTGACCCGGTTGCCGAAAATGTTGACCAAAACGTCAAGTGATGCGCGGTTGCGGCCCAGAGCAATCACGCGCCGGGCACCCATTGCGAGCGCCACGGCGACTGCCGCGCTTCCGAAGTGGCCTGTCGCGCCGCTAACGACAACGGTTTCACCGGCTTTGACGTCAGCGGCTCTGAATCCGCCGAAGGGAACAAGCAGCGTGGTCATCCAGCACAGAAGTGCCGGATCGATCGCTTCCGAGTGAATTTGCGTCGCATTCTCTAGCTCTAGCGGGATGAGCATCTGTTGCGCGAAGGGCCCGTTGCGGAAGTAAGACTGCAGCTTCTGCGGTCCCTCGCCTGGTGCGATCCAGCCCTGCAGGAGTATGTCGGGGAGCCTTGACCGTCGCGCGATCGTACAGCTGGATCGCAGTAGACCAGGTCCCCCGACGCCGAGCTTGGTGCTATCGGTGCGCACAACCGTTCCGATAGCACCACATCCGGGGATCAGCGGCGTCAGCAGTGGCTAGTCCCGTTCCCCAGAGAACACCTCCAGTGCATAGGAAAGGACCGGAGCAGCAAGAACTTTCACCACCACATCACCGGCAGCAGGTACCGGATCCGGCACATCTCGCAGCTCAAGCGGCATACCGATCTGAGGCAACACGGCGGCTCTCATGTATTGGCGTCCTGCAGCGGAATGACGAACTAGCTGCACCCAGCTAATCACCCGCCTACGCTTCGGGTTCGCGTACTGCGCTCAAATGCAGATGTCCAGCCGGCGATGCCTCAATCAGGAAGCCGGTACCAAGCTCGGCGGGCGTGCGGCCACCGCAACAGAACAAGCGCCGAATAAGGGGGCAGGCTCATGCTCGAGGTGGTCGACAAGGGGTCCTGCACTGAAGCGCATCCGGTGCCGCTGCTTTCGTGTACGGCCGTCAAGCTGCGGCATCATAACCCCCGCGGGCGGCCCTGACGCTGGGCTTCGACCGGCGGGCGGATGAACACCAACCATCCACGCGTGGCTTGAAACCCGCGACCTTGTGAGCCAAGCACGATAGCCGGGCCAAGTCGCTGCAGCACCGAAATGCGTTGCCATGCTACATTTCACACCCGCCGCTGCGGCGTTTGCACCGCGGGACGGGCTGAAGACGTGTAAGGGCGCGATCGTGAACCGACCCGCGCGGCAGAGCATTTACGGGGAAGCTATGTCGATGCGGCCGGTCAGCGCCGCCGACGGCGCTGTCGCAGGCGGCCATGACGGCAGTCGGCCATTGCGGGGCTGGCAGCGCAGAGCGCTGGTGAAGTACCTCGCCGGCCAGCCGCGCGATTTTGTGGCCGTGGCCACTCTCGGATCTGGGAAAACAACGTTTGCGCTGCGGGTGGCGGCCGAACTGCTCAGCCATCGTGCTGTCGAGCAGATCACTGTTGTGCTGCCCACCGAGCACCTCAAGGTTCAGTGGGCGCAGGCCGCGGGGCGACACGGTCTTACCTAACCTGCTGCAGCTGGCGAGGGAGTTAGAAGCCCGGCGCAACCATGTGCTCGGCCAACCGCACCGCGAAGCCGACGATCCTCTCGAGGGTAATCCCGCCGTCAGGATGCAGACCGAGAAGAGCAAACAGACAAGAGCTTCACCTCCTTGGGCGCCGACGCCGAACTCGATCAGGTCATCTTTGATGGATCCTCGTTCGGCAGTGCCACCCCGGCCGGAAGCGCCGAGGAAGCAGACTACCTCGGCATCCCCGGGCTGCTCGATGCCGACCAGATGCACGCCCTGCTGCACCGGCGCCAAGACGAGCAGCTTCAGAAGCGGGCCGCTGCCGCTCAGGCAGCACCGGCGCCGCCACCCTCCATGCACGGCCAGCTCCGTGAACCGCGCCGCGAGCTCAACACCCTGGTCGATAGCCCACCACCGCACCGGCAAACCACACGGATGGATCTACAGCGAACTCCGCCGCCGTTACGGAGGGCCACCGATCGCCGCTGCGACCCGCTACCACCTCAAGGCACGCATCGATGCGTTGCGCCAGCTCAACTACGAGCGGCCGTGACCACCGTTGTATGCCGCAGTGAGGCCTAATCGCCGACGGGCTCGCTGAGCAGTACGTCCGCGGAGGCGCCCAATACGGCCAACAGATGTTGCTCGACCGCGGGTCGCGCAACTTCGGGGTTCTTTGCGGACGGCTCGGCTATGCCAGACTCGGTCGGCACCGTTACACAGAACACATCGGCCGCGGTCGATCCGAACGTGTTGACCTTCGCCCAGACGATGTCTGCTCCCCCGCGCTCCAGCGCCCGGGTCAATAGCGCGAGCAAGCCCATCCGATCCATGGCGCGAATTTCAAGAATCATCTGGCCTTCAGCGGCGGCGTCGAGCCACAGGATGCGCGGCGGCGCGGTCGAACGCGTGAGGGGCGCCCCTGCTTGAATCTCCCCGGCCCGCGCGGACGCCGAGCTGGCGGCATCGCTGTCCCGCTTTTCCAGCGCGCCGAGGACGTCGACGTCGCCGTTGAGGGCGCCGACGAACTGCTGGCGCAGTAGGTCGGCGGCGGGCGGGGAACCAAAGAGTGTCGACACCACAAATTCGGTGATCGCAACACCGTCTTGAGTATTGACCGACGCCGAATGGACACGCACTGAGTTCAGGCCCAGCACGGCGGCGGCTTTCGATACCAATCCGCGCTGGTCCGGCGCAACCATCACCACGTGGAAGCGCTCGCTGTCGCCCGACCTGATCTCCACATGCACACCGTGGTCGGCCGCCAGCGAAAGATAGTGGGGCGCAGTCGGTTCCGCCTGGGGCAGCGGCTCACCTGCCATCATCATCCGGCAGCGACGCACCAGGTCGGCTACCAGGGAGGCTTTCCAGTCGCTCCACATTCCGGGCCCGGTGGCCTTCGAGTCCGCCTCGGTCAGCGCGTGCAACACCTTGAGCACTAGCGGATCCCCGCCCAGAGCTTCCGATACGCCCTTAATGGTTTTGGGGTCGTTCAGGTCGCTTCGGATGGCGGTAACGGGCAGCAGGAGGTGATGGCGCACCAGCATGGAGAGTGTCTCGACGTCGTGGGGCGACAACCCGAGTCTCTTGCCGATCGGGATCACCAATTCGGCCCCGAGCACACTGTGATCGGTACCTCGGCCCTTTCCGATGTCGTGCAGCAGCGCGCCGAGCGCTAGGAGATCGGGTCGCGCCACGCGGGTCGACAGCGGCGCTGCTTGCACGGCGGTCTCGACCATATGACGGTCAACCGTCCACTTGTGGGCGACGTCGCGGGGCGGAAGGTCTCGGATTGCACTCCATTCCGGCAGTAGTTGGCCCCAGAGCCCGGTGCGATCGAGTGCTTCGATTGTCCCCACCGCGGTGGGGCCGGCGGTGAGCACAACCAGAAAGTCGTCTAATGCCTCACGCGGCCAAGGAGTTGGCAACTCGGGGGCGCTACCGGCCAGGCGACTAAGCGTGGCCGCGCCGATGGGCAATCCGGTGTCGGCCGATGCGGCGGCCAGTCTTAGTACCAGGCCGGGGTCGGTTTCGGGTTGCGTGTCGCGGGCGAGCACAATTTCTCCGGCGAACTCGACGACGCCCTCGTCCAGTGGTCGCCGCTTTGGCCGCCGCACCAAGGCCGACATCCCGCGCCGCGGCAATGCGTTTTGCGCGGTCCGCAGCCCCGTCTCGGCGTGGTAACCAATGGTGCGACCGGCGTTCGACAGCACGCGCGCCAGGTCGAATCGGTCCCCGAAGTGCAAGGCCGCGCTGATCTCGTCGGCGAACTGAGCCAGCAGCAGATCACGTCCGCGGCCGGACACCCGGTGCAGTTCGGTGCGCACGTTGAGCAGCGTCAGATACGCAGCGTCCAGTGAGCCCGCCGGCATGTCCGGGTTGGCCATACCGCGGCGGTCGATGAGCTGAGCGACCGCCAGCGCGTCAAGCAATTGGACATCGCGAAGGCCACCGCGACCCGATTTCAGGTCGGGCTCGGCACGTTGCGAGATCCGGCCATAACGCAGCCAGCGGGCATCCGTCATTTCGACAAGCTCGTCCATTCGGGTACGAATTCCGCTGCGCCACTGCCGTCGCACTCCGGCAATCAACTCCGCCGACAGCTCCGGATCGCCGGCGATGTGGCGCGCTTGCAGCATGCCCAGGGCGGCCACCATGTCGGCATTGGCAATGCCCAGTGCCCCGGCGACGGTTCGCACGCTGTGGTCAAGCTGGACGTTGGCATCCCACAGCGGATACCACAGCTGATCGGCGACCCGCTCCAGCACGTCGGCAGAGTTGTTGTCGTGCAACAGCATTAGGTCCAGATCGGAATACGGCAGCAGCTCACGGCGGCCCAAGCCACCGATTCCGACAATCGCTAAGCCACTGCCGTCTGTGATCCCGATTTCGGCCGCCTTGGCAACCAGCCAGGATTCGTGCAGACTCAACCACGCTTGCCGTAGCCCGGCCGCATCCAGTTGACCACCATCTGACAGCAGTTGGCGCCGCGTGACAGCCAAATCGCTTGCCCCGCAGGCGCTTCCTGTCACCGTTATCTCCGATGCCCCGGACGGGTCGGGCCGGTTCGGTTTCATACCGTCGGCGCCCGCCCGGGTTGGATCAGCAATGTGCGGCTAGTGTCATAAAGCATCGGTTCCGCGTTCACCGGTGCGTACTCGCACAATGGTTTCCACGGGGCTCACCCAGACTTTGCCGTCACCGATCTTGCCGGTGCGCGCCGCCCGGACGATGCCGTCCACGACTTTGTCGACGATGGAATCGTCGACGACGACCTCGATACGGACCTTCGGCACGAAATCAACCGAGTACTCAGCACCCCGGTAAACCTCGGTGTGGCCCTTCTGCCGTCCGTAGCCCTGGATTTCGCTGACCGTCATCCCCAGGACGCCCGCGTCCTGGACGCTGGCTTTGACGTCGTCGAGGGTGAACGGCTTTATGATCGCGGTGACGAGCTTCATCTCTATTCTGCCCTCACTTTCTCGTCCACTCCCTCCTCCAGGCCGTTATGGGTGTCCTCCACGTTGATGACCTTGGGAGGAAGAACCGAAGCGGTAACTACTGCGAAATCGTAGCCGCTCTCGGCGTGCTCGGCCTCGTCGATGCCGGAGGCTTCTTCCTCAGCACCAAGACGCAGCCCGATGGTGTGTTTCAAGATCAATGCGATGATGAGGGTGACGACGGCAGAATACATGAGAACACTGAACGCCCCGACCGCTTGCCGTTCCAGCTGGGCCCAACCACCGCCGTAGAACAATCCCTTGGACACACCCGCGACGCCGTTGATGGCCGGGCTCTCCGGGGCGGCAAGCAGACCCACCAGCAGCGTGCCCGCCAGACCACCGACCAGGTGGACCCCGACCACATCGAGCGAGTCATCGAAGCCGAGCTTGAACTTCAGCCCGCACGCCAGCGCACACACCACACCGGCGACGAAGCCGACGACCAAGGCACCCAGGACGTTGACCGATGAGCACGACGGTGTGATGGCGACCAGTCCGGCGACGATGCCCGACGCCGCACCCAGCGTCGTTGCCTTGCCATCGCGGATACGCTCGGTGAGCATCCAAGCGAGCATGGCCGTGGCCGTTGCGACCGTAGTGGCAATGAATGTCGACCCGGCGACACCGTTGGCGCTGGTCGCCGAACCGGCGTTGAACCCGTACCAGCCGAACCACAGCAATCCCGCACCGAGCATCACGAACGGCACGTTGTGTGGCCGGAAGAGCGTCGTGGGCCAGCCGTGCCGCTTGCCCAGGACGATCGCCAGCATCAGGCCGGCCATACCGGAGTTGATGTGGACCGCGGTGCCGCCGGCGAAGTCGATCGCGTGCAGCTTGTTGGCGATCCAGCCGCCGTGCGCGGACGCGAACTTGTCGAACGCGAAGACCCAGTGCGCGACCGGGAAGTAGACGAACGTCGTCCATAGTCCGGCGAACACCAGCCAGGCGCCGAACCTCAGCCGATCCGACACGGCCCCCGAGATCAACGCGACCGTGATAATCGCGAACATCAGCTGGAACGCCACGAATACGACGGCCGGCAGTGTGCCCGCCAGCGGGATGTTCACCGCCGCGGTCTGCGTGCTCGGATCCGCGGCCACGGCATTGACACCGATGAGACCCTTCAGGCCCCAGTACTCGGTTGGTTTGCCCATGATGTTTCCGACGTCGTCGCCGAAGGCAATCGAGTAGCCGTAGAGCACCCACAGCACTGTCACCACGCCCATCCCGCTGATGCTCATCATGAGCATGTTGAGCACGCTCCTGGCGCGCACCATGCCGCCGTAGAAGAACGCCAGACCCGGCGTCATCAACAGCACCAGTGCAGAACTCGCCAACATCCAGGCGGTATCGCCGGTATTGGGCTGGCCCAGCATCGGGTAATGGTCCACTCGCTATCACCTCCGGTCGGCCTTCAGCTGGCCGCCAGACGTGTGCCTGATGACCTGATCCAGAACCATGCGCAATGGTTGTTTCGGCAATGGGGCCACCGTGTTGCGGCGGGATTAACGTCCCCACCCGCCGGGTAAGGGGTTCAGCCAAGCAGGGCGTCGACGAAGGCGGCGGGCTCGAAGGGCGCCAGATCGTCAGGGCCTTCACCGAGTCCGACCAGCTTCACCGGCACCCCAAGTTCTTGCTGGACGCGGAAAACGATGCCGCCCTTGGCCGTTCCGTCCAGCTTGGTCAGCACCGCGCCGGTGATGTCGACCACGTCGGCGAACACCCGGGCCTGGGCCAGCCCGTTCTGCCCGATAGTGGCGTCGAGCACCAGCAACACCTCGTCGACCGCGGCGCGCCGAGTTACCACGCGCTTGACCTTGTCAAGTTCGTCCATCAGCCCGACCTTGGTGTGCAGGCGCCCGGCGGTGTCGATGACCACCACGTCGGCGCCCGACGTGATGCCCTCGTCGACGGCATCGAATGCCACCGATGCCGGATCAGCGCCTTCGGCCCCGCGCACCACCTCCGCGCCCACCCGGGCCGCCCACGCCTGCAGTTGATCAGCCGCCGCAGCCCGGAAGGTGTCGGCCGCGCCCAGCACGACGCGCCGGCCGTCGGCCACCAACACCCGCGCCAACTTGCCGACGCTGGTGGTTTTCCCGGTGCCGTTCACGCCGACGACCAGTAGCACCGATGGGCGGTCGGCATGCGGCAGGGCGCGGATGGAGCGGTCCATACCAGGTCGCAGCTCTTTGATCAGGACATCGCGCAGCACGGCCTTCGCGTCGGCCTCGGTGCGCACATTGCTGCTGGCCAGTCGGCTCCGCAGCTGCGAGATCACCGACGCGGTGGCCACCGGGCCGAGGTCGGCGACCAGCAGGGTGTCCTCGACATCCTGCCAGGAGTCTTCGTCCAGATCGCCGGCGCCGAGCAAGCCCAGCAGGCTGCGCCCGAACGCATTCTGCGATCTGGCGAGCCGGCCGCGGAGTCGCTCCAGTCGGCCTTCGGGTGGCGCGATGGCCTCGATCTCGGCAACCTCTGGGGCCGGCAGGACCTCTGGGGCCGCCAGGACCTCTGGGGCCGCCAGCGCCTCTGGGGCCGACGGGGCGGGCGGGGCCGGCGGCGCCTCTGGGGCCGACGGCGCCTCTGGGGCCGGCGGCGCCTCTGGGGCCGACGGGGCGGGCGGGGCCGGCGGGGCGGGCGGGGCCGGCGGCG
>DATJBA010000449.1:0-2173 GCA_035515675.1 Mycobacterium sp.
CGCGACTACGTCGCTATCGACGCACGCTAGGACGCGGGCTCGCAAGCGCCACGACCGAAGCCGCAATCAAAGAGAAGCCAGCACCGCCATCGCGCCGTTGTGGCCGCCGATGCCCGATACCGCTCCGCCGCGACGGGCGCCCGAGCCGCACAGCATGATCCGTTCGTGGGCCGTGGCCACTCCCCATCGCCGCGCCGGGGTGTCCAACGGGTCGTCGTCGTCCGCGAACGGCCACGACAGCGCACCGTGGAAAATGTTGCCTTCTGTCATTGCCAGTGTGCGGTGCAAATCCAGGGTGGTCGTCGTCTCGATGCACGGCTGGCCATGCGCATCGCTCATCAAAACATCCTGAATCGGTTCGGCCAGAACCGAATTCAGCGACGCCAGCACCAAGTCGGTCAGCTGGTCGCGCAGAGTGTCGGAGTCGCCGGTGCCGAACAGCGAGTGCGGGGTGTGCAAGCCGAACACCGTCATCGTCTGAGCGCCCGAGTCACACAGGCTGGCCGACAGGATGCTCGGGTCGGTCAGCGAATGGCAGTAGGCTTCGCACGGCAACGGATCCGGTAGTTGCCCGGCGGCTGCCCGCAAATATGCGGTATCCAGTTGGTTCCACGTCTCGTTGACGTGGAACGTCCCGGCAAATGCCTGTTCGGGTGTGACGCGCTCGTCACACAACCGAGGCAGCCGCCGCAGCACCATGTTCACCTTGACCTGCGCGCCTTGGGAAAGTGGCGCCGGTTCTTCGCCGAGCAGGCCGGCCAGGACTGCCGGCGTGACGCCGGCCAGCACGAACCGGCCCCGGATCAGGTGCTCTTCGCCGCCGGTGCGGTAGCGCACCTCGCCATTCGGTTCAACAGCGTAAACGTCTGTGCCGGTGGTTATTTCGGCACCGTGGCCGACTGCCGCCGTCGCCAGGGCCGCGGTTACCGAGCCCATCCCGCCGATGGGGACGTCCCAGTCTCCGGCGCCCCCGCCGAGCACGTGATACAGGAAGCAGATGTTCTGCCTCAGCGACGGGTCGTCCACGCGAGCGAAGGTGCCGATCAGCGCGTCGGTTGCGATCACTCCGCGGACCAGGTCATTGCCCACAGCATCGGCGATGGCATGCCCGATCGGCTCGTCAATCATGGCCTGCCATGCGGCCGCCGCATTGTGATCGCCGCCGTCCAGGACGTGCCGGCGGGCCTGCTTGCCGGTGCGCAGCGGTTCGACCAGCGTCGGCCAGAGCCGTTCGGTCACCAGCCGGCAGCGTCGGTAGAACGCGGCGAAACCGCGTTCGTCGCCGGCGGCACCGATCGCGGCGAACGTGTCTGGGGTGGGGCCGTCGTGCGATCCGACCAGCAGGCCAGAGCGCCCGCCCGTGGACGGGTGTGGGGTATACGACGAAAAATGCCGCCCGGCCAACCGCACCGCAGCGCCCAGGTCGTCGAGGATGCGTGGTGGCAGCAAGCTGACCAGGTATGAATACCGCGACACCCGGACATCGACACCGTCAAAGGGCTGCGCCGAGACCGCAGCCCCGCCGAGCTGGCCCAGCCGCTCCAGCAACCGCACCCGAAGGCCCGCCCGGGCCAGGTAGCCGGCCGCGACCAGGCCGTTGTGGCCGCCGCCGACCACGACGACATCGAAGTCCCACGTGCCGTCAGTGGCCATGCCCCGGGTCCGTTTTTAGCCCGTGTAGCCCTCGACTCGGCCGGCTGGGCGCACCTGGGCCTCACGTGGGTCACCACCGCTTTCGCGCAGTGCCCGACGCTGCCGTAGCAGGTCCCAGCACTGGTCGAGTTCGATTTCCACCCGGCGCAGGCGATCACGCTCCTGTGACGCGCTGATGTCGCCGCGCTGCAGCTGCGCCCGCAGGGCTTTCTCCTCGGCGACCAGGTCACGGATATGTGCCAGGGTTGCGCTGTCGGTCGGTTTTCTGCCGTTGCCCATACGCTCCAGTGTGCCCGACTTGCGAGGTGTCGCGGTGTCGAGTCGGTAGGCTGCACGCTGTTTGACCAGCCGCTACTTGTCGGTGTGTGGGGTTAGTGTCGAGGCGTTGGATGATCGCGGCGATCAGTCGCTGGTGGAGGAGTTGATGGACGATTTCATGGCGCTGGTGGCGTCGTTTTCGGGCCGGTGCTACCGGTTGGGGTCCAAGTGCGATCAGCAGCGTCTGCTCGATGCGGCCAGC
>DATJBA010000450.1:0-7549 GCA_035515675.1 Mycobacterium sp.
CGGCGATCTCTCCCATGGGCGCCCGCTTTCCCGGGTCGCGCTCGCCGCCGGCGCCGAACACCACCGCCAGGCGGCGGTCCTGCCGCGCCAGGGCGGCGAGCACCGCCCGCAACGCGCCCGGCTTATGGGCGTAGTCGACCAGCGCAAGGAAGTCCTGGCCGCAGTCGATCTCCTCCAGGCGCCCGGGGACGCGCGTCTGGAGTAGCCCCGGCGCCGCCTGCTCCGGGGAAACCCCTACAGTGTCCAGGATCGCCAGTGCGACAAGGGTATTGGCGACGTTGTAGTGACCCGGTAGCCGGACGCCGACCCGGTGGTGCACGCCGGCGGCGTCCACAACGGTGAACCTGCCCCCGCGAGCGGGTGGTCCCCCCAGCCCCCCGGCGGTCAATGGCCCAATGTCCATGGCGCGCCAGTGGGCGGGTTGGCCGGCGGCGCTGACGGTGACCGCGTCACCGGCTCGGGCGGCCATTGCGCGGCCGGCGTCGTCGTCGATGCACACCACCACCGTGCGGGCACGCAGCGGCGAATCGGGATCGAACAGCACCGCCTTGGCCTCGAAGTAGTCGGCCATGGTGGGGTGAAAGTCGAGGTGGTCCCGGGACAGGTTGGTGAAGGCGCCCACCGCGAATTTGATGCCGTCCACCCGGCCGAGGGCCAGCGCGTGGCTGGAGGCCTCCATGACCACGGTGTCCACCCCGCATTCGGCCATCGCCGCGAGCATTGCCTGCAGCGCCGGTGCCTCCGGGGTGGTCAGCGTCCCGGGGATGTCGGCGCCGTCAATGCGGATGCCGATGGTGCCGATCAGTCCGGCCGTGCGCCCGGCGGCGCGCAGACCGGATTCGACCATGTGAGTCGTGGTCGTCTTGCCGGACGTTCCAGTGATCCCGACAACCGTCATCTTCTCGGACGGGTTCCCGTACACCGTGGCGGCCAGGCCGCCGAGCACGCTGCGGGGGGCGGGGTGCACCAGTGTCGGCACGGTGCCGGTCTGGTCGCCCATCTCGGTGACCCCGGCGGCATCGGTGAGCACCGCGACGGCGCCGCGTTCGATCGCGTCGACGACGTACCGGGCACCGTGCGTAGACGAGCCGGCCAGGGCGGCGAACAAGTCACCGGGAAGCACGTCCTGGGCGCGAAGCGTCACACCGGTGACCGGTACGTCGGGAACGGCCGTGCTGCGATCTGGGCCGTCGGCCAACACCGCGCCGACCTGAGCCGCCAGCGCAGGCAGCCGCACGCCCGCGCCGGCGCTGGGGCGCAACCCAGTGGGCACCGACACCACCTTGCGTTCACACCTCCGTCCCGCGCGTGATCCCCACGACCGGCGATGACACCCTACCCAGACGCAGCCGGCCATGAGGCGTTCCCGCGCCTGCGAGAGGCGGAGTGGGTTGCCGAGCTGCGGGTTGGCGGGCGATGGCGGCCGTCGGTTAAGAGGCCTGCAGGGTCAGCGGCGGCCCCGGATCGGGTGACAGTGGCACGTTCTCACGCTGCATCAGCCAGCCGGCGATGTTGTGGAACAGCGGGGCCGCCGAGTGGCCCGGCGTACCGTCCGCGTTGCGCTCTGGGTTGTCCATCATGATGCCGATGACGTAGCGGGGATTGTCGACGGTGGCCATTCCGGCGAACGTGATCCAGTAGACGTTGTCGAAGTAGCACTTGCAGGCGGGGTTGATCTGCTGTGCGGTACCCGTCTTGCCGGCCATCTGATAGCCGGCCACTGCGGCCGCGGGCCCGGTGCCCTGCTGGTAACCCATTGGGTCGCGTTGCACGACAGCGCGCAGCATCTGCCGCACGGTCTGGGCGGTCTGCGGCGAAACCACTCGGATGCCGTCGGGACCCGGTTCTTCGGTCCGGGTGCCGTCGGCTGCGATGGTGGCCTTGATGATCCGCGGTGGCATCCGCAGTCCGTCGTTGGCAATCGCCTGGTACATGCCGGCCATCTGCAGCAGGGTCATCGAAAGGCCTTGGCCGATAGGCAGGTTCGAGAAGGTGCTGCCCGACCATTGGTCGATGGGCGGTAGCAGCCCGGCGCTCTCACCGGGCAGCCCGACGTTGGTGCGTTGACCCAGCCCGAATTTGCGGACCATGTCGTAAAAGCGTTCCGGTCCGACGCGCTGCGCCAGCATCAGGGCGCCGACGTTGGACGACTTTCCGAACACGCCGGTGGTGGTGTAGGGCATCACACCGTGGTCCCAGGCGTCATGCACGGTGACACCGCCCAACTGGATCGAGCCGGGTACATGCAACACCTCGTCGGGGTTGGAGAGGCCGTACTCGATGACAGAGGACGCGGTGATCACCTTGTTCACCGAGCCCGGCTCGAACGGCGAGGACACCACCAGGTTGCCGAGCTGCTTGTCACCCTGACGCCCGATGTCCTGGGAGGGATCGAAGGTGTTGTCGTTGGCCATGGCCAGCACTTCGCCGGTCTTTGCGTCGAGGACCACGGCCGAAACGTTCTGCGCCCCGGACAGGTTCTTTGCCTGCTCGACCTGCTGCTGCACGTAGAACTGGATGTCGTCGTCGATAGTCAGCTGGACGGTCGAACCGTTGACCGCCCGATGCCGGTTGCGATAACTGCCAGGGATGACCACGCCGTCGGATCCGCGATCATAGGTGACCGAACCGTCGGTTCCGGACAGCACTGAATCCAGAGAGTCCTCCAGTCCCAGCAGCCCGTGACCGTCCCAGTCGATGCCGCCGACGATGTTGGCCGCCAGCGATCCGCCCGGATACTGGCGCAGATCCTGCCGCTCGGAACCGACCTCGGGATACTTGTCGGTGATCGCGCCGGCAATAGCGGGGTCGACGGCGCGCGCCAGATAGGCGAAACTGTCGTCACCTTGCAGCTTCTTCAGCACAGTGGGAAAGTCCGGCTTGTTGCTCAGCCGAGACGCGACCTCCTTGGCGATATCCCGCAGCCGCTGCTGCGGATCAGGGGCGGCCGAATTCTTCTTTTTGGCCTCCTCCAACTGCTGGCGAATCCTCTTTGGCTGAAACGTCAACGCGCGCGACTCGATGGTGAACGCAAGTTGTTCGTTGTTGCGGTCGACGATGCTGCCACGGACCGCTTTTTCGACGTCGGTGACCTTGAGTTGTCCGGCCGCCTGAGCCCGCAGTGTCGGGGCATTTGACACCTGCAGAATGAACAACTGCGTCGCTGCCACCAGCATCAACACTCCGATGACCGCATTGCCGGCTCGATGCCGGAAGACGAACGACGCGCCGCGTGTCCTCATTTCCACCGTCTGGCGGCTGCGCCGCTCTCGTGCCAAGTGACCGGCCGGCACTGCGTCCGGCCGTTCAGATGCGCGGAATTTCTTGGCTTCCTCAGCTTTCCGGAATCTCTTCGGTTTCCGGACGTCTCGGGCTTGCCCGGCTTCCGGTGGCTTCCGGGGCCGCTTCGCTTGCCGGATCCCCTTGGCTTCCTGTGGCTTACCGGGACCGCACGCCGGTCGCGCCGACCGCGACCATCGTGTCCGCCTGGAGTCGCGGTTCACCTGGGGGCACCTGGCGTCGCAATGGTGAGGGGTCCGAACTGTTCGTCGTTAGCCGGCCCCGATTGCGGCACCGCCGGTTGCGGCACCGGGGCCTCAGGGACGACCGGGACCACGGCTTGGGGGGCCGGCGGCATCCCCGGTTGCAGCGGAACCGGCACCTCTGCGGGTACTGGCGCGGGCACTTGCGCAGGAACTCCGACGGGCAGTCCGCCCAGCGGAATTGGCACTTCGGCGGGCACCGGATCGGGCGCCAGTTCCCCCGGAGCCGGCAACCCTGGCGTCGGCATCACACCCGGGATCTGCCCGGTGAGCGGTCCGCCGGGCATACCGGGCAGCTGGGGAACAGGCTGGGTAGGCAGGTGCTGGCCACCCACTGTTGACGCGCCGTCCGGAGCGCGCAGCAGCGCCTCCGGTCCAGACCTGGCCGGCGCAGGGGGACCGCCGGGGCCTGACTGCACCCAAACCGGGACCTCCGGGGGAAGCACCGGCGGTTTCGGGAGCGGCGGCGGGCCTGCTTCGGGCAGCTTGGTGTTCAACGGCGGCGGCGGTACGCCGTCAGCCGGCTTGGGCGTGCCGACGACCACCCAGTTGCCGGACGGGTCCTGGACCAGGTGTGGGGTATCCCTCGTCGGGATCATGTCCTGCTTGCGGGCCGCCTCGGCCAGCGCCGGTGCGGACTCTGCCTCGCGCACATCGCGTTCCAGCGCCTCCTTCTGCTGCTGCAGCATTCGGTTCTTTTCCCGGGCGTGACTCAATTGGTAGGAGCGCTCGGCGGAGTCGGTGGACAACCACAGGGTGAGGCCCAGCCCGAGACCGAGCGCACCGATGACCAGCACGACAAACGGAACCTTGTTCGCCAGTGTCCGGGGCCGCAAATCAATCGAAGCGAGCCGGGTGGCCAAACGCTCGGTCAGACGAAGCCGGACAACCTTGGGCGCCTTGGCTTTCCGCGCCTTGGCTCGCGCCTTAGCCTGGCTCGTGCTCTTGGGCCGACCCGACCGCTCGACCGGCCGGGCAATCGGGCTGGTCTGCGGTCCGGACTTCGGCGCCCGCGCCTCGCGGGTGGGTGTCGAGGTCTTTCCGGGTCGGGTGTGACGCGACGACACCGAGTCAGCCGCAGTACGCCTGCGCTTCCGGGCAGAACCGTCGCGTCCACCCCGACCGGCACTGCCACCGTGGCGTTTCGGCGTCTCGTGCTTTGCCTTCATGAGTCGCCTTTCCCGGTAGCCTGCTGTGATTGCACCCCGTGCTCCAGCCGTTGCAGGGCCCGTAATCGCACTGCAGCGCTGCGAGGGTTGCGTTCGATCTCGGCGGCATCTGCGCGTTCGGCACCATGCGTCAACGACCGGAATCGCGGCCCATGGCCGGGAAGCTCGACCGGAAGATCCACCGGCGTACGCGAAGCGACCGCATCGGTGAACAAGCGTTTGACGATCCGGTCTTCCAACGATTGGTAGGCCAGCACCACGATGCGTCCAGCGATGGTGAGCGCGTCCAGAGCAGCGGGAATGGCGCTGCGCAGCGAGTTCAACTCGTCGTTGACCGCGATGCGCAGCGCCTGGAACGTGCGCTTGGCCGGGTGCCCGCCGGTACGCCGGGCCGGAGCCGGGATCGCTTGGTAGAGCAGGGCTACCAGCTCCGCGGTGGAGGTGAACGGGGTGTGGGCGCGCTGGCGGACGATATGGGCGGCGATGCGGCGCGCGAAGCGCTCCTCGCCGTAGCGGCGCAGGATGTCCGCTAGCGCCGCCTCGTCGTAGGTGTTGACGATGTCGGCCGCGCTCAGCGGTGAGGCCGGGTCCATCCGCATGTCCAACGGGGCATCCCGGGCATACGCAAAACCCCGCTCGGCGCGGTCGAGCTGCATGGACGAAACACCGAGGTCGAACAGCACCGCGTCGACCGATTCCACTGCGGCATAACCGGATTCGACCAGTGCCGCAGCGAGGCCGTCATACCGGGTGTGCACCAGCGTGACTCGGTCGGCGAATCGCGCCAGCCGGGCCCGGGCGATATCCAGGGCACTGGGATCGCGGTCGAGTCCGATCAGCCGCAGGCCCAGCAATTCGGTCAAGAACCGCTCCGCGTGCCCACCCGCGCCGATGGTCGCGTCGACGAGGACCGCCTCGGACCCGTCAGGGTGGTAGCGGGTCAGTGCGGGGGTGAGCAGCTCGACGCAGCGTTGCAGCAAGACGGGCACATGCCCGAAATCGTTTGAATTGTCAGCCACCGCAACGCCTCCCCGGGTCTGGCGGCACCCGTCGGCCCCCAAGGCCGCCGCCTCTGCACCCCTCCGGGCCGGGCAGGCCCCCAAGGGTGTGGCCCCTGCACCGAGGTCCCTGTCCGAAGGCACGAACCTGGCGTTGGGGAAGTACGTCAGGGTCTGTTCGGGCAGAGGCCACGATGCACGGGCATGCGCCTCAAATGATGTCGCCGAGTGCTTCATCGCTGGCCGCGGAGAAGTTCTCTTCGTGGGTCTGCTGGTAGTCGTCCCAGGCCTGCGCATCCCAGATCTCGAGGTAATCGACCGCTCCGATCACTACACAGTCCTTGGAAAGGTTCGCGTAACGGCGGTGGTCGGCCGACAACGTGATGCGGCCCTGGGCGTCGGGATGCTGCTCGTCAGTGCCGGCGGCGAGATTGCGCAGGAACGCTCTGGCTTCCGGGTTGCTCCGCGACGTCTTGCTCGCCCGGCGGGCCAGCTGCTCGAATTCCGCCCGCGGGTAGACGGCCAGGCTGTGATCTTGGCTCTTGGTGACCATCAACCCCCCTGCCAGCGTGTCGCGGAACTTGGCGGGCAACGTCAGCCGCCCCTTGTCGTCGAGTTTGGGCGTGTAGGTGCCGAGAAACACCTGCTCACCTCCCGCCCAGAACGGCTCCGGGTCACCCAAACACTTCAGCCACCATACCCCACCATCCCCCACTTCGCCCCATCGCTGGAGTGTTGGAGTCGTGTTTTCGGGGTTATCCGCCACCGCGGGAGTTTCCAGAGCCGTCCGAGGACCTTCAGGGTCACGTCGTGACTCGATCGTGATATCAGAAAACCGCACTTCAGAAGGCTAAAAAAGCTGCGTGGGGTCCAGCGCGGCCTTGAGTGGGGCCCAGTGGGGCTTCGATTGTGCGCATGGGGCTCGATTAGGGCTCAATTGGGATTCAGAAGGGACTCAACAGGTCCGTGCCGGTCAGAAACAGTCCGAGCCCGTAACGACGGCGCCGACTCTGCCGCACACGGCGCAGGTACGACGCGTGTCTGCCCCCTCACCGCAGACTCGGCACGAGCACGAAAACGGGGCAGCCATCGGCTGCCCCGTTGTGTCTGACGGTTCCGCTACTCGTCGAAGCGACGGCGGAACCGATCCTCCATACGACTGGTGAACGAGCCTCCGCCACCCTTGTTGCGACGCTGGCGCGGTGACCCGGTCGCTGATCCGGAACGGTCCGACCTGCCGGACAACCGAGGACCGGTGATGGCAAACGCCACACCGCCAAACATCACGATGAATCCAAAGACGCTGAGAATCGGAAAACTTCCAATCATCGTGGCTTTGAACGCCACGCCGGAAACCAGCATCGCCAGACCGATGACGAACAACGCCGCGCCCTGCAGGCGTCGACGCGCGGTCGGTGCGCGGAACCCTCCGCCACGGACGTTCGACGCGAATTTGGGGTCTTCGGCGTAGAGAGCGCTCTCGATCTGATCGAGCATCCGCTGCTCATGATCGGAGAGTGGCATTCGTCCCTCCTTGCCGACAGTTTGGCACGTAACTATCGATAGCACGCGGATGCCCGTTGTGGGGCAACTAACTCAGATGATACGAGGTCAATCTGCGCCGTACCACTGGTTCGACGGCGATTCTATCCCCGTTGCATCCCGACACCTACGTGGGCCGGAACGGCCGTGCGCTGCAACCGTTACTGGTGTGGTTGGCCGTTGTTGGCCGTTGCCGGGGTAATGGTTGCCCGGCTCGGTAGCCGTGTTCTTGTCCAGTCGGGCGGGCGAGATTTGGTTCCTCACATCCCTGGCTGGTGTTGGCTATCGGTGGTCGCCG
>DATJBA010000451.1:0-29148 GCA_035515675.1 Mycobacterium sp.
TTCGCCGGGCTGGCCGGATCACTGGGCGCGCTGGCCGCGGTCGCGGTGACGGCTGGGGCCATGCGCTCCCGACGCAACCGCACCCTGTTCGCCGCTGTGGTGCTGTTCTTGATGGCATCGTCCTTCGCCAGCGTGAACGGCTGGTGGTATGTGTCCAACTTCGGTGTGCCATGGTCGAATTCGTTCCCGAAATGGCATTATGGCTTTGCCACCATGCTGCTCGGGCTAACCGTGCTGGTGCTGCTGCTGGCGGCATGGTTCCACTTCGTCGCCACCGATAACCGACCTTTGAAAATCGGGCGAACCCGGTATGGGGCGCGGCTGGCAGGACTCGTTCAGTCCCCGTTGGCGATTGCGGCATGGGTACTGGTGATCTTCGAGGTGGTATCGCTGACCGTGGCGATGACCACCCAGTACCCGGCGTGGTCGGTGGGCCGCTCCAACCTGCAGGCGTTGACCGGCAAGTCCTGCGGACTGGCCGAGGACGTACTGGTGGAGCAGGATCCCAACGCCGGCATGCTGCCGCCGGTGAGCGCTTCGGTGGCCGACGCCCTGGGAGCCGGCCTAGACGAAGCCTTCACGCCCAACGGTATTCCCGCTGACGTCCGCGCCGACCCGGTGATGGAACGTCCCGGCGACCGTAGTTTCGTCAACGACGACGGGCTGAGCACCAGCAGCGAGGCCGGCACCGAGGGCGGCACCAGAGCCGCACCGGGAATCAACGGCTCCCGCGCCCAGCTGCCCTACAACCTGGATCCGGCCCGCACACCGGTGCTGGGCAGCTGGCGGTCCGGCATTCAGGTGCCCGCCAGGCTGCGGTCGGGCTGGTACCGACTACCTGCACGGGACCAAGCGGGACCGCTGCTGGTGGTGAGTGCGGCCGGCCGCTTCGACCCCCGCGAAGTCCAGCTGCAGTGGGCCACCGATGACGAAGCGGCCAGCGGGCACCCGGGCGGGTCATTCCAATTTGCCGACGTCGGGGCGTCGCCGGCTTGGCGTAACTTGCGATTGCCGCTATCCGCGATCCCCAGCGCCGCCACCCAGGTCCGCCTGCTCGCCGACGACCAAGATCTGTCGCCGCAGCACTGGATCGCGGTCACGCCGCCACGGATTCCGCAGCTACGCACGCTGCAGGATGTGGTCGGCTCCCAAGACCCGGTGTTCCTGGACTGGCTGGTGGGTCTGGCGTTCCCGTGCCAGCGACCGTTTGGCCATCAAAACGGTGTCGACGAAACACCGAAATGGCGCATCCTGCCAGACCGATTCGGCGCAGAGGCCAACTCACCGGTGATGGACAACAACGGCGGCGGCCCGCTGGGCGTCACCGAGCTGCTGCTCAAGGCGACCACGGTGGCCAGCTACCTGAAAGACGACTGGTCGCGGGACTGGGGTGGGCTGCAACGGTTGACGCCCTACTACCCCGATGCCCAGCCGGCCCGTCTGCAGCTGGGGACGGTGACACGCAGCGGTCTGTGGAAACCGGCGCCCCTAAGACGTTAGAGGACATTAGCGGCATAACACTTCCACCCTGCTTTGGGGCGACGACGGTGTCGACCCGGAAGCGGGGCGGAATGCTCTCGAGCGCTCGGTTAAGTTAAGGGGCCAGCGACCGAAGAGGATGTGTGAGCGTCCAGCCCGGGTGCAGGATGTCAGCGGCGTAATGGCGCACCGGGTGGAGAGGCCCGCTGTACGGAACCCACGGGTCAGCGGACGCAGTGGCCGGCACCAGCGACGCGACGAGTGACAGACCGACGGTGCCCAACACGACACCTGCCGCAATGCGTAGCTTGGACACCTTCTTCGCCTTCGTGTCTGCTCGGGTGTCTGCGTTGGCGATGTTGGCATTCATGGCTCTCGATTCCTTACCTGTGCCGTTCGTGTCCCAAGTCCGGGAAGCTGGCCTGAGCGGGTGCCGCTGCCGGCGAATGGATCCCTGCTTGGGGTCGGTCGCGGTGGCCGACGACACCAGATTGCCGCAGCCGGCTTGCCGGAAATTCGAGAAATCCTTGGGAAATTCTTGCGTTCCGCCCTCAGCCGACGGCTTGGTCGCGCGGTTCGGGCCGCATCTCGCGGGCCGATCTGGGAGTGGGTCGCGGACGCCGTGGTTCACGGACTCCGGCGCCGCCGTCACCGTTGAGCCATAGCCGGATGACCGATCCGACCATGACGCGCGCACCGGACTCGGGGCTCTGGTCGGTGACGATCCAGCTCCGGTTTCCGGGCATGGTCGGGGGGTCGGCGTTGATCGCGACCAATCCGTTGTCGTTGAGCACATCACGGGCCTTGACCCACTCGAGTCCCACCACGCTGGGCACCAGCACTGTCGATGCCCGACGCTGCTCTTGGACTCGCATCTGCAACAGATGCGCGGCCGCGTCAGCAACCACCGTCGATTCAGCCGCGCGCTGGGGTTGGAAATTGCGAGGGGAATCGTCGAGATCTCGCCAGCGTTCCCAGGCGGATTGCCGCGTGACGCCCAAATGCGTGGCGATCTCGGCCCAGGATTTTCCATGCAGTCGGGCAGCCCGCACGGCCGCCAACTCCGCTTGGTCCAACATCCGGCGCACAACGCCGATGTCGGACAGGGCCGCCAGCCCATCGTCACTGGGGCGTCCGCTTCGCACAGCAAGCCGTCGCCACGCTTGTTGGGCCTGCTCCCAGTCCTCCGCAGCACTCATAGATGTCAGGGTAGCCTGACGCACCCGGTAGGTGGGAGGGCCCAAGGCATTGATGAAGTCAAACCGTAAGCCTAAGCTTACGGTTCGTGGCCACTTACCGAGATGGCCGAAATGGTGACGGTTGGCTGGCGTTGGCGGACGGGACGCGACGGGCCATTGTGGAACGTCTTGCCCACGGGCCTCTGGCTGTCGGTGAATTAGCCCGCGATCTGCCCGTCAGCAGGCCTGCCGTTTCGCAGCACCTCAAGGTGCTCAAGTCCGCCGGGCTGGTGCGCGACCGCGCCGCGGGTACGCGTCGCGTCTATCAACTCGACCCGACTGGTCTCGAGGTGCTGCGCGCCGATCTTGACCGGTTCTGGACGCAAGCCCTGGCCGGCTACGCGCGGGCCGTCGAGCAGATCAACGGAGATGACTCATGACACGACCGCGAATTCCGTCTGTGCATCACCACGTCGTCGTTAACGCTCCGATCGAGCGCGCGTTCGCCGTCTTCACCGGGCAATTCGGGGATTTCAAGCCGCGCCAGCATAATCTGCTTGCCGTCCCGATCGCCGAGACGATATTCGAGCGCCGCGTGGGAGGGCACATTTACGACCGCGGGGTTGACGGCAGTGTGTGCCGGTGGGCGCGCGTGGTGGTCTACGAGCCTCCCCAACGCTTGGTGTTCACCTGGGATATCGGTCCGACCTGGCAGCTGGAAAGCGATCTGTCCAAGACCAGCGAAGTCGAGGTGCGCTTCACCGCCGAATCCCACGAGCGCACGCGCGTCGACCTCGAACACCGCCATCTGGACCGCCACGGTCCGGGCTGGCAGTCGGTCGCCGACGGTGTTGACAGCGATGCGGGCTGGCCGCTGTATCTGAACCGCTACGCTCACCTATTCGGCGTCGGGGCCCGGAAATGACAGCCACACTGATGAGCATGGCCCGCGCTGAGCGGGCCGACCTCGCAGCGTTCCTGGCCACCCTGACGCCGCAGGACTGGGAGGCACCCAGCCTTTGTTCGAAGTGGAGCGTCAAAGACGTTGTCGCGCACGTGATCAGCTACGAAGAGCTCAGCACCCTGGGACTGCTGAGGCGCTTCGCGAAGGGCTGGATCGTGCGGGCCAACCAGGTGGGCGTCGACGAGTTCGCCGCACTGACCCCGCAGCAGTTGGTTGAGTTTCTCGGCGATCACCTCACGCCCAGGGGGTTGACCGCGGGCTTCGGCGGAATGATCGCGCTCGTCGACGGCCTGATTCACCACCAAGACATCCGCCGTTCGCTGCACCAGCCCCGCACCGTTCCGACCGATCGACTCATTCGCGTTCTCGACTTGGTGCCGGGCAATCCTCGGTTCGGCGCCGGACGCCGGATCAGGGGACTACGGCTGCGCGCCACCGACATCGACTGGGCACACGGCCGCGGGCCTGAGGTAACCGGCCCCGGCGAAGCACTGCTCATGGCGATGGCCGGCCGCCGCGTGGCCGTCGCGGACCTCGCCGGTCCGGGCCGTGCCACTCTGGCTGCACGGCTGGCCGAATAGCCTTCAGCCCGAGCGGATTTCGAAGATGAACTGACAGCTGCCGATGCGGATGTGGTCACCGTCAGCGAGGGTGGCGTTGGGGTTTATGCGCCGGCGTTGCACCTCGACACCATTGGTCGAGCGCAAATCGGTGATCACGAATCCGGCTCCGGTGTCGACAATCATGGCGTGATGCCGGCTGACGTCGTCGTCGTCGAGAACGATGTCGTTGTCCTCGGAACGCCCGATCCGGGTGGCCGCGCCGTTCAGCCGATATTCGCGTCCGGTTTTGTCACGCAGCCGGGCCACGAAGGACTCACCGGACGCTGGGGTCGCCGGGTCGGGATGGACGATGTTCTGCTTGTGGGTGGTCTGTGCGGCCCGTTTGGGCCGGTTGGCGCCCAGCGGCTCTTGCCGCAGGATGCGCTGATGCAGCGCGTTCACCGTGGGGCCGGGGTCGATGCCAAGACCCTCGGCCAGGGCCGTTTTCAGTCGCCAATAGGCACCCAGGGCGTCCGACTGGCGCTCGGTGACGTAGTAGGCGGTGATCAATTGCGCCCACAGCGGTTCGCGATAGGGGTGTTGTGTGGTGAGCGCCTCGAGTTCACCGATCACGCCGTTGGCGCGTCCGCATGCGATCTCGGCTTCGGCGCGGGCGGTGTGGGTCGCCACCTTGTCTTCCAGCAGTGTGGTGGCGAATGCATTGACGAATGCGAAATCACGCAGGTCGTCGAGGACCGGTCCGCGCCATTCGCCCAGCGCGGCCGACAGGTGGCTGCTGGCTTCCTCGAATCGTCCCGCGGCGGCGGCCCGGACTCCCGCGGTCTTCTCGGCGAGGAAGCGCCCCACATCGCAATCGGCATCAGCGACGTTGAGTTGATACCCCGGCGGGGCGCTTGCGAGCACCGTGTGCGGGTAGCCCCCGGCGCTGCGGAGTAGCCGCCGCAGGGTGGACACGTAGGACTGAATGCTGGTCCGTGCTGCCGGCACCGGATCGCAGTCCCACACCGCATCAATCAACGACTCGACGGACACCGGCCGGTTTCGGTTGATCACCAGCATGGCCAACACTGCTCGCTGTTTGGGTGCGCCCAGCGGCACCTGGATGCCGTTTGCGGTCATCAGCAACGGTCCCAGGACACCAAACCGGAGACCTGTGTTCCTCATCGCGCCTCCCGAGTCAGCGGGGCGTTTCAGGGCCTCAGCTCCCCATTTTGAACGCATCGGGGCGACGAAGGCTGCTTTGGCGGGGGCGAGCCGCGTCCATCCACAGGGTCCCACTCCGAACGTCGGGCTCTCCCCGCAAGCGGATGGTCCCCCCACCTCAGGCGCGCTGCGCGGCCCTGCATCCTTACCGGACAAAGCGGCGTCGCTTACCATCGACCCTCGTGCCCCACGACGGTAATCAGCGATCGCAGCGGATCCGTTGCTGCCGAGTGTGTTCTGGTGACACGCTCGTGCGGTGTCCCCTTGCGGGGTTTGGGTTATGGCTTCACCGCCCACGGCCGCTGCTTTGCGCGGGTCGGTCTTACGTGAGCTCGCCAGCCCAGCGGTATCCGCTGGTCTGGCCCGCCGTCGCCAGCGCTACCGCTGGAACTGCTGACGAACGGCGCCGTGGTCCCGACTGGACCACAACTGGCATGTCCCGGCCAGTCACGGGGGATTAAGTTATGCCGCCAGCCTATCTTCGCCCTACGACAGCCGACGCTAGAACACACCAAAGTGCACTCGAACACACCCAAACGACAACAGTTCGCAACCCCCGGTTGATCGCCGTCGTCGCGGGAATCGTGGGTCTGCTGCTGTGCGCAGCCGTTCCATTGCTTCCGGTCAAACAGACCACGGCGACCGTGCTGTGGCCTCAGGGCACCGTGGATGGCCACGTCAGCCAGATCACCGCCCCACTGGTGTCCGGGGCGCCGCGCACACTGGACATCTCCATCCCGTGCTCGGCGATTGCCACCTTGCCTCCCGACGGCGGATTGGTGGTCTCGACCCTGCCGACCGGCGGGGTGGACGCCGGTAAAAGTGGGCTCTTCGTGCGCGCCAACAAAGACGTGATCGTCGTTGCGTTCCGGGACACGGTGGCCGCGGTGGCACAGCGTTCGGCGGTCGCGGCGGGGGCCTGCAGCGTTCTGCACGCCTGGGCCGGCGCCGGTGGCACCGGTGCGGATTTCGTCGGCATACCCGGCGCCTCCGGGATACTGCCTTCCGAGAAGAAACCCCAGGTCGGCGGGATTTTCACCGATCTGAAGGTGCCCGCGCAGCCGAGGTTGTCGGCCCGCGTCGACATCGACACCCGGTTTATCACCGCGCCCACCGCCATGAAGAAGATCGTGATGGTCACCGGCGGGCTAGCGGTTCTGATCGCAATTATTGCGATGGCGGCCTTGGACCGCCGTGGCCGTGGCCGCACGCTGGTCAAGTGGCGGTCCCCGATCGGCTGGCTCTCCCGATACCGCCCACATGAGCACCGGGCTTCGTGGCGGCGCGTCGGGATCGCGATCTGGCTCGCCGACGTTGGCGTGATCGGAACGCTGGTGGTGTGGCATGTCATCGGCGCCACCTCGTCGGACGACGGCTACAACCTGACCATCGCCCGGGTCGCGCCGAAGGCCGGCTACGTGGCCAACTACTACCGCTACTTCGGGACGACGGACGCGCCGTTCGACTGGTATCTCGCGGTGCTGTCCAAGATGGCGTCGGTGAGCACCGCCGGCGTGTGGATGCGGCTACCGGCCACGCTGGCCGGGATCGCGTGCTGGCTGATCATCAGCCATTGGGTGTTGCGGCGGCTGGGACCGGGTAAAGGCGGCCTGGCCGCCAACCGGGCGGCAGTTTTCACTGCGGGCGCGGTGTTTCTGGCTGCCTGGCTGCCGTTCAACAATGGCCTGCGGCCTGAGCCGCTGATCGCCCTTGGCGTTGTGGTCACCTATATGTTGGTGGAACGCGCGATCGCGCTGCAGCGACTGGCTTCTGCCGCGGTCGCGATCGTGGTCGCGATGCTCACCGCGACGCTGGCGCCGCAGGGATTGATCGCCGTCGCCGCGCTGCTGACCGGGGCCCGGGCCATCGCCGCGGGCATCCGGCGGCGCCGCGAGACCAACGGCTTGCTGGCCCCGCTGGCGGTGCTGGCGGCGTCGTTGTCGCTGATCCTCCTGGTGGTGTTCCGCAGCCAAACGCTGGCCACGGTCGCCGAGTCGGCGCGCATCAAATACAAGGTCGGGCCGACCATCGCGTGGTACCAGGACTTCCTGCGCTACTACTTCCTCACGGTGGAGAGCAACGCCGAGGGATCCATGTCCCGGCGATTCGCTGTGCTGGTGCTACTGCTGTGCCTGTTCGGCATGCTGGTGGTACTGCTGCGGCGCGGCCGGGTGCCGGGGTTGGCCAGCGGCCCGGCCTGGCGATTGATCGGAACCACCGCGGTCGGCCTGCTGCTGTTGACGTTCACACCGACGAAGTGGGCCGTACAGTTCGGCGCGTTCGCCGGACTGACCGGCGCCCTGGGTGCGGTCACCGCGTTCACCCTCGCCCGCATCGGCCTGCACAACCGCCGCAACCTGACGCTGTATATCACCGCGCTGCTGTTCGTGCTGGCCTGGGCAACCTCGGGTATCAACGGCTGGTTCTATGTCGGTAACTACGGGGTCCCGTGGTACGACATCCCGCCGGTCATCGCCAGCCACCCGGTGACGTCGATGTTCCTGACGATGTCTATCCTGACCGGACTGCTGGCCGCCTGGTATCACTTCCGCATGGACTACGCCGGGCACACCGAAGTCAAGGACAACCGGCGCAATCGCGTCCTGGCGTCCACGCCGTTGCTGGTGGTCGCGACGATCATGGTCCTCGGCGAGGTCGGCTCGCTGGCCAAAGGCGCCGTCTTCCGCTACCCGCTCTACACCACCGCCAAGGCCAACCTGGCGGCGCTCAGCTCCGGGCTCTCGCCTGCGAGCTGCGCGATGGCGGACGACGTCTTGACCGAACCCGACCCCAACGCCGGCATGTTGCAGCCGGTCCCGGGGCAGACCTTCGGGCCTGACGGCCCGCTCGGCGGTATCAACCCGATCGGCTTCAAACCCGAAGGCGTGGGTGATGACCTGAGGTCGTACCCGGTAGTGACCAAACCTGGGGTGGTGAATTCCACCGGGTCGCCCAACAAGCCCAACGCCACCATGAGTGACTCCGCGGGCACGGCCGGCGGGAAAGGCCCGATCGGGGTGAACGGGTCGCACGCAGCACTACCGTTCGGCCTCGACCCGGCCCGCACACCGGTGATGGGCAGCTACGGCGAGAATTCGCTGGCCGCCACGGCGACCTCGGCGTGGTATCAGTTGCCGCCCCGCACCGGCGACCGGCCGTTGGTGGTGGTCTCCGCCGCCGGTGCCATCTGGTCGTACAAAGAAGATGGCACCTTCACCTACGGGCAGTCGCTGAAATTGCAGTGGGGCGTCGCTCGCGCCGACGGCACCACCCAGCCGCTCGGTGAGGTGTACCCAATCGACATCGGGCCGGAGCCGGCGTGGCGCAATTTGCGGTTCCCGCTGACCTGGGCGCCACCGGAAGCCAACGTGGCACGCATCGTCGCTTACGACCCGAACCTCAGTTCCGAGCAATGGTTCGCTTTCACGCCGCCGCGGGTCCCGGTGCTGCAAACCCTGCAGCAATTGATCGGATCGCACACACCCGTGCTGATGGACATCGCAACCGCGGCGAACTTACCCTGCCAGCGGCCGTTCTCCGAACACCTTGGCGTTGCCGAACTTCCGCAATACCGCATCCTGCCCGATCACAAACAGACGGCGGCGTCGTCGAATGGGTGGGAGGCCGGCGAGGACGGGGGTCCGTTCCTGTTCACTCAGGCAATGCTGTATACCTCGACCGTCTCGACGTACCTGCGTGGCGACTGGTACCGGGACTGGGGATCGGTGGAGCAATACCACCGTCTAGTGCCGGCCGACCAGGCACCGGACGCCACGGTCGATCAGGGCGTGATCACGGTGCCCGGCTGGGGCCGGCAGGGACCGATTCGGGCCCTGCCATGAGCGTCACCACCGTGAGGAACCGCGAAGACATGGCGGCCGCCCGTCAAGACGTACGCGTGACGCGCTGGGTCGCGACGATCGCCGGGCTGGTCGGTTTCGTCCTGTCGGTCGCGACACCGCTGCTGCCCGTCGTGCAGACCACCGCAATGCTGAACTGGCCGCAAAACGGTCAACTGAATAGCGTTACGGCGCCGTTGATTTCGCTGACACCGGTCGACGTGACGGCAACCGTGCCGTGCTCCGTCGTGCGCAACCTGCCCCCCGAGGGCGGCGTGCTGCTGAGTACGGCACCCAAAAAGGGCAAGGATGCCGCGCTGAACGCGTTGTTCGTGGTCGCCAGCAGCAAGCGCGTCGACGTCACCGATCGCAACGTGGTGATCGCCAGCGTGTCTCGGGATCAGGCGGCGTCCCCGCAATGCCAGCGCATCGAGATCACCTCCACCCGCGCCGGCGCCTTCGCCACCTTCGTCGGGTTGACCGATCCGGCGGGCAAGCCCGTGCACGGCGGTTTCCCCGATGCCAACCTGCGCCCGCAGATCGTCGGGGTGTTCACGGATCTGACCGGTCCCGCACCGCCCGGGCTGCGGCTCTCGGCGACCATCGACACCCGGTTCTCCACCACACCGACGACGCTGAAACTGGTCGCGATGGTGGGCGCGATCGTGTCCACCATCGTCGCGCTGGTCGCGCTGTGGCGCCTGGACCAGTTGGACGGCCGCCGGATGCACCGGTTGGTTCCGACCCGCTGGCGGAAGTTCACGCTGGTCGACGCGGCGGTGATATTCGGGTTTCTGCTCTGGCATGTGATCGGCGCGAATTCCTCTGACGACGGCTACATCCTCGGCATGGCTCGGGTCGCCGATCACGCCGGCTACATGTCCAACTACTTCCGCTGGTTCGGCAGCCCGGAAGACCCGTTCGGCTGGTACTACAACCTGCTGGCACTGATGACCCACGTCAGCGACGGCAGCCTGTGGATGCGGTTGCCCGACCTGGTCGCCGGGCTGGTCTGCTGGCTGCTGCTGTCGCGTGAGGTGTTGCCCCGGCTGGGGCCGGCGGTGACCTCGAGCACGGCCGCTAACTGGGCGGCCGGGATGGTCCTGCTCACCGCGTGGATGCCGTTCAACAACGGCCTTCGCCCCGAGGCCATCATCGCGCTGGGTTCACTGGTTACCTACGTGCTGATCGAGCGCTCGATGTGCTGCTCCCGGCTGACGCCGGCGGCGTTGGCAATCGTGACTGCGGCATTCACGCTGGGCGTCCAGCCCACCGGCCTGATCGCGGTGGCCGCGCTGGTGGCCGGTGGCCGGCCGATCCTGCGGATCTTGGTCCACCGTCATCGCCTGGTCGGCACCTGGCCGCTGGTGGCCCCGATGCTGGCCGCCGGCTCCGTCGTGCTCACTGTGGTCTTCGCCGGCCAGACACTGTCAACGTTTCTGGAAGCCTACAGGATTCGCACCGCGATCGGCCCGAGCCAGGCCTGGTACACCGAGAACCTGCGCTATTACTACCTCTTCCTGCCCACCGTCGACGGTTCGCTGTCGCGCCGGTTCGGCTTTTTCATCACTGCGCTGTGCCTGTTCACCGCGGTGTTCATCATGTTGCGGCGCAAGCGGGTTCCCGGTGTGGCCCGCGGGCCGGCGTGGCGGCTGATGGGTGTCATCTTCGGCACCATGTTCTTCCTGATGTTCACCCCCACCAAGTGGGTGCACCACTTCGGGCTGTTCGCGGCGGTGGGCGCGGCGATGGCCGCGCTGACCACGGTGCTGGTGTCGCATGAGGTGCTGCGCTGGTCACGCAACCGGATGGCGTTCCTGGCGGCGTTGTTGTTCTTGTTGGCGCTCTGTTTCGCCACCACCAATGGCTGGTGGTACGTCTCGAGCTACGGCGTCCCGTTCAACAGCGTCATGCCGAGGCTTGACGGAATCACCGTCAGCACAGTCTTTTTCATCCTGTTCGCGATCGCGGCACTCTGGGCGATCTGGTTGCACTTCGCGTCGCGGGAGCACGGCGAAGGCCGGCTGGCGCGGGCGGTGACGGCAGCGCCGGTGCCGCTCGCGGCCGGATTCATGGCGCTGGTGTTCATTGCATCGATGGTCGCCGGAATCGTGCGCCAGTACCCCACCTACTCCAATGGCTGGGCCAACTTGCGCGAATTCGCCGGCGGCTGTGGACTGGCCGACGATGTGCTCGTCGAGCCGGACAGCAACGCCGGCTTTATGGCGCCGCTGCCCGGCAATTACGGCCCATTGGGTCCGCTAGGCGGCGTCAACCTAGTAGGGTTCACCCCCAACGGCGTACCGGACCATACCGTGGCCGAGGCGGTTCAGGAGACGTCGGTGCCGCAGCCCGGCACCGACTACGACTGGGATGCGCCGACCAAGCTGACGGCGCCGGGCATCAACGGGTCCGTGGTGCCGCTACCCTACGGCCTGGACCCCGACCGGGTTCCGCTGGCCGGCAGCTACACCACCGGCCCGCAACAGCAGAGCAGGCTGACATCGGCGTGGTACCAGCTGCCCAAACCCGACGGCGGGCATCCCCTGGTGGTGGTGACCGCCGCAGGCAGGATCGCGGGGAACAGCGTGCTGCATGGCCATACCTCAGGGCAGACCGTTGTGCTCGAGTACGGCAAGCCCGGTCCTGACGGTGACCTGGTGCCGGCCGGGCGGCTGGTGCCCTATGACCTGTACGGCGAACAGCCGAAGGTGTGGCGCAACCTGCGCTTCGCCCGGTCACAGATGCCTGCCGACGCGCTCGCGGTCCGGGTGGTGGCCGAGGACCTGTCGCTGACGCCGGAAGACTGGATCGCGGTGACCCCACCGCGGGTGCCGGAGCTGCGTTCCCTGCAGGAGTACGTCGGCTCGTCGCAGCCGGTGCTGATGGACTGGGCGGTCGGGCTGGCCTTCCCGTGCCAGCATCCGATGCTGCACGTGAATGGCGTCACCGAGATCCCGAAATTCCGTATCACGCCGGACTACAACGCCAAGAAGCAGGACACCGACACCTGGGAGGACGGCGTGAACGGCGGCCTGCTGGGCATCACCGACTTGCTGCTGCGGGCCCACGTAATGTCCACGTACCTGTCCCGCGACTGGGGCCGTGACTGGGGGTCACTGCGCAAGTTCGACACCGTCGCGGACGCCCATCCCGCCCAACTCGACCTGGGCACCGCGACCCGCACCGGATGGTGGTCGCCGGGGGCGATCCGAATCAAGCCCTAATAATGTGCGAAAGCGGTTGTATTGCACCGGATTTTGGAATCCGCACGGCGGTATTCGTCATTAGTCGAATAACCGCCAAAATTTGTGTTCGAATAATTCGCCGCCAAGGGTTTAATTTTGGCAAAATGCGGGTCGAACCTACCTTGAACCTACCTCCCCTGTGGGGAAACTAACAAAAAGGTAAAAAGGTGGCCCGGTGCCGCGTCCCGTTCTGGGCACCGGCTCAGCCCTCATACACACCGCGGGATCAACAGCGATCGCAGAGGTGCATCTGGTGGACTCCGCTCGCCGGGCACCCACTTCGACGTCGGCCTGATCCAGGAACCCAGGCCGTCCTCAGCTACCTGCGGTCCCGGGGATCCGGGCACCGCCTTTACCGGAATGGACACCGACGCCGCCGGCAGCCCAACGGTCACTATTCAAGACAGTATTGGGCACGGCACGACGGGCGTTTGGGTAATTGTCGAGCGCCCCAACGCAAACTCGCAAAATCCGGCTGAGTTCTACACTTCTGAACTCGTGGCACCGGTATAAGCTGCGCCTGTGCGTGGACGGTTGGAGGGGGCCCGGTTTGATCTATTCGCCGCCAAAGTGATGGGTCAGTTCAGACTGCGTGCCGACCCGGTGCCGTGCCCGTTCGTCGGCCCGTTCTTGTTCGGCCGCGGTGACGATGATGGCGTCCGAACCCGGAAACACCGTTGCCTCATGGCCACTGGCAAGCCAGCGCACCACATACGGCGCTGCGCCATCGGCCCCGTGCACCTCGGTGATCAGGCCACGCTGATCCGCTAACTCCGTCGTCGTTCCCTTGATCACTAGCCAGTCACCTACGTTGGCCTTCATCCTCGACTCCCTTAGATGCTCGACTCCCTTAAATCGTTGTCGTGGACCGATCATAAACCTCCGGCCCAACCGGGGGAGGGCCATAGGTCACTGTTGGCCAACGTCCCAGGACAAACCACCACCGTCCAGAGGACGAATGCCCCGGGCGGACGGGACTTCAGTCCCTATCTCGGCACGTCGATCGAATGGTCCGATACAGGGGGGCTATCAGACCGGGTCAGACGAAAGGCACGGCAATGAACGCTTCACGAGAGTCGCAGGCCAGGACACGCATGTTCTCCCGCGTGCTCGGGCCTTTCCTCGTCATCGCCGACGTCACGGCTGTAGCCCGCGCGTCCGACGTGCAGGCACTGCCGTCGCAGTTCGAGGCGAATTCACTGTGGACGTGGGTGACCGGCGCCTTTGTTCTGCTGTTCGGTCTTGTCGTCGTCGCCGGCCACCAATACTGGCGGGGCGCCGCGGCGATCGTCGTGTCCGTGCTGGGCTGGCTCGTCACGCTGCGCGGGCTGCTCCTGTTGGCCTTCCCCAAGGCTTTCGTTTCGGTAGCCCACAGCATGGTCGGCGCTCAAGCCTGGTGGGTGTCGCTTTGCATCGCCTTCGCCCTGGTCGGGCTCTATCTGACCTACGTCGGCTGGGCCCCGGCACCCGGCCGGCCGACACCACACGCGGCAAGAACAACCCCGGATCTTCCGCGAGCGGCGTGATCGAGCCACGATGTCAGCATCTCGGCGGCAGCAAACCGCGCCCCGCACCCGGGTGAGCCAGGCGGGCCAAGGTCCCGACGAAAACACCGGGGACATCGCGTCCACATCGCGCGCTGATGTCAGCGGCGAGTTCGACACGTCGGCAGCCGTCGCCTGGGCAGTAATGGAGGATATGGAAACGTTGGTGTGCGGCCTGGGCGTGCTCGTTGTGAAGCGGGGTCCCAACGCCGGATCGCGGTTCCGATTGGATCAACCCGTCATGTCCGCTGGCCGGCATCCCACCAGCGACATCTTCCTCGACGACATCACCGTCAGCCGCAGGCACGCCGAGTTCCGAACGGAGAACGGCGAATTTCACGTCGTTGACCTCGACAGCCTGAACAACACCTATCTCAACCGTGAACCCGTCGACTCGGCGGTGCTGGCCAACGGCGATGAGATCCAGATCGGCAATTTCCGACTGGTTTTCCTCACCGGGCCAGCGACGGGTTGACACCGACGAGGAGGGTCTCATGAGCACTGTCGTGCAGCCGGAAACCGTTACAGCCAAAGACATTCAGGTCATAACCGGGGGCGGAATCTTGAGTCATGTGGAACCCGACGCCGCGTCCGCATTGATCAAGCAGCTGCATCCGTGCGAATTCAGGGCAAGGCAAACGATTTTCGCCCAGGGTGACCCCGGTGATCGGGTCTATATCGTCATTTCGGGTAAGGTCAAAGTTGCGCTTCGGGGCCTGCACGGCCGGCAGAATCTCCGGGCGATCATGGGCCCAACGGACATCTTCGGCGAGCTGGCGGTATTCGACCCTGGTCCTCGAACCTGCACCGCCACCGCGATCACCGACGTGCGGGCGGTGTGGTTGGACCGCGCCACGTTGCGAGCCTGGATGGCCCACCGGCCGGTGATCGCTGAGCAGTTGCTGCAGGCACTGGCCCGGCGGCTACGACACACCGAGGACGAATTGGTCGAACTGGTCTCCAGCGATGTGGCCAGCCGTGTTGCTCGCCAGTTGCTGCTGCTGGCCCGGCGATTCGGCACGCGCGAAGGCGACGCGCTGCGCGTCGTGCACGAGCTCAGCCAGGACGAGATGGCTCAACTTGTCGGCGCTGACCGCGTATCGGTCAACAAAGCACTGCGCGGTTTCACGGCTTGCGGCTGGATCCTCGTGGAAGGCAAGAGCGTCCTGATATTCGACCCCGACGCATTGGCTTGCCGAGCCGCGGCCGGCACCGGATCGGGCCGGCGCCCACTGCGCGCTACGGCATGAGGGTCGGTCTGGCGGGATCACCGCGCTGCAAAGCGTCTTTCACGCGGTGTCCGGGCTGTAATACCGTCGCGGAATGAGCGAGTACGGCGTCGAGGCCTCCGACAGCTTGCGCACGCTGCCCTTCTCCACTCCGGAAAAGTCACAGCGCTACCAAACGGAGAACTACCGCGGCGCCGTGGGTCTCAATTGGTACCTCACCGACCCCGCCCTGCAGTTCACCATGGCCTACTACCTGCGGCCCGACGAGCTGGCACTCGCCGAGCGCCACTTGACGCGGATCGGTGAGCTGATGGGCGGTCCGGTGGCGCGGTGGGCCGAGGAGACCGACCGCAACCCGCCCCGGCTGGAGCGCTACGACCGGTGGGGGCACGACATCAGTCAGGTCGTCATGCCGGCGTCGTTTACGCAGTCCAAACGCGCGGTCCTGGATGCTCAGCAAGCGCTGCGCACCGAAGCGCGAGCCACTGAGGTGAGCTCGTCGCTGGCGCTGTTCGCGTCCAACTACCTGCTCAACCAGGCCGACATCGGGATGGGTTGCGCACTCGGCACCGGCGGCGGCATGGTCCAGTCGCTGGTGGCTGACTACGCACCGCCCGACGTGCGCGAGCACGTGCTGGCCAAATTCGTCTCCGGCGAGTGGACGGGCGAGACGGCGCAGCTCCTGACCGAACGCACCGGCGGCTCCGACCTTGGAGCACTCGAGACAACGGCGACGCGCAGCGGCGACGCGTGGCTGCTGAACGGCTTCAAGTGGTTCGCCTCCAACTGCGCCGGGGAGGCTTTCGTCGTACTGGCCAAACCCGAGGGCGCCCCTGACTCGACCCGCGGCGTCGCCAACTTCCTGGTGCTGCGCACCCGCCGCGACGGTTCGCGCAACGGGGTGCGGGTCCGCCGACTCAAGGACAAGCTCGGCACCCGCTCGGTGGCTTCCGGCGAGGTCGAGTTCGTCAACGCCGAGGCGTTTCTGCTGTCCGGTGAACCGAGCGCCGATGCAGGCCCGTCGGACGGCAAGGGGCTCGGACGCATGATGGAACTGACCAACGCCGCCCGCCTCGGCATCGCCTTGTTCGCCCTCGGTAACGCGCGGCGTGCCCTGGTCGAGTCGCTGTGTTATGCCCGGCAGCGGTGGGCGTTCGGCGGGGCGCTCATCGACAAGCCGCTGATGCGGCGCAAGCTCGCCGAGATGATCGTCGACGTCGAGGCAGCACTTGCGCTGGTCTTCGACGGCACCGGCGCCACCAACCATCGCCAGCCCCGCGGCATGCGGCAACGCATCGCCGTGCCGGTCACCAAGCTCAAGCTGTGCCGGCTCGGGATCACCGCGGCGTCGGATGCGATCGAGATCCACGGCGGCAACGGCTATATCGAGAACTGGCCGGTGGCCCGGCTACTGCGCGACGCGCAAGTGAACACCATCTGGGAGGGCCCCGACAACATCCTCTGTCTCGATGTGCGGCGCGGTATCGAGCAGACTCGCGCGCACGAGACGCTGCTGGCGCGGTTACGTGACGCGGTGTCGGTCTCCGACGACGACGAAACCACTCGCTTGGTCGCCGGCCGCGTCGAGGATCTCGACGCGGCGATCACAGCCTGGAGCAAACTCGATCCCGGCGTGGCCGAAGCGCGGCTGTTCCCGCTGGCCCAGTTCATGGGCGACGTCTACGCCACAGCGTTGCTCACCGAGCAGGCCGCCTGGGAGCGGGCCACCCGAAGCGGTGACCGCAAGGCACTCGTCGCCCGGTTATACGCGCAGCGGTATCTCGCCGATCGCGGGCCGCTGCGCGGTATCGACGCCGACTCCGATGAAGCACTTGAGCGGTTCGACGAACTCGTCGGGGGCGCGCTCGTGCTGTGAGGCTAGATCGGAAGCAGCGAGTGCTTGCGGCCCACCCGCCACCACAGCTGCTTGTCTCGCAACAGATGTAGCGACTTGCGCAGCAACAGTCGGGTGTCGTGCGGCTCGATCACTGCGTCGATGAACCCACGCTCGGCAGCGATCCACGGGATCGCCATGTTGAGGTTGTAGCCCTCGATGAAGTCTTTCTTGATCGCCTGCGCCTCGGGCGCAGTCGGGTCGGGGAACCGCTTCATCAGCAGTTGCGCGGCACCCTCGGCGCCGATCACCGCGATGCGCGCGGTCGGCCACGCGAAGTTGAAGTCGGCGGTCAGCTGCCGGGAGCCCATCACGGCGTAGGCGCCGCCGTAGGACTTGCGGATCGTGATCGTCACCTTCGGCACGTCGGCTTCCACGACCGCGGAGAGGAACCGGCCGCCGCGCTTGATAATGCCGTTCTTCTCCTGCTCGGCCCCCGGCAAGAACCCGGGTGTGTCGACGACGAACACCAAGGGGATCTCGAACATGTCGCAGAACCGGATGAACCGGGTTGCCTTGTCGGAGGCTTCGTTGTCGATCGACCCGGACAGGTGCATGGGCTGGTTGGCCACCACGCCGACCGGACGGCCGTCGACCCGGGCGAACCCGGTGATGATCGCTGGCCCGGCCTGCGCGGCGACGTCGAGGAAGTCGCCGTCGTCGAAGATCCGCAGCAGGATCTCGTGCATGTCGTAGGCCATGTTGTCGGAATCCGGCACGATCGAGTCGAGTTCCAGGTCGGTCGGAGTGATCTCCGGCTCCAGTCCGGGGTTGACGATCGGCGGTTTATCGAAGCAGTTGGACGGCAGGAACGACAAGAAGTCCCGCACGTACTGAAACGCGGCCGCCTCGGAATCGACAACCTGATGGATATTGCCATAGCGGGCCTGGGCGTCCGCGCCACCCAGCTCGTCAAGACTGACCTCTTCGCCGGTGACTTCCTGGATCACATCGGGCCCGGTGACGAAGAAGTAGCCCTGGTCGCGCACCGCGACGAGGAGATCGTCCTGGATCGGCGAATAGACCGCTCCCCCAGCGCATTTGCCGAAGATGAGGGAGATCTGCGGCACAATCCCGGACAACAATTCGTGGCGTCGGCCCAGCTCCGCATACCACGCCAGCGAGGTCACCGCGTCCTGGATGCGCGCGCCACCGGAGTCGTTGATGCCGATGATCGGGCACCCGACCATCGCACACCACTCCATCAGCTTGGCCACCTTGCGACCGAACATCTCGCCGACCGTGCCACCGAACACCGTCTGGTCGTGGGAGAACACCCCAACCGGCCGGCCGTTGATCATGGCGTGCCCGGTGACAACCCCGTCGCCGTACAACGCGTTGGGGTCGTTGGGGGTGCGGGCCAGCGCGCCGATCTCCAAGAAGGTGCCGGGATCGACCAGCGAGTGGATGCGAGCGCGGGCACTGGGGATGCCCTTCTTGTCGCGCTTAGCCGCCGCCTTCTCACCGCCGGGCTCTTTGGCCAACTCCAGGCGAGCGTGCAGCTCGGCCAGCTTTTCGGCCGTGGTGTGGACGATGGGAGCTGGCACGGTCTCCGTCACTACTTGCCTACCTCACTCGTCGGGCTACGTTTCGCCTCGATCTTGTGCTCGATCTTGTTCAAGGCCTGGCTCATGTGTTCGCCGACCTTGGCGATGATCGGCTCATCGATGGCCTGGATGTGCTCGCCACCGATCGGCACGACCTCGAGGCCGGAAACGTACTCACCCCAGCCGCCGTCCGGCTTGCGGGTCGCGTACCGCGGCTCGAACATGATCGCGTCGTCATGGTAGCGATCCGCCATGTAGAGGGTGACATGCCCGTCATACGGCTGGATTTGGGCGGTGTCGATAGCCCGCTGGTCCAAATACGACGTGCGCTGGTGTTCGATGATCCCGGCCGGGATCTGCACACCGCTGGCTTTGACCGCGTCGAGCACCAGCCGGACCTGGCCGCCGTCGTCGAGCTCCTCGAGCTGCTCGTACGGGATCTCGCCGACGGTGACGTTGAATGTCTTCTCGGCGAACCGGGCATAGCGCTCCCAGCGCTTGCGGATCTCCTCCTTGGTCTGCGGGATCTCCTCGCCCGGGCGGACCGCGTCGATCAGCCCGACCCATTCGACGTCCTTGCCCATCCGCTTCAGCCCGATCGCGCACGCGTAGGCCAGCGCTCCACCGAGCGACCAGCCGGCCAGAATGTACGGCCCGTCGCCCTGCATCTCGATCAGCTTCGGCACGTACTGCTGTGCACGCTCTTCGATCGTGCCCTCGACACGCTCGAAGCCGTACATCGGGGTGTCCGCCGGCAGCCGGTTGAGCAGCGGCTCGTACACCACCGTCGAACCGCCGGCCGGGTGGAACACAAACACCGGCACCCGCGACGCTTCCTTTGGTCCCTCGGGCCGGGGCCGCAGGGTGCGAACGAACCCGTCGATCCGGCCGGCCTCCAGGTAGCTGCGCACCTTGTCCGCCAGCGCTTCGATGTTCTCCGACGTCAGCACGTCCTCGGCGGTGATCGGACCTTCCGCGCGCTCCGAAAGCCGCTGCGCCATCTTGGCGGCGGTGTCGCCGTCCAGCTTGGGCAGTGTGTTGAAGATGCCGCCCGGGGACTTCCCCGTGACGATCGCCCACGTGGCGAAGGTGACCCGCTCGGCGGCGTCGCGCGGCGGCACGTCGGAGTTGAGCGCCTTGGCGACCGCCTGCTGGTTGAGCGCGTCAGCGGCTCCCTTCAGGTTCGGCTGACCACCGTTAGCGGTGGGGCCCGAGGGATTCGTCGGTGGCGGCGGAATCGGGATGTCCGACACCGGCGGTGGCGGTGGGGTCGGTGCCTGCTGCGCCTTTTCGGACTTGCCGTGCAGCAATTCGGCCTGCGCCCTGGCGATTTCCTCGGCGGTCTGGGTCTTCTGGTACTCGTGCAGTTGCTCCACCTCGTCGCGATGCTCGACCGCGTACTCGATCAGCTTCTCGACGTTGTAGAGGTTGGCATCGCGCACCGCCGTCAACTGGATGGGCGGCAGGTCGAAGTCGTACTCGACACGGTTCTTGATCCGCACCGCCATCAGGGAGTCCAGGCCCAGCTCGATCAGCGGCACCTCCCACGGCAGGTCTTCGGGCTCGTAACCCATCGCGGCCCCGACGATCGCGCCCAGCCGCTGCCCGATGGTCTCGCCGGAATCCGGCGACCATTTGGTGAAGTCGCTCGGCAAATAGCGGGCGGTCAGGCTATCCGAGAGTGTTTCGGCCTCGGCGTTCTCGACAGGGGCAGCTTCCGGCACGGCCGTCGCAGCTCCGGTAACCGACGGCGTGATCGCCGCGCCGGCGCCGACCGCGGCCGGCAACACCGATTCGGAGCCGGACCGGGCAACCAGTGCGTCGTACACCAGCGTGAACGACTCGTCGATGCGGGCGTGCACCTGAACCGACGCGCCGCCGGGATGCCGCGCCATCGTCGTCACCAGCCGAGCGCCGTCGGCGGGCACCGCACGCTGCTCCGCCGCCGTCAATTGCGCGTCGGGAAGCACTTGGGCCGCAGCGGCTCGCACCAACGCCGCCAGATCGGTGTTGCCCCGGGGCGCGTATTCCCAGGCGTGGCGGCCATCCGGCAGCGCGACATGGGTTCCCGGCATGATCACCGAACCGTCGCCGGAGAAGTGCACATCCAGCCAGTGCTCTTTGCGCTTGAACCGGGTCGGCGGGATATTCGCGTAGTCCCGGGGTCCGGTGGCGCGGGTGAACAGAGTCCCTATGTCCAGGTCGTGACCATAGACGTAGAGCTGCGCCATGGTCGAGATCATCGACTCGACTTCGTCTTGCTTGCGGGCCAGCGTCGGGATCAGCTGGGCGTCGTGCAGACCGGCCGACGCCGTGGTCAGGCCCACCTGCATCAGCGCCACCGGGTTGGGCGCCAACTCCACGAAAGTGGTGTGCCCGCTGTCGACGGCGTTGCGGATCCCGTGGGTGAAGTAGACGGAATGCCGCAGACCCTTCTTCCAGTACTCGACGTCGTGGATCGGCTCGGTGCCGGGCTTGATGTAGCTGCCCTCGTGCACCGTCGAGAAGATCCCGGCCGTCGGACTCATCGGCTTGATTCCCTGCAGCTCCGCGGTCAGCTCACCGAGCAGCGGGTCCATCTGCGAGGTATGGCTGGCGCCCTTGGTCTGGAACTTGCTGGCGAACTTGCCCTCCGACTCCGCGCGGGCGATGATCGCGTCCACCTGCTCGGGCGGCCCGCCGATAACCGTTTGGGTGGGCGCGGCATAAACGCACACCTCCAGATCGGGGAAGTCGGAGAACACTGTCTTGATCTCGTCGGCGGAATACTCCACCAGCGCCATCAACCGGATGTACTCACCGAACAGCATCGCCTCGCCCTCGCCCATCAGATGCGAGCGGGAACAGATGGCCCGGGTGGCGTCGCGTAGTGACAGGCCGCCGGCGAAGTAGGCCGACGCGGCTTCGCCCAACGACTGGCCGACCACCGCGGCGGGTTTGGCACCGTGCTGCTTGAGCAGCTCACCCAGCGCGATCTGGATCGCGAAGATCGTGACCTGGGTGGTTTCGATACCGTAGTCCTGCGAGTCGTCAAGGATCAGCTCGAGCACCGAGTAGCCCAGCTCGTCTTGGACCAATGCGTCGACCTTTTCGATCCATTCGGCGAAAACCTCGTTGCGCAAGTACAGGCTCTTGCCCATCTTGCGGTGTTGCGCGCCGAATCCGGCGAGCACCCACACCGGGCCGTTGGTCACCGGCCCGTCAACGCTGAACACGTTCGGCCGCTGCTTGCCCTCGGCGACCGCCCGCAGGCCCTTGATGGCTTCGTCGTGGTCGTGAGCCAGCACCACCGCGCGCGAGCGGCCGTGGTTGCGCCGCGACAACGACCGCCCGATCGACTCGAGCGACGACGCCTGGCCTTCGGGGCTTTCTATCCAGTCCGCCAGGTCCGCGGCTGCGGCCTTCTTGCGTGAGGTCAAGAACGCCGAAACCGCCAGCGGAATCAGGGGTGCCTTGGAACCTTCTTGAGCCTCTTGCGCCGCAAGTTCTTCCAGCGCGATCTCTTTAAGCCGCAGGGCCTCTTCGGTCACGCCCGGCAGTTCGGGCTCTTCCTCGTCGGCCGCAGCTGTGTCGGTGATGATCTCGCCGAATTCGTCGAACCGCAGCGAGTAGCCTTCGAACGTGGGCGTTTCGGTCGCTTCGGCGCCGGCGCCGGTCGGCGCAACAGGCTGAGCCTCCGGTTCCGGTTCACGCTCGACGACATCGCGCGGCAGTACCTCGCGCACCACTAGGTGCGCATTGGCCCCACCGAAGCCGAAGCTGGACACCCCGGCAAGCGCGTAGCCGCTGTAGCGTGGCCAGTCGGTGACGGTGTCGACCATCTTCAACCGCATGGCGTCGAAGTCAATGTAGGGGCTGGGTCCGGCGAAATTGATCGACGGCGGCAGCTTGTCGTGCTGCAGCGCCAGCACCACCTTGGCCATGCTGGCCGCGCCGGCCGCCGACTCCAGGTGGCCGACATTGGTTTTCACTGCGCCCAATAGCGCCGGACGGTCGGCGGGACGTCCCCTACCGACGACCCGGCCCAGCGCCTCCGCCTCGATCGGGTCACCGAGGATGGTGCCGGTCCCGTGCGCCTCGATGTAGTCGACGGCGCGCGGATCGATGCCGGCGTCCTTATAGGCCCGGCGCAGTACGTCGGCCTGCGCCTTCTGGTTGGGCGCGATCAGACCGTTGGACCGGCCGTCATGGTTGACCGCGCTGCCGGCGATCACGGCCAGGATCTGATCGCCGTCGCGGCGGGCGTCGTCGACCCGTTTGAGCACCAGCATGCCGCCGCCCTCGGAGCGGGTGTAGCCGTCGGCGTCCGACGAGAACGACTTGATCCGGCCGTCGGGAGCCAGCACCGCGCCGATCTCGTCGAAACCGAGCGTCACCAAGGGCGTAAGCAGCGCGTTGACACCGCCGGCGATCGCCACGTCGCATTCGCCGTTACGCAGCGCCTGCACCGCCTGATGGGTAGCGACCAGTGAGCTGGAGCAGGCGGTGTCGACCGCGACCGAAGGGCCGCGGAAGTCGTAGAAGTAGGACACCCGGTTGGCGATGATCGATGTGGCGGTGCCGGTGATCGCGTAGGGGTGCGCGACGGTCGGATCGGATACCGCCAGGAACTGGTAGTCGTTGTTCGAGACGCCGATGTACACGCCGACGGCCTCGCCGCGCAGGTTCGACGCCGGGATGCGGGCGTGCTCAAGCGCCTCCCAGGTCAGCTCCAGCGCCATCCGCTGCTGCGGGTCGATGTTGTCGGCTTCGGTCTTGGCCACCGCGAAGAACTCGGAGTCGAAACCCTTGATGTCCTTCAAGTAGCCGCCGCGAGTGCGGGCCCGCGCGACCCGCTGGGCGATCCGCGGCTCTGCGATGAATTCCGACCAGCGGCCCTCGGGCAGATCGGTGATGGCGTCGCGGCCTTCCAGCAGCGCCTGCCAGGTTTCGTCGGGGCTGTTCATGTCGCCGGGCAGCCGGGTGGACAGGCCCACGATCGCGATGTCGACGCGCTCGGCGGGGCCGTTGCGCGACCAGTCGGCGTCGTCGAGGCCGCCATCTGCCGTTTCGGGCTCGCCCTCGATGATCCGGGTCGCCAGCGATTCGATGGTCGGATGCTGGAAAGCCACCGCGACCGACAGCGTGACACCGGTCAGGTCTTCGATGTCGGCAGCCATCGCCACGGCATCCCGCGACGACAATCCCAGCTCGACCATCGGCACCGACTCATCGATCGCGTCGGGTGACTGTCCGACGGCCTTGCCCACCCAGTTGCGCAGCCACTGCCGCATCTCGGGGACCGTCATGTCGGTCTTCTTGGCGGGCACGTCCCCGCCAGCGACCGGGGTGGCGTTTCCGGAGTTGTCGGAGTTCTCCAATGGGTCCGATCCTGTGTCAGCCATGGTTCTGCGAGCTCAGTCTGTTGCGCGGGCGAAGGCCGTCGGTGAACCGACACCGCTGCGCAGACTGCCGTCGAGGTAGGCGGCACGGCACGCGCGGCGCCCGATCTTGCCGCTGGAGGTACGCGGAATCGTTCCGGCCTGCACCAGAAGCAAGTCGCGGACGGTTATCCCATGCCGCACGGCGATGGCCGCCCGGATTTCGTCGGCAATGGGCTGGTAGTCGAGCTTGTGCGTACCGGGGGCGCGCTCGGCGACGATCACCAGCTGCTCGGAGGTGTCCTCGGGGTCGAATTTCAGGCCGGCGTGCGGGTTGTCGAACACCACCTGGGGCAACTGGTTGGCGGGCACCGAGAAGGCGGCCACATAGCCGGTGCGCAACGCCCGGCTGGCTTCCTGCGCCGAGCACTCGAGGTCCTGCGGGTAGTGGTTGCGGCCGTCGATGATGACCAGGTCCTTGATTCGGCCCGCTATATAGAGGTGGCCGTGTAAGTAGGTGCCGTAGTCGCCGGTGCGTACCCACAGCCCGTCGTCGGCGGCACCCTCGGCGTGCGACTGGCTGATGCGCGACTTGAGGATGTTCCGGAAGGTCTGGTTGGTCTCTTCCTCCTTGCCCCAGTAGCCGACACCCAGGTTCTGGCCGTGCAACCAGATCTCGCCGATCTGCCCGTCCGGCAACTCGCTGGCGGAGTCGGGATCGACGATGACCGCCCACTCGTCGACGCCGATGACGCCAGCGGAAACCTGCGCGACGGCGTTCGGCGCATCGGGGGCCACCTCGACGAAGCGTTGGTTGTTGAGCTCGTCGCGGTCGACGTGGATGACTGTTGGCGCCTCGTCCATCGGGGTGGTCGAGACGAACAGCGTCGCCTCGGCCAGACCATAAGACGGCTTGACCGCGGTCGCGCGCAATCCGTAGGGCGCAAACGCTTCGTAGAACTTGCGCATCGAGACCGGGGACACCGGCTCGCTGCCGTTAAGGATCGCCTTGACGTTGCTCAGGTCCAGCGGCGGCTCATCGTCTTTGGGCACACCGCGCACCGCGGCATGCTCGAAGGCAAAGTTCGGCGCGACGGTGAAGAGCTCGCAGTCCGGGGCGTCATCGGGCTTGCGCGCCATCTCCCGGATCCACCGGCCGGGCCGGCGCACGAACGCAGCCGGCGTCATAAAGGTGAAGTTGTGACCGAGCACCGGTGACAGCAGCGCCGTGATCAGGCCCATGTCATGGAAGAACGGCAGCCAGCTGAGCCCCCGGTCACCGTCTTTACCTTCGAGGCCAACCAGCACCTGCAGCACGTTGGTGGGCAAGTTCAGATGGGTGATCTCCACGCCGGTCGGGGTCCGGGTGGAGCCGGAAGTGTACTGCAGATAGGCGATGGTGTTCTCGTCGGCATCGGGCTCCTGCCAGGTGGACCCGACCTCGTTGGGCACCGCATCGACTGCGATGACGCGCGGCCGTTCCTTAGCCCCACGGGCGCGGATGAACTTACGGACGCCTTCGGCAGCGTCGGTAGTGGTCAGGATTGTCGACGGGGTGCAGTCGTCGAGCACCGCATGCAAGCGACCGACGTGACCCGGCTCGGCCGGGTCGAACAACGGCACCGCGATCCGGCCTGAGTACAGCGCGCCGAAGAAGGAAATGAGGTAGTCCAGGTTCTGCGGGCACAGGATGGCGATGCGGTCACCCGGCTGGGTGACCTGCTGCAGACGGGCGCCCAGGGCACGGTTTCGGGCACCGAAGTCGGACCAAGAGATGTCGCGCGCCACGCCGTCACGTTCAGTGGAAAAGTCCAGGAATCGGTAGGCCAGCCTGTCGCCACGAATCTTCGCCCATTTCTCAACGTGACGAACCAGGTTGCTGTTAGGGGGGAACCTGATCTTTCCATTCACGATGAACGGGTTGTGGTACGCCATGCGCCCTCTCCTGTCAGAACACTTTCCGGTCGGCTTCGCCGACGCTTACCTCCGCGCGCTCGCTGGTCCTCGCACGGCACACGCTTACGCGAGCACCGGTCAATGCCAGCCTCGCCGCCCGTCGGGTCAACCACAAAGTTTCTTACTACTCTTAACTTTCTCTTAATGTTAAGGGGCGGCGCGCGGCAGACCAAATCACAAGGTACCGCTGATCGCCCCCGGTGGCGGATTACCTGGCGCTGTGTCCTGCTAACAGCCCCATCTCGGGCCGTCCGGCCCGCATCGGCGATTCACCGGTCACCTTTGTTTGGGGTGTGGCGCGTTTTCAATGAGGGCGTGCGCCCAGTTCAGCGTCCAATCCGTCGCCGGCACCCCGTCCAGGTTCCAAAACTCGGTGGTGGCATACATCGCGTGCACCGGCTGACCGGCGCCACCGGCCAGCGTGTTCAGCGTGTTGGGCAGGTTAGGGACGCTAAACGCCTCGTCCGGGGCGGCGCAGATGAGGTCACCGGGGGCGCAGATCTCGTTGGTCTTGCCGTTGAGCGCACCGAAACCACCGGGCCGTGCACCGGTCATGGTCAACCCGAGACCGGACAACATCGGCACCTCTTGCAAGGTGACCTCGGCGCCCTGGCCCGGCGGGTCGGGCCCGACATCATTGCCCACTCCCGGCTGGCGACGACCGTCGGCGATCAGCGTCACACCGAGTACCAGGTCATCATCGACGGGTCCGCGGCCATTGCCGATATCGCTGGCGATATCGCCGGCGATCACCGCGCCCTGCGAGAAGCCCATCAGCGCGTAGCTGGTCAACGGGCAATTGTTGTTCATGTCGGTCATCGCCTGGACCGTCGCGCGGGTGCCCTCGGCCCGGCTGTCGTTGTAGGACATCTGCGTGTCGCCGCTGAGCGGATTGTGGAACTGCGCCGTGTAGGCGACCGTGTACGTCTGTACCCGCGACGAGGGGAACTGCTGGGAGATCGGCGTAGTCACCTTGCGCAGCAATGCATTTGGGAACTGCACTGGGTTAAGTGGATCGTCCTGCGGGGACGACTCCCAAGTACCGGGAACGGCAATCAGCTGCACGTCCGGGCAGGAAGCGGGTTGAGACGCGGGTCGCGGCTTGTGCGGGTGGGTTGTCGTAGCAGACGGAGGCAGCACGCCGGGCGGCACCGCGCTGGGCGGTGATTCGGGGCTGCGCAGCAAAACCACCACGGCGACGATGACCAACAACACGACGCCCGCCACCGTGAGAGCGGCGACCCAGGCGAGGATTCGGTGGCGTTTACGCCGGGCGTTGGTGGTCATGTTCTCCTGCTGGCAGACCTCGTAACCGATACCGCCGAGTGTGTTTTAGTGACACGCTCGTGCGGCGTCCCCTGGCGGGGGTTTGGGTTCTGGCCTCACCGCCCACGGCCGCCGCTTTGCGCGGATCGGTCTTACGCGGACTCGCCAGGCCGGCGCTATGCGCTGGTCTGGCCCGCCGTCTCCAGCGCTACCGCTGGAACTGCTGACGAACGGCGCCGTGGTCCCGACTGGACCACAACTGGCGTATCCGGCCAGTCACGGTGGATTAAGTTATGCCGCCAGCCTATCTTCGCCATACGACAGCCGTGCCGCCGACAAGCCGACGTTAGAGCACGCCAAAGTGCACTCACATACACCCCAATAGTTCGGAACCCCCCAGACGGTACCGGCTCGTCGCACGGCAGCGTCCGTCCTCCCGGCGCCGCCAAGCGACGCTCGGCCTGTCCGGGGCTGCCTGGTTAGCGGATGGCGCCGACGATATCGCCCGACATGGCACCCAGCTGCGGCGCCCACGAGCCCCAGCCGTTGTCACCGCCGCCGGGGAAGTCGAAGTGGCCGTTGTGCCCGCCGACGCTGCGGTACTGCTGGTAGAACATCCGGCTGGTGCCCATCGCCTCGCCGGCCTGGCCGATCATGGCGGCGGGATCACTGGCCCCCTCGTTGGTCGGGCTGAAGACCCACACCCGGGTGTTGTTCTCCGCCAGCAGCGCGGCATGCATGTACGGGTCATGCCACTTCCACCGGCCCAGCTGCGGGGCTCCCCACATTCCGTTGCCATCCACACCGCCGAATTGCTGCAGGCCGGCCAGGATCGAACCGTTCGTCGTGGTGTTCGACGGGTACAGGAACCCCGACAGCGAGCCGGCGAAGCCGAAGCGGTCGGGGTGGAATGCGGCCAGCGCCATCGCGGCGTAGCCGCCCTGAGAGGCACCCACCGCGGCATGCCCGCCAGGTGCCAGACCCTTGTTGGCGGCCAGCCAATCGGGCAGCTCGCTGGACAGGAAGGTGTCCCACTGCTTGCTGCCGTCCTGCTCCCAGTTGGTGTACATGCTGTACGCGCCGCCGGCGGGCGCCACCACTGAGATCCCCTTGCCGGCCAGCGTGTTCATCGCATTACCCGCGGTGACCCAGTTGCTGACATCCGGGGCGGCGTCGAAGGGGTCCAGCAGATACACCGCGTGCGGCCCGCCGGCCAGGAACGCCACCGGGATGTCGCGGCCCATCGCTGCCGAGGGAACCATCAGGCTTTCGTAACCCGCTGCCCTGGCTTTGCCGGTAGAGCCCCCCATCACCGTCACACCGCCCAGCCCGACCGATAGTGCGGCAACGCAGAACACCCGCAGAAGCGCTGACAGACCCCGTACGCCCCTCATGTCCACCCTCCATCGTCTAGTCGCTGCCTGCACAGTAACCAGCACCGCGTCAAGCCCGCCCCGCAGGGTAGTGAACTGGACCACACCGGGCCCGCGACGGGATGCCCCGCGAAGCTAACGGCGGCAACCCCGAAGGATCGCCGCCGTTAGTCGCGTTGCTATGGGACTAGGTTTCCTGATTGGCAGCACCGCCGGTGTTGGGCGTCGCGCCCAACGTCGCCTGCAGGTCAGGCTTCATGGCGTTGAGCTGCTGGCCCCAGTACTCCCAGCTATGGGTGCCGTTAGCGTCGAAGTTGAACGTCGCGTTGTGACCACCGGCCTGGTTGTAGGCGGCCTGGAACTTCAGGTTGCTGGTCCGCACGAAGCCCTCCAGGAACTTCGCGGGCAGGTTGTCGCCGCCCAGTTCCGACGGCTTGCCGTTACCGCAGTACACCCAGATGCGGGTGTTGTTGGCGACCAGCTTCCCGACCTGCAGCGACGGGTC
>DATJBA010000452.1:0-40030 GCA_035515675.1 Mycobacterium sp.
TGCCGTCGCCGCCGCCTGAGCCTGAGCACCCGCAGTCTCGGCTTGCCCCGCCGCCGCGCTCAACCACCCCACATACGGCGCCGCCGCCTCCGCCATCGCCGCCGACGACGGACCCGACCACGGCCCATTGGCCAACCCCGAAATCACCGATTGAAACGACGACGCCGCACCCGCCAAATCCGACGCCAACCCGTCCCAGGCCGACGCCGCCATAAGCAACGGCCCCGACCCGGCACCGGCAAAGATCCGCGCCGAGTTAATCTCCGGAGGCAACAACCCAAAGTCCAGAACCATCACAACCCCAACAGGTCCAGCCGTATCCACGGCTCCGACAACCACACATGCCAACAGTCACCCGCGGCGACCAAACACGCGCCTACCGCCACCGCTGGATCGTAAGGCAATCGGACAGCAAAAATCAGGGGTTTTCACCAAACGCTTTCGCCCGACCCGGGCGGTGGGACGCGTCACACGAGTCCGGCCCGCCGTCGGCGAAGCGGCACCTACCAGCAGCGCTTGAGCCGTACCGCCAGATAATCGGCGACGGCGTCCATCGCGACCCGGTCCTGCGTCATGCCGTCGCGCTCGCGCACCGTGACCGCGTTGTCCTCGAGTGAGTCGAAATCCACCGTCACACAGAAAGGCGTACCGACCTCGTCCTGGCGCCGGTAGCGCCGCCCGATGGCGCCCGCGTCGTCGAACTCGACGTTCCAGCACTTGCGCAACTCGGCGGCCAGATCACGTGCCTTGGGACTCAGGTCGGCGTGCCGGGATAGCGGCAGCACCGCGGCCTTCACCGGCGCCAACCGGGGATCCAGCCGCAATACCGTGCGCTTGTCCATGCCGCCCTTGGCGTTCGGAGCCTCGTCCTCGCTGTAAGCGTCGATTAAAAACGCCATGAAGGAACGCGTCAGGCCGGCTGCGGGTTCGATCACGTACGGCACATACCGGCTGTCTGTGGTCTGGTCGTAGAACGACAAGTCTGCACCGGAATGCTTTGCGTGCGTGGACAAGTCGAAGTCGGTGCGATTGGCCACGCCTTCCAGTTCACCCCACGGGTTGCCGGCGAAACCGAACCTGTATTCGATGTCGACGGTGCGTTCCGAGTAGTGCGACAACTTGTCCTTCGGGTGCTCCCACAGCCGCAGGTTGTCGCGGTCGATACCGAGGTCGATATACCACTGCAGCCGGGTGTCGATCCAATACTGATGCCACTCCCGTGCGGTCGGTGGCTCGACGAAGAACTCCATCTCCATCTGCTCGAACTCGCGGGTTCGGAAGATGAAGTTGCCCGGGGTGATTTCGTTGCGGAAGCTCTTGCCTACCTGAGCGATACCGAACGGCGGCTTCTTGCGAGCGGTCATCACCACATTGGCAAAGTTGATGAAGATGCCCTGCGCAGTTTCGGGGCGCAGATAGTGCAGCCCCTCCTCCGTCTCGATCGGCCCCAGATAGGTCTTGAGCATCATGTTGAACTCGCGGGGCTCGGTCCACTGGCCGGGCTCGCCGGTGTCGGGGTCGCGGATGTCGGCCAGCCCGTTGGGCGGCGGCTGCCCATGTTTGGCTTCGTAGGCTTCGATCAGGTGGTCGGCGCGGTAGCGCTTGTGTGTGATCAACGACTCGACCAGCGGGTCGTGGAACACCTCGACATGCCCGGAGGCCACCCACACTTCGCGCGGCAGGATGATCGATGAATCGATCCCGACAACGTCGTCGCGGCCGGTGACCACCGAGCGCCACCACTGCCGTTTGATGTTCTCCTTGAGCTCCACCCCGAGCGGTCCGAAATCCCACGCCGATTTTGTGCCGCCGTAGATCTCGCCCGAGGGATAGACGAAGCCCCGCCGTTTGGCCAGGTTGACTACGGTGTCGATGACGGACGCCACGGGATGGTGCACTCCCTTTCCGGATCGGGGCAGACACGTGCAGCGGCGAACCGCTGCGTGCAAAACATCAGTCATGGTATCGAGCAGCGCCGCGGTCTTTGACATGCGTCATCATGCATGTGACAGTGGAAGGCAGCCGATCGTGGTTCCAACGGCGGGCATTTCCAATACCCGGCACTTCTCGAGGTGATGACACCCCCATGACGATGTCCTCCTCGACGCCGACCACCGCCGACGGCGACATGGGATCGGACCTGAGCGTCGTTGCCCACGAGCACGGCGGAGCTGGGTCCGGTGAACACTCCGTACTCCCCGAATACCCCGTCCCGCCGCCGCGGGAGATTCTCGACGCCGCCGGCGAGTTGCTGCGCGCGCTGGCGGCACCCGTGCGGATCGCCATCGTGCTGCAATTACGCGAATCCCACCGCTGCGTACACGAACTGGTCGACGCACTCGGCGTGCCACAGCCGCTGGTCAGCCAACATCTGAAGATCCTCAAGGCGGCGGGCGTGGTCACCGGGGAGCGGTCCGGCCGCGAAGTGCTTTACCAGCTTGCTGACCATCACCTTGCGCACATCGTCGTCGACGCCGTCGCCCACGCCAGCGAGGACACTCCGTGACCCGCGCCGACTCCGATGCAGTGGGGGCACCGCCCGCTTGCGGGGGACGAAGCGATGTGAGGGTACCACCCGCTTGCGGGGGTGGGGGCACCCCCCCAATGGGTGGGGGCACGCCCCCAAAGGGAGGTACCCCCACCCGCTTGCGGGGGAGTACCCCCACCCACTTGTGGGGGAAGCGGCACCGATGACCGGAGCCAGCGTACGTTCCACTCGTCAGCGCGCGGCGATTTCCACGCTGTTGGAGACGCTCGACGAGTTCCGCTCGGCCCAGGAACTGCACGACGAGCTACGACGCCGCGGCGAGAACATCGGACTGACCACCGTCTACCGGACGCTGCAGTCAATGGCAGCGTCTGGAATGGTCGACACGCTGCGCACCGACACCGGCGAGTCGGTCTACCGCAGGTGCTCGAAGCACCACCACCACCATCTGGTGTGTCGCAGCTGTGGTTCCACCATTGAGGTGGGCGACCACGAGGTCGAGGAGTGGGCGGCGCAAGTGGCCGCCGAGCATGGATTCTCCGATGTCAGCCACACCATCGAAATCTTCGGCACTTGCTCAGAATGCAGGTCCTGACTCCCTAAAGGTGCCGCCCCGACGGGCCAGTTTACGACGTCAGCGCACGACGTATTAGGGCGCCGGTATCCAGCACCAGCAGAATCAGGGTACGCAGGGCGTCGTCGGTCAAGCCCGCGCCGGGAAAGTTGTAGCGCAGCATCACGTCCGCGACTTTGGATGCACTTCTGCCGGAGTTGCGCTGCACGGCCTTCTCGTTGACCTTCTCGACCAGCATCACACTGCCGAAGTTGCTGTCATGCGCCTGCTTGGCTACCCGGTCGCTGATCTTCTTGGTCAGCGGCAGATCCCACGCCAACACCTGGGTGAGCGACACCAGGTCGAGGTCCTCGGTGATGTTCACCACCCGCAGCGACGCGAACGTGTCGTCATGGCGGACCGTTAGCGCGCCGTCGGGTTCCTCCTCGACTGCTAGGACATCGCGGAGTATCGATGCCAGCCGCTCCTGCAGTGACGGCACTAGGCGCTCCCGAACCTTCGATTGCGGGACGCGTATTCCTCGCAGGCCGCCCACAAGTCGCGGCGGTCGTAGTCGGGCCACAGCTTGTCCTGGAAGATGTATTCAGCGTAGGCCGCCTGCCACAGCATAAAGTTGCTGGTCCGCTGCTCCCCAGAGGTTCGCAGCAGCAGATCCACATCGGGGATGTCGGGCCGCTGCAGGTGATGGGCGACCGTCGCCTCGGTGATCCGGTCCGGGTTTAGTCTGCCCGCTGCTACCAAACGAGCGATTTCCCTTGTGGCTTCTGCGATTTCGGTGCGGCCACCGTAGTTGACGCAGTAGTTGATGGTGATGACGTCGTTGTGCGCCGTCATGGCCTCCGCGATCGCTAATTCGTTGATGACACTGCGCCACAGGCGTGGCCGTGAACCCACCCACCGGATCCGGACCCCGATTGTGTTGAGGTTCTCGCGGCGCCGTCGTACGACGTCGCGGTTGAACCCCATCAGGAAGCGGACTTCCTCCGGGGAACGCTTCCAGTTTTCGGTGGAGAAGGCGTACAGACTGAGCCACTTGATCCCGAGTTCGATTGCACCGCAAACGATGTCGATCACTACCGCCTCGCCCATCTTGTGACCCTCGACCCGTGCCAGTCCGCGTTGGGTGGCCCAGCGGCCATTGCCGTCCATCACGATGGCGACGTGAACGGGCAATCGGTCGGCCGCAATCCTGGGTGCGGCTGCTTTCGAAATGTGCTGCGGTGGCCGGCACGGGCCGCCGTCAGGAGATGGCGGCAGCTCCGGGAAGACAACCGGCCATGTCGACTTGTCGGGAAAGACTGGGTAGTCGTCGGGTGCGGGGGGCAGTTGCGGGAAGTCGGTTGACTTCAGCTTGCGCTCGGCCTTCTGACCAGAACCGCCGACCCAGACTTCAACCACAGTCCATATCCTGCCCGATCAGCGCTGCGCGCCGTTCAGCGATTGTGCGGTCGACCTGATACGTCCGTTCTACCAGCGGCAACGTTTTGAGCTGCCGTTCCAAATGCCATTGCAGGTGCGCGGCCACCAATCCGCTGACGTAGCTGCGGTGCGATTGCGGCGCCTCTTCGGCGGCCTCCCAATCGCCGTCGTGCAGCGCGGACATCAGATCCAGCACGCCCGGCGGCGGTGTGGTCGAACCGGCCGGGCGGCAGTGTGTGCAGACGCTGCCCCCGGCGCCGACGTGAAACGCCCGATGCGGACCAGGTGTGGCGCAACGGGCGCACTCGGTCAGCGCCGGCGCCCATCCGGCGATGCCCATGGCGCGCAGCAGATAGGCGTCCAACAGCAGGTCACGGGGCCGGTGTCCGTCGGCCACCGCCCGCAGCGCGCTCACCGTGAGCCGGTGCAGAGCCGGGGCCGGTGCCCGCTCCTCACCGGCGAGGCGTTCGGCGGTTTCCAGCATCGCGCACCCACAGGTATACCGGCCGTAGTCGCTGACGATGTCGGTAGCGAACGCGTCGATCGAGACGACCTGGGTGACGATGTCGAGGTTGCGGCCGGGGTGCAGTTGCGCGTCGATATGCGCGAACGGCTCCAGTCGCGCGCCGAATTTGCTACGGGTGCGGCGAACACCTTTGGCCACCGCACGAACAAGCCCGTGGTCGCGGGTCAGCAGGGTGACGATCCGGTCGGCTTCACCCAGCTTGTGCTGGCGCAACACCACCGCCCGATCCCGATACAGCCGCATCACAACAGTTTTGCACCGTTACCTGAAATATGAGCGTTTGTATGGCTGGGCATTTCAGGCAGCTTCTCCTTGCGGAGTTGCGGTCCCCGCACCCCGGTGACCGGTGCGTGGGGTTGACGTTTCGTCGCCTCCTGCCGTCCCCGCCGCACCCGGAGTGGTGGTGGGGCTGGTCTTCTAGATGACTGCACGTCCATCTCCAGCCGTGACGCTGGCGGCCGGCCTACTGCCGGTACCGGTCCCCGTTCCCCTATTGCCGGGGTCGCCGAGGCGGGCGAGGTCGATCGCCGCATTCAGATTCCGGCAGATGGGTGGGCATCCGTTGCGGCGAGGGTAAATAATACCGTCGCGTAGGCGGAGTTTGGTTTTCACCCCACACCGCGAGCACAGTTGAGTGGAGGCAAAGACGTTCCCACCGTTTCGACGGATCCCTGCGGGTCTTGGTGTCTGGATCGTAGGGTCCACACCGGCGCGCGGCCTGGCGCTGGGCGGCCCGCAGCCTCGACTGCGCCCGGGTTAGCGGTTTCGGCGCCGCCGCATTCAAGCGCGTGTCGGCGAACTGATCGCAACCCCACCGCGACATCGCGGGCATCCGCGCCGATAGTCTCGTAACCCGTGGTTGGCGCTTCTGGTTCCGGTTTCGGGTCCACTTCCAGATCCGGCAGCCAGCGCCTGCCCACGCTGACTGACCTGCTCTATCAGCTGGCCAGCCGCGCAGTGACTTCCGCCACACTGGTGCGCCGTTCCCTGCACGCCATCAACGCCAGCCAGTCCACGTTGAACGCCTTCCGGGTGGTGCTCACCGAATCCGCGCTGGCCGACGCGGCGGAGGCCGATCGGCGACGGGCCGCCGGGGACACGGCGCCGTTGCTGGGCATTCCGATCGCGGTTAAGGACGACGTCGACGTTGCTGGAGTGCCAACCGCCTTCGGTACCGAGGGGTATGTCCCACCCGCTATCCACGACGCCGAGGTGGTTCGCCGTCTGAAGGCGGCCGGCGCGGTGATCGTCGGCAAGACGAATACCTGCGAACTGGGCCAGTGGCCGTTCACCAGCGGACCCGGATTCGGGCACACCCGCAATCCCTGGTCGCGTCGGCACGCTCCAGGCGGATCGTCGGGCGGTAGCGCGGTAGCGGTGGCTGCGGGCCTGGTCACCGCGGCTATCGGCTCCGACGGTGCCGGTAGCATCCGCGTCCCCGCCGCATGGACACACCTGGTGGGCATCAAGCCGCAGCGCGGCCGCATCTCCACCTGGCCGTTGCCCGAGGCGTTCAATGGCATCACGGTCAACGGTGTGCTGGCCCGCACCGTGGCCGATGCGGCGTTGGTGCTCGACGCGGCGTCCGGAAATGTCGAGGGCGACTGGCACAAGCCGTCCCCGGTGAAGGTGTCCGATTACGTCGGTATTGCGCCCGGCCCGCTGAACATCGCGCTCTCAACCCGGTTCCCTTACACCGGCTTTCGGGCCAAGTTGCATCCCGAAATCCTGGCTGCGACGCGAGCGGTGGGCAAGCAACTCGAGCTGCTCGGCCATACCGTGGTGTCCGGCAATCCGGACTACGGTCTGCGGTTGTCGTGGGACTTTCTCGCCCGGTCCACCGCCGGCCTGCGGGACTGGGAGGAGCGGCTGGGCGACGGCGTCACCCTGGACCCCCGCACCGTGTCCAATCTGCGTATGGGTCATGTGCTGGGGCAGGCGATTCTGCGCAGCGCACGCCGCCACGAAGCCGCCGACCAGCGTCGGGTGGGCTCGATCTTCGACATCGTCGATGTGGTGCTGGCACCGACTACTGCGCAACCACCGCCGTTGGCGCACTCCTTTGACCGATTGGGCAGCTACGGCACCGACCGGGCCGTGATCACCGCGTGTCCGCTGACATGGCCGTGGAACGTGCTGGGCTGGCCGTCCGTCAACGTGCCGGCCGGGTTCACCTCTGCGGGCTTGCCGATCGGTGTGCAGCTGATGGGGCCGGCGAACAGCGAGGGCATGCTGATCTCGCTGGCCGCTGAGCTGGAGGCCGTCTGCGGCTGGGCGACCAAGCAGCCGAAGGCGTGGTGGAACGAGACTAAAAACCAAGGCGGCCCAGCTTTTTAGGGTCGCTCTGCCAGTTCTTGGCGACCTTGACACGCAAGTCGAGATAGATCTTGGTGGCCAGCAGCTTCTCGATCTGACCGCGTGCGGCGGTACCCACTTCCCGCAGCCGGGCCCCACCCTTGCCGATAATGATTCCCTTCTGGCTGGACCGCTCGACGTAGAGCACCGCGTGCACGTCGATCAGGTCGTCACGCCCCTCTCGCGGATTGACTTCGTCGATCACCACCGCCAACGAATGCGGCAGCTCGTCGCGAACCCCCTCCAGGGCAGCCTCGCGAATGAGCTCGGCCATCAGGATCTCCTCGGGTTCGTCGGTCAGCTCACCGTCGGGGTAGTACGCCGGGCCGGCCGGCAGGGCCGCGGCCAGCACCTCGATCAGCACGTCGACCTGCTCACCGGTTACCGCCGACACCGGGACGATCTCGGCCGAGTTGGCTAAGTTTTTTAGGAGCTCGCTGACCGCGACCAACTGCGCGGCCACTCGATCTTTCGGCACTTTGTCGATCTTGGTGACGATGACGACGAGTGTGGTCGCCGGCGCGACCGAACGAATCTGATCGACGATCCACCGGTCTCCCGGTCCGATCGCCTCGTCAGCCGGGATGCACAGCCCGATCACGTCGACTTCGGCGTAGGTGTCGCGGACCAAGTCGTTCAGCCGCTTGCCCAGTAGAGTGCGCGGCCGGTGTAGGCCCGGGGTGTCGACCAAAATGATCTGGAAGTTCTCCCGGTGCACGATCCCGCGAATGGTGTGCCGGGTGGTCTGCGGCCGCGTCGAGGTGATCGCCACCTTAGTGCCGACCAGCGCGTTCGTCAGCGTCGACTTGCCCGTGTTCGGCCGGCCGATCAAACACACGAAGCCCGAACGGAATTCACTCATGTCGCCCAACGTGCCGACAGCGCGAATTTTCGCAGTGAGTTCACGCTCGGCTGCTCAGCCATGATGATCGGCCTCGCTACCATTGGGCCCATCGGAACCGTCGGATTGGGCCGGGCTCAGCAGAACCGTGCCGATCCGTATCCGCCCCCTATAATCGGGGCCGCCCTCGGCGTGTAGCCGTAAGCCATGCGATATCACCTCCGCGCCCGGCAGCGGAACCCGGCCCAATTCCAGGGCCAGCAGGCCGCCCACGGTATCGACGTCAAGGTCGTCATCGAATTCCACGCCATACAGTTCGCCGACGTCTTCGATCGGCAGCCGCGCCGAGACCCGGAAGCGTTTGTCGCCCAAGTCTTCTATCGGCGCCGTCTCCGCCTGGTCGTACTCGTCGGCGATCTCGCCGACGATTTCTTCCAGCACGTCTTCGATACTGACCAGGCCGGCTATCGCGCCGTACTCGTCGACGAGTAGAGCCATGTGATTGCGGTCGCGCTGCATTTCACGCAGCAGCGCATCCAACGGCTTGGAGTCCGGCACGAACACCGCTGGACGCATCACCTCCGCCACGGTAGTGTCCCGGCCGCGGTCGGCCGACAAAAACGTCTGCTGGACAAGGTCTTTCAGGTACACGACTCCGACGATGTCATCAACGTTCTCGCCGATCACCGGAATGCGGGAATGCCCGCTGCGTACGGCCAGGTTTATCGCCTGACCGGCAAATTTGTCGCTTTCGATCCAGATCATCTCGGTGCGCGGCACCATCACCTCACGGGCCGGGGTGTCACCGAGTTCGAAGACCGAATGGATCATCCGGCGTTCGTCGGCGGCGACCACGCCGCGCTGCTGGGCCAGGTCGACAACTTCGCGTAGCTCGATCTCGGATGCGAACGGCCCGTTTCTTAAGCCCCGGCCCGGAGTGAGCGCGTTACCCAAGATAACCAGCAATCGGCTCAGCGGCATCAACAGCCACGAGATCACCCGCAGCGGAAGGGCCGTCGCCAACGAAATGGAATATGCATGCTGGCGGCCGAGGGTGCGTGGGCCCACTCCGATGACGACGAAGCTGGTCACCACCATAATGGACGCGGCACCGAACAAGGCCCAGGTCAGGCCGAAGTTGTCGTAGAGGAACACCACCAGCAATACGGTCGCGGTGATCTCGCAAGTGATCCGCAGCAGCACCACCAGGTTGATGTAACGCGGCCGCTCTACCATCACCTTGTACAGTGCTCCCGCGCCGGGGCGCTCATCGCGCACAAGCTCCTGCACGCGGGCCAGCGACACCGTGCTGATGGCGGCGTCGATCGCAGCGAAGAGCCCGCCCAGACCGATCAACGCCATCGCGCCGAACAGCTGACTCAGGCCGGTCACGGCTGGTCGAAATACCTTGACTTATCCAGCAACCGGCGGTCCCGCTCGTCCTGACGATCGTTTTGGTAGGCCTCGACCTGTTCGGCGACCCACTCTTCGAGTAACCTGTCCTGCAGGGCGAACATCTCCTTTTCCTCGTCCGGCTCACCGTGGTCGTAGCCGAGCAGATGAAGCACACCGTGGATTGTCAGCAGCGCCAACTCGTGTCCCAGGCTGTGGCCCGCCACTGCCGCCTGCTCAGCGGCGAATTCCGGGCACAGCACGATATCGCCCAGCATCGACGGCCCTGGCTCGGGGGCGTCGGGCCGGCCACCCGGCTCGAGCTCGTCCATCGGAAAGCTCATCACGTCGGTCGGCCCGGGCAGGTCCATCCAGCGCATGTGCAAGTCGGCCATCGCTGCGGTGTCCAACAGCACCATCGACAGCTCGGCTGCCGGGTTGACGTCCATCTTGGTGAGGACAAAGCGCGCGACGCTGACCAATTCCAATTCCGAGACGTCGATGCCCGACTCGTTGGATACTTCAATACTCATAAGAGGCCCACAGCCCTATCATCGGCGACCGCGGTAGCCCGACGCCCGCCGAGCCGCCCGGTTCATCGTCAGGCCGGGCTCTTCGAATTTCGCATAGGCGTCAACGATTTCTGAGACCAGCCGGTGCCGCACCACGTCCACACTGGTCAGCTCCGCGACGTGGATGTCGTCGATGTTCTCCAGGATGTCGACCGCCGCCCGCAGGCCGGACCTGGCGCCGCCGGGAAGGTCGATTTGTGTCATATCTCCGGTGACGACGATTTTTGATCCGAAACCCAGCCGGGTGAGGAACATCTTCATCTGCTCGGCGGTGGTGTTTTGTGCCTCGTCAAGGACTATGAACGCGGAATTAAGGGTTCTACCGCGCATATACGCCAGCGGCGCCACCTCGATGACCCCGGCAGACATCAGCTTCGGGATGAGCTCGGGGTCCATCATGTCGTACAGCGCGTCGTACAGCGGCCGCAGATAGGGGTCAATCTTTTCGCTCAGCGTACCCGGCAGAAAGCCAAGGCGCTCACCGGCTTCCACCGCCGGCCGGGTCAAGATGATCCGGCTTACCTGCTTGGTCTGCAGCGCGTGGACGGCCTTGGCCATGGCCAGATAGGTCTTCCCGGTGCCGGCCGGGCCGACCCCGAAGACGATGGTGTTGGCGTCGATGGCGTCGACGTAGCGCTTTTGGTTCAGTGTCTTGGGCCGGATCGTGTTGCCGCGGCGCGACAAGATGTCCAGGGTGAGCACTTCGGCCGGTGACTCGTTGCCGGTGCCGACCAACATGGCGACGCTGTGGCGCACCACCTCCGGTGTCAACGGTTGGCCGCTGGCCACGATCGCGACCAGCTCGGAGATCACCCGCTCGGCGAGCGCCACGTCGGCCGGCTCACCGGAGAGGGTGATGGTATTGCCGCGTACATGCAGATCGGCGTTGAGAGTGCGTTCCAGGGCGCGCAGATTCTCGTCTGCCGAACCCAGCAGGCCCACGACGAGATCGGGCGGAACATGGATGCCGCTGCGAACCTGAGTAGAGGCCGATGGTGCGTCAGCAGCGCTGGTCTCGCGGGGCGTCACGTGGTTTCCGATGCCTGCTTCCTCGGCTTGTCAGGGGTTTGCTCAGCTGCCTTAGTCTACGCCGGGACCCCTGGTTGGTCAGCTTTCAACAGCGTATTCGCTGGCAGGCCCTTGTCCAGCACCGTGCGGGCCTGGTCAACACCGGTGACCGGCAGCAGCGCCTTGTCGAGCAGCCCGACCACGACCAGCAAACAGGCCTGATCCCAGTAGATCGGTTCGTAGGCCGGCAGCATGACCGCGCGACCGGTGGGCGCTACTCCGGCAAGGGATGTCGGCGTCGGGATGTCGTGCGTGAAAGACCTGATCATCTCGTCGATCGGCCATCTTGCACTCTGCCTTGGCATCTGAGAGTCCCACGCCGCCAAGCGCCACAGTTAGTAGTCGTTAGCTCGCCGCCGTCAAGCCGGATGGTACCTGATTTAGCACCATATCCAGTACCATGGCCTGGTGCCGTCTCTGAACGTCAGTTTCACTGACGAAGAACTTGCCGCCATTCGGGCCGCGGCCGGCGGTGAACAGTTGTCCTTGCGTGCGTTCGTGCACCGCGCAGCCATGGCTGCCGCTAGTGAGCGCAAACGGCACGTCGCCCAGGCGGCAGCGATCGTTGCTCGCCGCTCCGCGGAGCTGAATCGCCGCCTGGCTTGACCGAGTATCTCGACCGTGACGATGTCCTGACCGCCGGCGCGCTCGCGGTGGGCCACGTGCAAGAAGTCGGAGACTTCGGGCTACTCGATGCCGCCGTGGCGCGGCCGCGGGCGACCGTATACGGCGTTGACGCCTATCCCGATCTCTATACCAAAGCGGCAGCGCTGCTGCAGTCCCTGGCCCGCAATCATGCGCTTGTCGACGGCGACAAGCGAACGGCGTGGGCGTCGGCGTGGACGTTCTTGTATATCAACGGCATTGAGCTTGCACCCGCGTTCGATGTGGACACGGCCGAACAGTTCGTGTACAACGTGTCGGAGCGCAGTGAGCTGACTGTTGACGACATCGCCCACACACTTGCGTCATTCGCTGTCAGCTGACAACGGGCCAGCAAGAGATCTGCTAATTACCAGCGGGCCTCGTCCAGCATAGGCGTGACGAGGGGTCGCGCATCGGTCGTGGTGTGGCACGATCAAACCCGCCGAATCTGCTGCGGCCTACCAGCTTCGAACCGTGTCCTTGGGATTACTGTAAATCAAGTGTGGACTCGTCGGCTAACGCTGTGATCGGGTTTCTCACCGTTCGATCCTGCGGCCCGGCAGGCCAATACACTCCGGATTGCTCAAGATTCTGCTTCGTCCGCAGTGGACTGGCGAGCACTCTATCGAGAAGATCACCTTGTTGCTCCTCTAATCCGGTCAAACGCGTCAAAACAGTAAGGAGGTCGATGAACTCGGTGGTCCAGTCAGCTGGGTCACCAACGGTGTACTCCCACACCGCTATTGAAACAGGGCCGAACTCGCCATCGCCTAACACGACGACCGAGTCGGCATCGCGGTAGGTCATCTCCGTGGGCATCCCGGTGATCGGCACCAACGACTTTGGCTGGCGCACACCGCCTTTGGGGAAGCGAACATTGCCAGCCGGCCGGCCCTCATCCACAAAGCAGGCGTCGTAGGTATGCAGCCAGATTTACAGCCCAACTGCGACACCGCCAGTTGCGTGGAGGTGTGTATCGCGCCTGATTCAACGAGATAGCTCAGTCCCATCGGGGGGTGAGCACGCCCAACGCGCCCAACGCCACCGCGGCAGCGGTCGACGTCCGCAGCACCTGCGGGCCGAGCCGGACCGCCACAGCGCCCGCGTCGGTCAACGCGGCGATCTCTTCTGGCGCGATGCCGCCCTCCGGGCCCACCACGAGAATTACCGAGTTCACTTGTGCCACACGGATATCCGAGAAGATATCCGCAATGCGGTGGGTCGCCGACTCGTGCAGGGCCAGCACCGCCGCGCCGACGGCTACTTCGTCGCGGATCCGCTGGGTCAGCGCCGCGGTGGACAGCACACCCTCGACTGGCGGGATGTGCGCCCGGCGGGATTGCCGGGCCGCCGAACGGGCGACGGCACGCCACCGCCGCAAACCCTTTCCGGCCCGGGCACCGTGCCAGCTGGCCACGCAGCGGGCCGCCTGCCAGGCCAGGAACGCGTCGGCGCCGGCTTCGGTGGCCAATTCGATGGCCAACTCGGAGCGCTCGGACTTGGGCAGTGCCTGCGCCACCGTTACCGGCGGGCGCCCGGGCGCGACGCTCCAGCGCTCCAGCACCCGCGCATGTAGTCCGTCGCGCCCGGCGTGCTCGACCTGGCAGCGGGCGAGGCCCCCGGCACCGTCGCCGAGCACGAGTCGCTCGCCAGGACGGATCCGGCGTACCGTCGCAGCGTGAAACCCTTCGTCGCCGTCGAGGACGGCCAGCTCGCCGGCATCGGGCAGTGCGTCGACGTAGAACAGCGTCGCCACCATGTGCGCGGCCCCTAAAACTCCCGACTAGCGCCCGGTGAAGGTCTCGCGGAGCCGGCTGAACAGCCCGCCACCGGCGTGCGTCGAGCGGACCTCGGCCACATCGCGGCTGCGGCGAGCCTTCAGTTCGCGCAGCAGTTCGGTGTCATGGTGGTCCAGCCGGGTGGGAACCACCACCTCGACATGGACATTCAGATCGCCCCGGGCGCCCGACCGCAAGTGCGGCATTCCGTGGCCACGCAGCGTGATGACCGAACCCGGCTGGGTGCCGGGCGGAATGGTGATCTCGCTCATGCCGTCCAGGATGGCGTCAATGGTGACCGTGGCGCCCAGCGCCGCGTCGACCATCGGCACCGAAATCGTGCAGTGCAGGTCGTCACCATCGCGGACGAAGATGTCATGGGCCTGCTCATGGACCTCGACATACAGGTCACCGGCCGGCCCTCCCCCAGGCCCGACTTCGCCCTGGGCAGCAAGCCGGACTCGCATGCCGTCGCCGACACCGGCGGGGATCTTGACGCTGATCTCCCGGCGGGCCCGGACCCGGCCGTCACCCATGCATTGGTGGCAGGGGTCGGGGATGACGACTCCGACACCACGGCAGGTGGGACACGGCCGCGACGTCATCATCTGCCCCAGCAGCGAGCGCTGGACCGTCTGCACCTCCCCACGACCACCGCAGGTGTCACAGGGGATCGGCACGGAATCGCCGTTGGTGCCCTTGCCCTGGCACCGATCACACAACACCGCGGTGTCGACGGTGACCTGCTTGGTCACACCGGTTGCACACTCTTCGAGATCCAGCCGCATCCGCAGCAACGAGTCCGAACCCGGCCGTACCCGGCCGATGGGACCGCGCGAGGTCGAACCTCCGCTGAAGCCGCCGCCGAAAAAGGCCTCGAAAACGTCGCCTAAACCACCGAAACCGCTGAAGCCGCCAGCCGATGCGGCGGCGTTTTCCAACGGGTCCCCGCCCAAGTCGACGATCCGACGTTTCTCGGGGTCACTCAGTACTTCGTAGGCGATGCTGATTTCCCTGAATTTCGCCTGCGCGGCCTCATCGGGATTGACGTCAGGATGCAATTCGCGCGCCAGCTTGCGGTACGCGCGCTTGATGTCCGCATCGTTGGCGTTTCTGCTAACGCCGAGCAACCCGTAATAATCGCGTGCCACGCTTGACCTTTCTTGTGCCGCGCCTAGGCGGCTGTGCACAAATTCTGTAGGTGCGCGTTCATCGAGCACCCAGGACTTCGCCTATGTAAAGAGCAACCGCAGCGACGCTCGCGATAGTTCCCGGATAGTCCATCCGGGTGGGCCCCAGCACACCCATTCCGCCGTACACGATGTCCGTGGTGCCATAGGTAGTGGATACCATGGAGGTGCCTGCCATCTGCTCGGCCGCGGTCTCGTGACCGATGCGCACGGTCACCTTGCCGGCTTCCTGCTGGGCCGCCAGCAACCGCAGCACCACCACCTGCTCCTCGAGGGCCTCCAGAACGGACCGCAGCGAACCGCCGAAATCCGCGGCATTGCGGGTCAGATTGGCGGTGCCGCCCATCAGCAGGCGTTCTTCGGCGTGGTCCATCAGCGACTCCAGCAACACCGTCGCCGCGCGTGCGACGGCGTTGCCCAAGCTGTCGGTGCCGCGCAGCTGCCCGGCGAGGTCGGCAACCGCGACCGAGGCCGCCGACACCTTCTTGCCTTCCAGCGCCTGGCCGAGCATCTCGCGCAGTTGAGACAGCTGGTGCTCGTCGATGACGTCGCCGAGTTCGACGATGCGCTGGTCCACTCGGCCGGAATCGGTGATGACCACCATCAACAGTCGGGCCGGTGTCAGCGCGATCACTTCCAGGTGGCGAATGGTCGACTTCGACAAAGTCGGGTACTGGACCACCGCCACCTGGCGGGTCAGCTGAGCCAATAGCCGTACCGCACGGCGGAGCACGTCGTCGAGGTCGACACCGGATTCCAGGAAGCTTTGGATCGCGCGCCGCTCGGCCGATGACAGCGGCTTGACGTCTTCGAGCCGGTCGACGAACTCGCGGTAGCCCTTCTCTGTGGGGACCCGTCCGGAGCTGGTGTGCGGCTGGGTGATGTAGCCCTCGGCTTCCAGCACGGCCATGTCGTTGCGGACGGTGGCGGACGACACGCCCAGGTTATGGCGCTCCACCAGGGACTTCGAACCGATCGGTTCCTTGGTGGCGACGAAGTCGGCGACGATGGCGCGCAGCACCTCAAAGCGACGCTCGTCGGCACTTCCCATCGACTGTCACCTCCTTGACCTGCGTTCATTTTACGGGTCTCAAGACCTGCTAACCGCCATCAGCAGGCGTCTCGCGGCAGCATGACGGCACCCTGCCAAACCCGGGCTCAACGGCTGTGAGCTGGAGGGAGCCGCGCGCCGCCGGTTATCCTCCGGCTAGCCTGTCCAGCATGCGTCCGTCGGGCCTTCACTACGCGTCAGAGAAGATCCGCCGATGATTTTCAAAGGCGTGCGGGAAGGCAAGCCGTATCCCGAGCATGGGCTGACCTACAAGGACTGGTCCCGGATACCACCGCAGCAGATCCGGCTCGACGAATTGGTCACCACCACGACCGTGCTCGCGCTGGACCGGCTGCTCTCGGAGGACTCCACCTTCTATGGCGATCTTTTCCCGCACGCGGTGAGGTGGAAAGGCATCACCTATCTCGAGGATGGCCTGCACCGCGCGCTGCGCGCCGCGCTGCGGAATCGCACCGTGCTGCATGCCCGGGTGTTCGACATGGACATGCCGCTGAGCCAGCGGACATAGGGCTCGCGCACGGATCGACTTCGAATACCCGCGGTCAACCCGGTCACGTTTGAGCGTCGCCAGGTGTCGACGTAATAAGGGCGACGGTTGCGCCGCAACTTTTCAGGAGGTTTTAGGAGGACTGCCATGTCCCGGCTTAACGGAGTCTCCGACCGCGACGCCAGCCTGAGCACCAAGATCGCCTTCTTCTTCACCAAACGGAAGCTGGCGCAGATGACCGGACTGCAAACCGCAGGGATGCTCGAACCGCTGCGGATGTATGCGCATATCCCCAGGTTGCTCAACGCCTACGGCAAGTTGGAACAGGCCGAGGCGAAACTGGACATTCTCAGTCCCCGTCACCGCGCGCTGGCCGAGCTGAAGTCGGCGACGACGGTACGCTGCGAGTACTGTATCGACCTCGGTTCACAGATCGCTCGCGAGTGGGGGATCACTGACGAAGAGCTGCTGGCGATGGCCGATTATCAGAACGCCTCGTGCTTCTCCGATGTCGACAAGCTAATCCTCGAGTACGCCACTGCGATCAGCCGCACCCCGGTTGAGGTGACAGACCAGCTTTTCGATGCGCTGCGCGCCCACTTCGACACCGCTCACCTCGTCGGACTCACCCACATCATCACGCTGGCCAATCTTCGTGCCCGCTTCAACGTCGCACTCGGCATCGGGTCGTCCGGCTTTTCCGGCAATCGGGTATGCGCCCTGCCCGAGACCAACCCGGATGCCGGTGGCACGTGACAGTGGATGCGTCATTGACGGCGCGGTTCGAGGCGGCCCGGCCACAGCTGGGCGCCGTCGCTTACCGCATGCTGGGCTCGATCGATGACGCTCAGGACGCCGTGCAGGAAGCGTGGCTGCGGCTGCGCGGCAGTGCATCAGCCTCACCGAGCGCAGACACTATCGGCAATCTCGACGCCTGGTTGACCACCGTGGTAGCTCGCATCTGCCTGAACATGCTGCGCGACCGCCACGCCCGGGGTCGGGAAGAGCTGGTCGCGCGTCTGCCGGATCCGATCGTGGATGCGGAAGGGGAATTCGATCCCGAACACCGGGCGATGCTGGCTGACGCGGTGGGGCTGGCGTTGTTCGTGGTGCTGGATACGTTGCCGCCGGCAGAGCGCCTGGCGTTCGTGCTGCACGACGTATTCGCCGTCCCGTTCGACCAGATCGCACCCATCGTCGAGCGGACGCCAGAGGCGACCCGCAAGTTGGCCAGCCGGGCGCGCCGGCGCATCGAGCAGGCCGATCCGGCTCCCGACGGCGACATCGCCGCGCAACGCGAGGCCGTCGACGCGTTCTTCGCGGCGGGGCGCAGCGGCGACTTCGACCGCCTGGTATCGGTGCTGGATCCCGACGTGGTGTTGCGCGGGGACTTCGGCCCGGGCGCTGCCGGGTTCCGCGCCGAGGGTGCGTCCCCGGTAGCCAAGCTGGCCCGCAGCTACGCGGCGTCCGAGCGCGAGGTGCGCGCCGCTACCGTCAACGGTGCCGCCGGCGCGGTCATCTTCGTCACCGGCCGGCCAACGGCGATCATGGGGTTCGTGGTGCGCGACGGACGGGTCGCAGCGATCGACGTGCTGGCCGACCCGCAGCGCATCGCCAAGATCGACCTGAGCGCCTTAAACAAATAAGCGCGGCTAGGTCACCCGGTCGGCGTCAGTGCGCCGTGGCTGCCTGGACCAGCTCCGTCGCGGAGTCGTGCGACAGCACCCAGCCACCTTGATTGATGAACGTGACATTCTTCGTGACCGGTGCCGAGAGCTTCGGACCCGAGATGGCCACGTCCGCGCTGGCCGCATTTGAACCGGCCGGCTGGATATTCGAGACGTTGAACGACAACGGAAGCTCCCCGTCCCGGTAGGCCTTTCTCAGCTCGTGGTCGACCAGGTGACCCTCGCCCGAACTGATGCCGCCTTCGACCAGACCGGTCTTATTCGTGTACGACACGCCAGGATCGGCGAGGTTGGTAAGGATGCTGGTCAGCTGGTCGGCGGTCGGCAGATTTTGCGCCGGCGGCGGGTCCTGTGGCAAGGGCGCGCCGACCGCAGCCAGTTGCACCTGAGCCGGGCTACCAGCTGGAACAGATGCGATGGACGTCACGCCGACGGCTGCGGCGCCAATAGCGCCCAGGGCTGCCACATTTGTGGCGACGAATTTCGTGGTCATTCTCACGGTCGGGTCCTCCCCCTCCGATTCGCATGGACTGTGACGGGCTGTCACAAAATTTCGATGCCGTCCACGCCCTTGCATGGTGTAGATGGTGTAATTGTGCACTTTGTGACTGATGTTGTGTGTCTCAGCCCGGTTACGTTACAACTAAGACTACGCGGGCCATGCATTGATCAATCTGTGCCGCAGCTGTGTGGCAGCCCAGAATTTCGGCCCCGCCGGCGGCGCGGCCAAGACGTCAGGGCCGGTCGGTCAGTCCCTGGCCATCGCCTCACGCAGGCTCTTCGGCCGCATGTCAGTCCAGTTCTGTTCGACGTAGTCCAGGCACGATGTGCGGCTTGCTCCGCCGTACACCACACGCCAGCCGGCCGGGATCTCGGCGAAGGCCGGCCACAGGCTGTGCTGCTCCTCGTCGTTAACCAGCACGAAGAAGGTGCCGCTGTCATCATCGAAGGGATTGGTGCTCATCGCTTCTCCTCATCATGGGCTCGTTGGACGAACGCGACGGACCTGCCGCGGATCGTTGCGCGGGGATGCTGGCTCCGAGCACCCGGTCGGACAGCGATCCGAGGCAGCTCAGGTTGGGAAACCCGGGCCCCTGGGTGAGTCCGGACAGGTTCGGCAGGAACAACTTGGGTGTGATGTCGGTGACGGCCAGGTCGTAGCCGATCGCTTGCTGCAGGCTCTCGGCGGTCAGCGGTCCGCCCAGGCCGAGTTCGAGCAGGTCGAGCGCGTCCTGGCTGAACAACGAGGTGAACCAGAGCGGGTCGGCGCCGGAGCCGTCGATCACCAGGTCGAAACCATGCACCGTCTCGAAGTTCTCGCTGCCCCGGTTGGTGGACAGCGTCAACCGGATCTGCCCCTGCCTGCCCACTGCGTGAGCGACCCGGCCACGCAGATGGTGAATGCGGTCATCGGCCAGCAGCGCTTCCTGCACGTTTGCCGAGAACACTCCGCGGTCGGTACGGGCCAGCGCGTCGCGGCGTTCGTCCAGCGTCAAGGCGGCCCAGCCGGTGGGGTCGGAGAACAGCGAGTTCTCGAAGAAGCCCTCGCCGCGGGTGAACAGCGTCACCTGCGGGGAGATGACGGTAATGGTCGAAACTCGGTGCCGGAAAAGTTCGTTGAGCATCGACGCGGCTGTCTCGCCGCCGCCGATCACCGCCACCCGCTCGGCGCTGATCCGGTCGCGGCCCGCGGCGCGGTCCCAGAACTGGGCGATGGAGAGCATGCGCGGATTGCCGGGCAGCAGCGACTTTTCGGCCTGGCCGGGCCCGGTGATCATCAAGGCGTCGGCATGCACGGTGGTCTCGTGGGTGCGCAGCGCCCAACGGTCGCCGGTGACGGCCAGCCCGTCGACCTCGCCGTGCACCACCTGCAGGGCGACGTGGTCGGCGACCCAGCCCAGGTACTGGCTCCACCGGCGATGGGTCGGCGCCGGTCTGCCGCGGTCGATCCATTCGGCGAACGACGCGGTGGCAATCAGGTAGGACTGCCAGCTGTAGCGGGTCATCCGCTCGTCGAGTTCGGCATTGCGGCGCGGCACGAGCCCCGACCGGTAGGGGAACCCGACATCTTTTTCCGGGCTGGTGCCCAGCCGGTGCGCCCCGTCGGTCCAGCCGCCGCTGGCCTGCCAGTTGGCCCCGACCCCGGTGCGTTCGACCGCAATCACATCGGGGACCTCGACGCCCATTTCGCGCAACACCGATGCCTTGGCTGCGACGGCCACCGCCTTGGCTCCTGCACCCAGGACCGCAAGTGTGCTCATCTCGCCGCCTCCCGAAGAGTGTCGGTCCAGAGTTCTTGCAGCGCAGTGATATCTGCGTCATCGAGAATGTCGGGCAGCGCCCGCCACTGGGTGGCCAGGACCCGTTGTTCACCCAAGGTCAGCACGGTGGCCAAGATGGTGAGCTCGTGGCGCACGGCCAGATCAGGCTCGGGCAGCGGTGAGAGTCCGGAAAGCAGCTCACGGTCTAGCCGCAGGCCGGCGCCGCCGATGTCGGCGCGGCCGAGATAGTTCAACAGCAGCTGCGGTCCGGGTGGTCCGACAAGCTGTTCGGCGGTGTCGGTTCGCAGGTAGCGCAGCAGCCCATAGTCAATGCCATCGCCGGGGATAGCCGACAGCTGCTCCCCGACGCGTCGCGGGTCGGCCGAGTCCACCCGCAGCGGGTAGATGGAGCTCAGCAGTCCCACCGTGTCGCTGGTGTCGATAGTTTCCGGGCTTTGAAGCAGCGTGTCAGCGCGGCCGTGGGTCTCCAGCGCCAGCAGTGGCGGCGGCGTGGGCTGACCGCGCGCCTGCCGCCAGCGCGTCACCGTCGCCGACGCCGCGGCCACCAGCACGTTGAAAATCGATACACCCGAACCCAGCAGCCGGCCGGTGATCTCGGCGTCGACGATTGCGGTGCGGACAGTCAAATCGCTGGCCCGGTCATGGTCAGCATCGATCCGTCGCGCCCCGAGGTTGGGGTCGTCGCCGTCGAGCTGAGCGCGCCAGAACCCCACCGTGTCCAGCTTGTTGGCGCGCTGGGTGAGCGCCGCGGCCCAACGCCGATAACCGGTGTGCTCGCGAATCGCGGCGGGCGGATGGCCGCCGGCCAGCGCCTGTAGGGCCGTGCCCAGTTCGCCGAGCACCACCTGCCACGACGCCGGGTCCATTGCCAGGACGTGTGCGGTCAGCAGCAACACACTTTGCTCCGTCGGGGGCCGCAGCCACACCGCCGCCAATAACGGTCCCCTTTCCGGGTCGAGGCTGTCGACGGCTTGTGCGCCGTGCGCAGCGACCGCCGCGGCCAGGTCGTCGGCCGCCTCGCTCTGCAGTAAGACCTCGGTGAGTATCTCGGCCGGTGGGCCGCCGACCAGCGTCATGGTGGCGCGGTCCAGCCGAGTGCGGAGCACTTCGTGGCCGTCGACGATGCCGGCCAGCGCGGCGTGCAGCTGCTCGCGGCTGACGGTGTCGGGCAGTCGGATGGCTTCGGTCTGCGCCAGCCTGCGGGGTTCGCCGTGTTCGTAAAGCCAGCGGGCATTGGGTAGCAACGGAATTGGGCCGGTGGTGTCCTCGGTGTCCAGGGCCGGACCCGCGGCCTCAGCGTCGATCGCCTCGGCGAGTTCGCGAACATTGGCGCACTCCAGGATGAGCCTGGCACGCAACACCACTCCCCGCGCCCGCGCCGCCTGCACCACCGACAGCGCCATGATGCTGTCCAGGCCCAGTTGCAGGAAATCCGCGGTGACGTCGACCCGTGGTTGCTGAAGGATCACTGCGAGCAGTTCGGCCAATGTGGATTCCGTGGCGGTTTCCGGTTCGGATTCCACCGAGCCCGTGTCAGCGGAATCAGCTGCAGCCAGAGCGATTTCGTCCAGCTTGCCGTTGGGTGTCAGCGGGATTTCGTCGACCATGACGATGCGTTGCGGGATCATGTAACGCGGCAGCCGGGAGCTGAGCATGCCACGCAGCTCGGCCGCCGTCGGGTGCTGTCCCGACGCGTGGGTTGCCGCCACGTAGGCGGTCAGCCGCGGAACCCCCTGACGCTGGCGCGCCAGGACACCGGCGTGGCGGACCGCGGGATGTGATTCGAGCGCGGCGGCGATTTCGCCGGGCTCGACGCGATGGCCGCGGATCTTGACCTGGGCATCGGCACGCCCGACGTACTGCAGCGAGTCGTCGGACCGGCGACGCACCAGGTCGCCAGTGCGGTACATCCGCTCACCGGTCGCGAACGGGTCGGCGACGAACCGTGCGGCGGTCTCCGCCGCACGGCCCAGGTAGCCGCGCGCTAGCTGGGCGCCGCCCAGATACAGCTCGCCGATCACCCCGCACGCCACCGGACGCAGCCGTGAATCCAGTACGTAGCCGCCAGTGTGACGGGTCGGCCGCCCGATCGACGGCTCGTCGTGCTCGGCGATGGCGGCCACCACCGCCTCGACCGTGGTCTCGGTGGGGCCGTAGCAGTTGTAGGCCATCATCGGCGTGCAGTTGCATTCGGCGCGGATCATGGCCCATGCGGAGCTGCCAACGGCTTCGCCGCCAAGTGCCAACACCGTCAGGGGCACCTTCGTTAGCAAACCGAACGCCTTCAGTTGGGCAAACATCGAAGGAGTGGTGTCGATCATGTCGAGGCGGTGCTCGCCGATGACCCGGACCAGTGCCTCGGCGTCGGTCTGGGTCTGCTCATCGACGACGTGCACGGCATGTCCGTCGAGCAGCGCGACCAACGGCTGCCAGGCGGCATCGAATGCGAACGACCAAGCGTGTGCGATGCGCAGCGGACGACCCAGCCGGGTGGCCGCAGGCCGCAGCACGCCGTCCAGATGGTCATCGGCGTAGGCGCCCAACGCGGCGTGAGTTCCGATGACGCCCTTGGGTTCTCCCGTTGTACCGGAGGTGAAGACCACATAGGCCGCCTGCTGCGGTGCGACGTCGACCTGGTGGCAGTCACTGGCCGCATCTGGCTCGTCTTCCGACGCATTGAACAGCTCCTCGTCGATGACGATCGAGGCCCCGCTTTGGCGCAGAATCGAATCCACCCGTTCCCGGGGCATCCCCGGCTCTACCGGCACGCACATGGCGCCAGCCTTGAGCACAGCGAGCATCGCGATGATGTACTCCGCGCCACGGGAAAGCCTTATCGCGACCGGGGTTTCGGGTGCGGCCCCGCGAGCGGCGAGCGTGGCGGCCAGTCTGTCGACCAGAGCGTCGAGCTCGCGGTAGCTCAGGGTGCCGCCCGTCCAGCTTACCGCGGGGTTGTCGGGCATCGCCGCCACGATTGCGGCGAACCGAGCGGGGATGCCGAGCGGCGTCGGCGGCGTCGGCACGCCCGCGGCTCGCAGTGGTGCCGCCTCATCGTCGAGCAGGACACCGACCTCACGCAGCGGACGGTCCCACAGCTGCGGCAGTCGCTCGGCGGTGGCCAGCACCCGGCGGCCCAGCGTCGCAGCGGTCGTGTCGCCCAGCGCGCCGTCGGTGACTTCCATCAGCACGACCAGTTCACCGTCGGCCAGATGGGCAGCGAGCGTCACCGGAAAATGGGACAGGCTCTCCAAACCGGCCGGCCGGAAGGTCACGCCGGCAGGGGTTAATTCGCCGCCGCCAACCAGTCCACCCATTGGGAAGTTCTCATACACCAGCAGCGTGTCAAACATCTCGCCGACACCGCCGAGCGCCCGCAGCTGCGCATGTCCGAGGTAGCTGTGCTCGCGCAGCATCGCGGCATTACGTTGCACGGTGCGGCACTGGTCAGCGACGCCGGCGGCCTCGTCGAGCTGCACGCGGAGCGGCACGGTGTTGATGAACAAGCCGATCATGGTCTCGACGCCGGCCAGCTCGGCCGGCCGGCCGGACACGGTGACCCCGAATACCACGTCGCTGCAGTCGGTCAGCCGCGACAACAGCAGCGCCCAGGCCATTTGCATCAGGGCGTTGACGGTGATGCCGCGGGATCGGGCACCGTCGATCAGCCGCGCGGTGGCGTCGGCGTCCATTCGCAGTTCGGTGCGCCGAGCAAGATTGGTTTCGCCCGACTCGATGCCGCCCAGGGCCGGCGACAGCAGGGTCGGGCCGGTCAACCCGGCCAAGTGCTGACGCCAAACCTGTTGGCTCCTAGCATGATCGCGGTTTGCCAGCCAGCCGATGTAGTCCCGGTACGGCCGCGGCGCGGCTGGCAACGCAGCGAGATCTCCGCCTGCCCGGTACAACCCGATCAGCTCACCGGCGAACACCGGCAGCGACCAACCGTCGATCACGATGTGATGCGCGGTGATCACCAAACGCCATTGAGCGCTGGGCAATTCGATGAGCAAGAAGCGGATCGCCGGTGTGCGTTCGAAATCAAACGGCCGTCGGCGTTCGTCGGCCTCCAGCGTCTCGACATCGGCGGACGCGGCGGTGACGTGTCGCCACGGCAGCTCGACCTGTGACGGCACGATCTGCACCGGGCGCGCAATCCCCCGGCTGAAGAAGCTGGCCCGCAGGTTCGGGTGGCGTGCCAACATCTTTGCCGCACAGTCACGTAACAGCGTGACGTCCAGAGCGCCGGAGATGTCGGCGGCCATCCCGATCACGTATGGGTCCTCGGCCGGTTCGTCTTCGGTGAATTCGGCCAGTGTGGTCAGCGAGTACAAGCCCTCCTGCAGAGGGCTCAGCGCCATCACGTCCTCGATGTCGGGCGCGATGGCCGGGCCGGAGCCGGTTTCGGTCGCTGTCATGGCGTACCGTCTCGCGAGGTCGACCAAAGCCGTGTCACGGCAGCCAGATCCGTAGCCGATAGTCCGGAGGTGCTCATCGGCTCGAAGCTGGTGTCGGCTTGGTTGGTTTGTGTCTTTGCGTCGTCGAGCGAGTCCAAAGCCGCGGCCAACTGCTGCACGGTCGGGTTTTCGAACACCATGCGCGGGTTGACCGCCAGGCCGGCTGCCCGTGCCCGGGCGGCCAGCTGCACCGACAGGATGCTGTCGCCGCCGAGGGCGAAGAAGTCGTCGAAGCACCCAACTTCGGAGGTCGCCAATAGTTCGGCGAACACCGTGGCCAGCGCACGTTCGGTGTCGGTACGCGGTGGTTCGGTCTGGCCGCTCGTGCTGACCGCCGGCCGCGGTAGCGCGGGCCGGTTCAGCTTGCCCGACTCGGTCTTGGGAAGCGCGTCCAGCACCGTCAGCGATGACGGCATCATGTAGCCGGGCAGCGTCGTGGCGACTGCGGCGCGCACCGACCCTGCGAACGCCGACTTCTCGGCCTCATCGGTGATCGGCTGTTGCGGCACAACATATCCGGCCAGCGTTGTGCTGCCCTGCACCTCCCAGGTCCGGGCCGCGGCTGCGGCGACGCCGTCGGCCGCTGTCAGCGCGGCCTCTACCTCGCCGAGCTCGACGCGGAATCCGCGCACCTTCACCTGATGGTCGGCGCGGCCGACGAACTCCAACCGGCCGTCTTCGGTCCATCGGGCGCGGTCGCCGCTGCGGTAGAACCGCGCGCCGGGCTCGCTGGCATACGGGTTGGCCACAAACCGCGACGCCGTCAGGCCGGGTCGCTTCCAGTAGCCTCGGGCCAGCTGGCCACCGGCGTAATACAACTCACCGATCACACCGACGGGCACCGGCCGCAATCCCTCATCGAGCAGGTACACCTGCGAATCCACCGTCGGTTTGCCCAGCAACGGAACCGGCGGCCTCAGCGGCCCGCGGACCAGCCCGCCCGAGGTCTCGGTGGCGCCGAAATTGTTCAGCAGCTCGAGACCGTCGGGCTCGCCACAGGTGCCCACCAACCGCTGTAGCAACGACGCGGTCAACGGCTCGCCACTGCAGACCAGCCGGGTCAGCGACTGCAACGCAGCCACCGCGGACGGTAAACCGATCAGTGCCGAGACCAGGCTGGCCACCGCGGTCACCTGAACCACCGAATGGCGTTGCACCAGCGCTGCCAGCGCTTCGGAGTCGCGGTGCTCGGCGTCGTCGGCCAGGATCGTCGTGGCACCGGCGGCCAGGCCCGCCAACGTCTCCATGCTGCCCTCCAGGAACGTCATGGACGCCTGGGCCAGCCGGATGTCATTACCGGGTACCGGATAATGCAGCAGCTGCCAGTCCAGCCGTGTCGTCATGGCCCGATGGGTGCCCAGCACCCCCTTGGGTGCGCCGGTGGACCCGGACGTGAACACCAGATACATCGGGTCGTCGGGATGCGGTGTGGGTAACCGGCGTCCGGGCGCATCAATGTCGTCCATCGCGGCCCGCACTGCCGGGTCGTCCAGCGAAATCAGTGTCACCCCCGCACGGTCCGGCATGCCGGCGGCGGCTTCTGAGCTAACGACGACGACCTGCGGCTCGACGTCGTCGAGCATGAATTGCTTGCGCGCCAACGGATAACCGGGATCGATCGGGAAGTAACCGGCGCCGGCCTTCATGATGCCCACCAGCGCCACCACCAGGTCGATGCCGCGCCGCGTCGACAGGCCGACCAGCGATCCCGGCCGCACGCCGTGATCGGCGAGCAGCACCGCCAGGTTGTCTGAACGTCGGTGCAGCGCAGGGTAATCGATCTGCTCGTCGCCACAGCGCACGGCGATCCGGTCCGCTCCCCATTGCCGGCTGGGCTCCAGCAATTCCGGGATGGTACGCGGGCGGCCGGGCCCCGGCTCATCACCTCGGCTCCAGTCACCCAGGATGCGCTGCTGTTCGTCCGCGTCGGTCAACTGGACGTCTCGCAAAGTCTGATCGATGTTGGTAGCAAACTCTTTAACCACCCGGGTCAGCCAGCCGGCCAACCGTTCGACGGTCGTCCTGCGGTAAAGCTCGGTACGGTAGACGACACTGCCGCGGTAGCCGGCGTCTGAAGAGCCTGGGGCGGCGTCGGTGCCGAAGAAATTGAAGCTCAGATCGGCCTGCGCCATGTCGAAGGTGGGCTCCAGCGCGGTGCACACCGTGTCCTGCGTCGAGTCGTGTGGCGCCGAATCGATGACCCGCGCGGCGGGCAACTGGTCGCGGACGTGCACCACGACCTGGAACAACGGGTTGCGCGCCAGCGACCGCACCGGGCTGATGCTGTCGACCACCCGGTCGAACGGCAAATCGGAGTGGGCGTAGGCGGCCAGCGCCATCTCCCGGGCCCGGCCGAGCACTTCACGCAGCGTCGGGTTGCCGCTCAAGTCGTTGCGCAGCACCAGGATGTTGACGAAAAAGCCAATCAATTGGTCCAATTCGGGTTCGGTGCGACCGGCCACCGGCGTCCCCAGCGGAATGTCCACACCGCCACCGGCCTTGTGCAGCAGCACCGCCACGGCGGCCTGCAGCAGCATGAACTCGGTGATGCCCAGCTCGCGGCTCAGCTCGGCGAGCTTGGCGCGAGTGGCCGAGTCGATACGGAACTCGACCGCGTCACCGTCTCCGCTGGGCACCGGCTGGCGCGGGAAATCCGGCCGCAGGCCGGTGTCCTCGGGCAGTCCGGCCAGCTGGTGATCCCAGTAGTCCCGTTGCGCGCTTGCGATTGCGGACCCTGTGCCTGTCTCCGTGCCGGGGGGCGTCCCCAAAAACGCGCCCTGCCAGGCCGCGTAATCGGCGTACTGCACGCAGAGCGGCGCCCAGGACGGGGCTTTGCCGGCGCGCCGGGCCCGATAGGCGGCTATCACGTCGGCGAACAGCACTCCGGCCGACCAGTGGTCGGCAGCGATGTGGTGCACCATCAGCGACAGCACGTGCTCGTCACCGCTTCGCAGCACGGCGACCCGGATCGGCCAGTCGCGGTCCAGCTCGAAGCAGTGTCGACGCTCAGCGTCGAGCTGCTCCTTCAGCCAAACCTCACCGTCACCGGTGGCCCGGCGTACTGGGAGCTCCGCGACCGGATTGACCACTTGATATGGAACGCCGTCGATTTCAACGTAGGTGGTGCGCAGGATTTCGTGCCGGGCGACGACGTCGCCGACTGCGATGATTAGCGCCTCCACGTCCCACGGTCCGGTGAGCCTCGCGGTGAATGGGATGTTGTTGACCGGGCTGGGGCCCTCAACCCGGAAGGCGAACCAGCTGCGCAACTGCGAGGCCGACAGCGGCTGGGGGTACTCCCCTGCGGAGCGGGGACCCCACCCGCTTGCGGGGGACGGTTCGTCATGGGCGGTCGCGATCAGCTTGGGCCGCGATGGCGCAAATTCGCCGCAGCGTTGGTGGTCGAGCCGTTCGGCCAGCCGGCCAACCGTCGCCAGCTCAAATACATCCCGGATGTCAAGTTCGACACCACAATCGGTGCGGATCGCGGCGACCAGCTTGGTGGCCACCAGCGAGTGCCCGCCCAGATCGAAGAACGAGTCGTCCACACCCACCCGCTCGTGGCCGAGCAACGCGGTAAACAGTGCTGCGATCCGCCGTTCGGACGCGGTCGTGGGGTCGCGGTATTCGGTGCGGGCCGCGATCTGTGGCTGTGGCAATGCGGCGCGGTCGATCTTGCCGTGCGCGGTGATCGGAATCTCATCGAGCACCACATAGGCCGCCAGTGCCATGTATACCGGTAACGCCGCAGCCACCCGGGCCCGGATGCGCTCGACGTCGACCGGGTCAGGGCCACTGGGCGTCACATACCCCACCAGACTCTTGCCCAGCTGTGGCAGGTCCGCAGCCACCACGACCGCCTGCCCGACGCTGGGGTCGACCGAGATGGCGGCGGCGACTTCGTCCAGCTCGATGCGGAAGCCGCGGATCTTCACCTGTTCGTCGGCGCGGCCGACGAATTCGATATCTCCGTCGACGTTGCGCCGCGCCAGGTCGCCGGACCGGTATAACCGTCCGCCCGGGGTGAACGGGTCGGCGACGAAACGTTCTGCCGTCAACCCTGGCCGACGATGGTAGCCGCGCGCGACATGCGTTCCGCCGATGTAGATTTCGCCGATCACCCCGACCGGTACCGGCTGCAGTGCGCCGTCGAGCAGATGCACTTGCGTGTTGATCTTGGGCCGGCCGATCGGCACCACCCGAGTGCCCTGGGTGCCCTCCACTTGGTAGCTGGTGGCGTTGACCACGGTCTCGGTGGGCCCGTAGAAGTTGTACAGCAACGCGTCGAAGGTGGCGTGAAACTTGTCGGCGATCTCGCCGGGCAACGCCTCCCCGCCGATGGGTACCCGACGCAGAGTGCGCCACTGGTTGACGCCGGGCAGCGACAGGAACAGCCCGAGCAGCGACGGCACGAAATGCATCGACGTGATACCTTCGCGGCGCAGCAGATCGGTCAGGTATCCGATGTCGCGCAGCCCGTCTGGCCGCGGAATCACCAGCCGTGCACCGCAAATCAACGTGCCGAAGATTTCGCCGATGGACACGTCGAAGCTGGGCGAAGCCACCTGCAGCAGCCGGTCGGTTTCGTCGACCCGGTACTCGTCGCCGAACCACGCGAAGTACTCGGCGGTCGGTGCGTGCGGGACCGGAACACCTTTGGGCAGCCCGGTCGAACCCGAGGTGTAGATCAGGTAGGCGGTGTTGTCCGGGCGCAGCGGCCGCACCAACTCGTCGGCCGCCGGGTCGGCGGACGGGTACTGCGCCAAACCGGTAACCGGTTCGCGCAGCACCAATTTGGCCTCCGCATCCCCGAGGATGAACGCCAGCCGATCGTCGGGATAGGTGGGATCGACAGGCAGGTATACCGCTCCGGCCTTGAGGATGCCCAGCGCCGTGGTGACCAGTTCGGGTGACTTGTCGAGCAGCACCGCAACCCGGTCCTCGGTGCCGATACCCTGTTCGATCAGCCAGTGCGCCAGTCGATTTGCTTCCTCGTTGATCTCGCGGTAGCTGTACTGCCGGCCCTCGTACACCACAGCGACGGCATCCGGAGACAGCGCCGCGCGCTTGGTTACTAACCCGGGCAGCGTGGCGGGCGGCGTCGCGAACTCCTCACCGGCAGAAACCCGGCGCAGCCAGTCAGCGTCGGCGTCACCCATCAGCACGCATGCCGACAGCGCGGTGTCGGGGCCGGCTAGCATGCTGTCCAGCAGGACCGTGTAGTGCTCGAGCAGTTGCTCCACCAGTGGCCGATCCAGCACCTCGACCAGGTACTCGGCTTCCACCAGTGCATCGCCAGGCCGGCCTGTCGTACCGGTCAGTTCGACCATGAGACTCAGCGGGAGCTGGCTGAAGTGACCACGCAGCTCGCCGCGCTGGCATCTCACCCCGGGCGGGCAGAAGCCGCCGCCATCGGGCTCGCGTAATCCGAAGCTGACCCGGGTCATCCGCTCGGCGCCGTACCGACGGTCCGGGTTGAATTCGCGTACCAGCCATTCCAGGTCGGCGCGCGAGTGGGCAAAGGCGCCCATTGCGCTGTCGCGAGTCTGGCCGACCAGCTCCCGGAACGTCTGGCGCGGCTTCGGCAGCATTCGCATCACCACGGTGTTGCCGTAGTAGCCGATCGCGTTTTCGGTTCCCGGGCCCCGATTGCACACCGGGGCCGCGATCAGGAAGTCGGTGGAGTGAGTGTAGCGGTGCACCAGCGCACCGAATGCGGCCATCAACACCATGTACGGGGTGGCGCCGGTCTCCCGGGCCAACGCCGCCACGCGCTCAACGATGCCCGCCGACAACCGCGCCGTGGCGCGCTGCGAGCGATAGGTGCTCGGTACCACCGAACCGTGGGGGCCCGGAAGTTCAAGCGGCTCAGGAAAATCCGTAACCAAAGACCGCCAGTAAGCCAGGTCTTCCTCGAGGTTTGCCGCCCCGCCAGACCCGGGCGCTACCGATAACGGCGTGCTGGCTACAGCGTCCGGATCGGTGTAGGCACGAGTCAGATCGGTGAAAAACGGCTCCCACGACCCGTCGTCCCAGGCGACGTGATGGGCGGCGAGCAGCAGGATCAGCTGCTCGGCACCCACCCGCACCACCGTGATCCGCAGTGGCGACTCGTTGGCCAGATCGAACGGACGCCGGAAATCCCGCTGCGCCAGCACTTCCAGCCGCAACCGCCTAGCCTGCTCGGCCAGCCCGGACAGGTCGTGTTCTGCCCAGCCGGGCCGCAGATCGTCATGGACGACCGGTTGCGGGTCGCCATCGCTGTCGACCTGATAGGTCGTGCGCAGAATGAAGTGCCGCGCGGCGACGGCATCGACCGCCCGACGCAACCGTGCGACGTCGACGCTGCCGGTGAGGCGATAGGAGACACAGACATTGAGCAGCGCGCTGTCCGGGTCGACCGACTGCACGAACCACATCCGGCGCTGGCCGTCGGACATTTCCGGAAGTGCCCCCGACGCCTCATCTACCGCCAGGCCCGCCGCAGCGGACGGCCGGGCGAGGCCGCGTTCGGCAATCTTGCGGCGCAACAGCTGCAGGCGCTCTTCGTCGAGGCGGGCACCAACGCCCGCTGTGTCAGTCATGCGAGGTCCAACCTTTCCAGCGGTCTGTCGGCGGGCGCCTCAGTCGCTCGAGATTGCGGGTCCGGCTGCAGTTCACCGATCAGTTCAAGGCCGGTGATGCCGCCGAGCAACCTGGCCAACGGAACCGAGCGGCCGATGCCGCGTCGCAGCCGCTTGCGTAGATCCAGCGCCAGCAGCGAATCCACACCGAGGTCGATCAGGGCCGCGCCCAGGTCTACCGACGCGGGACCCGCGAGCCTCAATGCCGCTGCCAGTTCGGCGCGCACTACCTCGGTGACCGTTTTCTCGCCTGAGGTTTCATTATCTGCGATCTGATCGTGCGTCGGGGCTGCGAATGACATTGCAGCACCCTGACTTCCGAAGAAAACCCGTAGCCGGCCGAAGTTGGCGGCGAAGATCAGCGGGTCACTGGCGTAGTGACGCAGGCTGGCGCGGACCGCCGCGTGGGGAACCATCGCTACCAATCCGGACCGTTCGACCCGTTCGATCTCATCGACACCGGCGATCCCGGTGCCCTGCCACAACCCCCATCGCACCGACGTGCAGTCGAGACCGTTGGCCCGCAACTGACTGGCGAGCACGTCAAGCATCCGATTGGATGCCGCATACCCGGCATGCCCATGGCCACCCCACACTCCGGACACCGATGAGCACAGCAAGATCTGCAAACCCTGGCGCATAGGCCAGATATCGACCATCCGCGCCAGCCCAATCACTTTGGCCCCGAACATGGCCGCCAGGTCGGAGTCGGTGAGCTGATCATGCGCGGCAAACCTGGCTGCTCCGGCCGCGTGGATCAGCAATGACGCACCGTCGCCCGCATATTCGGAAGCGACCGACGACAGCATCTTGGGGTTGGTGATGTCGCAGGCCGGGGCATGCACCTCGACGTCTCGGCCGTCTATGAGTTCGTCAAGGACATTCCGGTTGATGCCCCTGCGGCTCAACAGGATTAGTCTGCGAGCGCCCTGCTCAACGCAGTACCGGGCATACCGCATGCCAATGCCGCCGTTGCCGCCCGTGATCACCACGTTGTCCAGTGCGCCGGTATCCAACTGCCGCGGAGGCGGAAGTTGAGCGCACTCACGCAGCGCCCTGACGTAGCGGCGCAATCCAGAAGCACTGCCGCGCAACGCCACCTCAGTGCCGTTTTCGTTCAATAGCGCATCGATGCAGGCGAGCGCGTCGGCGGGGCTGACGAACCATCCGGGCAGATCCAGGTGGGCGAACGTGCAGTCGGGGAATTCAAAGCCGACGCTGCGGTGCATCACGGCCAGTGCCGCCTGCGCGGGCAACCATTCGCCAGACCCCACAGACTCGGCACCGGCGGTTATCAGACAGACACGGCGGCACCGCGGGCCGACGGACTCGGCGTAGTCCAGCCCGGACCCGATCGCATTTCTGATCTGAGAGGCGGCGACGGTCACGTCGCGGTGCCGCAGAGGCGGCGCGATCATCACCGCGATCTCGGCGTCGGCGGGGGGAACCAGCTGGCAATCCCGGTGCTTTCCGAGGGCCGCTGTCAGCTGCCGGGTCAGCTGCCGCATCAACGACTGCGACTCGGCCGCGAGACCCTCAGTGGGCGCAACAATGGCGATCGCGGCCGGTGCGCGGCGAGTCCCGGTCGACAAAGCTTCGCGCGGTTCCCATTCCTCCACCGCGATGGTGACGGCCGAGCCCGGGGGTTCATCGCGCAGGGGTTCTGCTGCGGCCCAAAGATGTAGCGCACGCATCGGCGCATTGGGGAACCCGGGCAACGTGGGCCCGCCAACCGTCCCCACCGCGTCGGCCCACCGGTAACCGGGGTTGGCCACTGCCGCGGCGGCGATGTTGGCCGAGAGTTGGCCCACGACGGGCTCAGCGCGTCGCCCGGAGCCGACGACCAGCGTCCCGTCCAGCCGGTCGGTCAGCGCGTGTACCAGCGAGGGGTGCGCCGACATCTCAACGAATACACTGACACCACGCTGTGCCGCGGCGGACACCGCGCGATCGAATCGTACTGTGTTGCGCAGGTTGTCATACCAGTAGTCGGTGAAATCGGTGCCAGGAAGAACGGCGTGTCCTCGGGCCGAACCGATGAATTCCACCGGCGTATCCATGAATTCAGCGGCCGGCAGCAGCTTCTCCAGAGTGCCGTGCAGAGATTCCAGCGCACTGGTGTGCGCAGGGAATGCGACGTCGATCTCCCGGACGAACAGACCCTCCTGTTCGGCGAGTTTCACGATGCCGGCGACGGCATCGCGGTCACCGGACACCACGGTCGACGAAGGAGAGTTGACCACCGAAACCTCCAGCCAGCCAGGCGTTTCGGTGATCAACCGCTCGGCTTCGCCGATGCCGACACCCAGCACCGCCATGCCGTACGGTCCCGCCAGCGCTTCGACGACCGCGGCCCGCGCTACGACCACGGCGACCGCGTCGGCCAGCCCGACGCTACCCGCCACATAAGCCGCGGCCACCTCACCGAGGCTGTGTCCCACCGTGATGTCCGGAAGGATGCCGCACGATCGCCACACCTGCGCCACGCTGACGGCGTGGGTGAACTGCGCGGCTTGGATATCGAGCTGCGACCACTGGCGCTCGCGACCAGTGAGCAGATACGCCAGCGGCGACGACTCCCCGGCCGCCGTGAACGCCTGCGCGCATCGGTCGGCCTCAGCTCGATACGCGGAAAGCTGCCGGTACGCGTCGGCACCCATTAACGGCCACTGGTTGCCCTGGCCGGGAAACACGAAGGCGGTCCGCGGCGCGGCCGTTTCTGAAGACCGGGCGACCAGCGGATGCTCGCCGCCGTCAGCCAGCGCGGCAAGTCCTGCCGCCAGTTCGCCTGCGTCGGCCGCGCGCACCACCGCGCGGTGGCGGCGCACCCGTCGGGTGCGCAACAACGTCGCAGCAACTGAAGCCACCGAAGCTTCAGGGTCGCGCCGCAGGTAACTGCCGATCGCAGCGGCGTCCTGGCCGATCAGCTCTTCCTCGTGGGCGCTGAGCAGCACCGGGATGCGGCCGTCAGGCAACGGATGAGCCAGCATCAGGCGGCACCCGCCCCCGGTTGCCCGGGCGCCTCTGGAATGGCAACGATCACATGCGCATTGGTGCCACTCATACCGAAAGCGGAAGCCGCGGCAACCCGCTGCCCGTCTTTTGCGGGCCACGGGGTCAGGGTCTGGGCCAAGCGCAATCCCTGCCTTTCCCAATCGATTTCACGGCTGGCCTCGGCGGCATGCAATGTGGGCGGGACGGCGCCATGTTCGGCCGAAACCAGAACCTTGGCAAGTCCCAGCGCCCCGGCGGCGGCTTGTGCGTGTCCCACGTTGGACTTCACCGACCCGAGCAATGCGCCATTGCCGGGTTCGGCATCTCCGTAGGTCTCTGACAGGGAACGCAATTCAGTGCCGTCACCAAGCCGGGTCCCGGTGCCATGCCCCTCGACCATTCCGACCTCTTCGGGCCGAATGTTCGCCTGGGCGACGGCACGCCGAAACAGGCGGCTCTGCGCAGCGCCACTGGGGGCGGTCAGCCCGGCACTTCGGCCGTCCTGATTGACCGCGCTGGCACGGACCTCGGCGAGAATCCGCCGGCCGTCCCGCCGCGCGGCCGATTCGCGTTGCAGCACAAACATCGCCGCGCCTTCCGCCCACACCGTTCCGGTGGCATGTGCGGTGAAGGGCCGGCAGTGGCCGTCGTCGGACAGCGCATGCTGTTTAGAGAACTCCACGAAGAAGCCCGGCGAGCCCATCACGCAAACGCCGCCGGTCAGCGCGAGATCGCAATCGCCGGACCGCACGGACTGCACTGCCACATGAAACGCCGCCAACGCCGACGCGCACGAAGCGTCGATGGTCAGCGCAGGACCGGCGAGCCCCAGCGTGTACGCGATTCGGCCGGAGATCACCCCCAGCGCGGTCCCGGTGATCAAATGACCGCTGTGGTGGGAGAACTCGGCCATCTCGGGTCCGTATCCGGTGACCGAAGCGCCGACATAGCAACCGACGTCGTGTCCGGCGAGGTCGTCGGGGTTGATACCGCTGTTCTCCAGCGCGCGCCACGAGACCCGCAACGCGACCCTTTGCTGGGGGTCCATCGCGATGGCCTCGCGCGGTGAGATACCGAAGAACGCGGGATCGAACGTCGTCGCGCCGGTGAGGAATCCGCCGGAATCATGTATCGGCTTGAAGCCATCCCGACGAGACCCGGCGAGCAGTTCGCGGATCGGCCAGCCCCGGTCGGTGGGAAATGGGGCCAGCCCTTCCCGCTGCTCCGATAACAACTCCCAGTAGCCGTCGGCGGTGTCGACACCGCTGGGCGCCTCGATCGCCATGCCGACCACGACGACCGGGTCAGCAGGAGCTCCGGAATGGCTGTCAGACATCAGCATTCACCAGCGCGGCGACGGCATCGATGTGCTCGTTGACGTAGAAGTGGCCGCCGTCGTAAAACGACAGCTCGAAGGTGCCCGCGGTGTGGTTTTCCCACCGACGTAAGGCGTCGGCATCGACGCGGTGGTCGTCCCGCCCGCCCAGTACGTGCACGTCGGCACGAATGCGGACGTCGGGATTGGGGGCGTAGCGATTGAACGCCTGGTAGTCGGCGCGCGCCGCAGTGGTCAGTAGTTCGGCGAACTCCTCGTCGGCAAGCAGCCCGGGATCGGTCCCGCCGAGGTCGGCGATATCGGCGAGCAGTCCGTCGTCGCTGGTCGGCAACTCCGGCATTCCGGCAACGGCGCACGGTGCCGGACCGGCCGACACCCACAACTTCTGCACCTGCGCACCATGCGCTTCGGCGATCCGGGCGAATTCGAAGGCGACTACGGCGCCCATGCTGTGCCCGAACAGCCGCAGCGGCGCGACGCGACCCCATGGTCCGGCCTCGAACAGCCCACGAGCAAGGTCATACACGGTGTCGGGGGCAGGATCGCGCAGCCGGTCGGCGCGCTGCGGGTACTGCAGGATGAAGGTGTCGCTGCCGCCGGCGGCGATAGCCGCCGCCAAGGTCCGATAGCTCGCCGCGGCCGCCCCGGCGTGGGGGAACACCACGGTAGCGCCCGCGCGTCGTGCGTCGTCACGCCCGGCAACCAGCTTGATCCAGGGCGCAAACGCGGTCGGCGCACTCGCCAGGTTAGGGAGTGTCATTGTGCTGCTTCACTTTTGGCGATCGCCGAAAGAAGCGAGTCCGGGTCCATACCGATAACTTCCAGGTACAACTGCGCAACCTGATCAAGCCGCCCACCGTCGTGCTCGCGGCCGGCAAGCTGCCTGGCAAGCGCCGAAACGGTTCGGGCGGCGAAGATGTCGGCGACCATCACGTCAGGGGTGTCCAGCCAGGTGCGGATGCGGGCCACCGTTTGGGTGGCCAGCACCGAATCCCCGCCGAGCGCGAAGAAGTCGTCGTCGACGCCGATGCCGCTATCCGCGCCGAGCAGCTCGCCGACGATCGCGGTGAGAGCGGATTCCAGCGGTGTGGACGGGGCCCGGTAACCGGTGTTGCCCGATCCGGAAACTGCCACCGCCAGCTGACCGGCGACGGCGCGCCGGTCGATCTTGCCGTCGGCGGTGAAGGGGATGCGCTCTACCACCGATACATGGCGCGGAATCATGTGCGCGGGAACGAGATCGACGAGAACGTCGCGAATCCGCTCGGTGGTCAGCCCCGCATCGTCGGCGCAGACTTGCGCAGCCAGCACATCTGCGCCTGCGGACCCAGGCAGCAAGGCGCCCACCGCCGCGCGCACCCCGGGCACCTGTCGCAGTGCACTCTCGATCTCGCCGAGCTCGACGCGATACCCGCTGATCTTGATCCGGTGATCGGCGCGGCCGACGAACTCGCACGTGCCGTCTGGCCAGTAGCGGGCCAGATCGCCGGTGCGGTACCAGATCCGGCCATCGTGGAAGACAAACTGCTCCGCGGTCAGTTCGCGGCGTCCGCGGTAGCCGCGAGCGATGCCGCGTCCGGATACCCAAAGCTCACCGGTTACCCAGTCAGGGCAGTCGGTGCCGGCGTCGTTGACGACCCGGCAGGAGATGTTCGGGAACGGCCTGCCGTAGGGCACCGCGGTCCAATCCGCCGGCATATCCTCACCGACTTCGAAAATCGTTGCGTGAACTGCGGTTTCGGTGGCGCCGCCCAGCCCGGCGAAGCGCATGTTCGGTGCCTGTGCTTTCAGCCGGCGAGCCAGGCCGGGGCGCACCCAGTCGCCGCCGGTGGGCACCACTCGCAGCGACGACAGTCGCCCATGGCCGACCTCGACCAGCATCTCCAGCCAGCCCGGCAGGAAGTTGAGCACGGTGACCTTGTGGGTGTCGACCAGCCGGGCCCAGGCGTCGGGATCGCGACGCTGCGCTTCGTCGACCACTACGATCGCCCCACCGGCCCGCAACGTCGCGAAGATGTCCAGCACCGACATGTCGCATTCCAGCGTCGACAGGGCCAGACAGCGATCGGGGGCGCCGACGTCGAAGTGGCGCGTGATGAATTCCACCGTGTTCATCGCGGCGTCGTGGGTCATCTCGACGCCCTTGGGCTCCCCGGTCGAGCCCGAGGTGAACAACACGTACGCGAGCTGACCAGGATCGGTGCTCGTGGGACGAAAGCCAGCCGCGGCAGCCGGCGCGTCGCGGAGCACGTCGGCAATCACCCACGCGGGCACCGGTAACGACAGCTGCTGCCCGCCGCACACCAGGGCCAGGCTCACTTCACCGGTTTGCAGGATGCGCGCTGCGCGGTCGCGTGGTTGGTCGACGCCGATCGGCAGGTAGACAGCACCGGCGGCCAGGATCCCCAGCAGGGCCGGCACCTGCTCGGCGGTTTTCGGGCCCATCACCGCGACCGTGTCGCCGGTGCCGATCCCGGCCGCATGCAACGCCGCGGCCACCGCCAGTACCTGATCACGCAGCCGCGCGTAGCTGAGGTCACCGAAACTGGCAAACACCGCGGGCGCGTCGGGCTGCTGCTCGGCTCGGCGGAAGAATCCGTCGTGCAGCGCTTCGCCGCTGGGCTCGGCGGTGCCGCTGTTGACCGCGTCACGCACCGCGCGCTGCGCGGCCGGCAGCGCCGACGGGCAGGGCGCATTCCAGGTGTCGTCGGCGGAGGCCAATTGGAGCAGTTCGTCGATGTGGTGGGCGAACATGGCGTCGATGACGCCCGGCGCGAAGACGCCATCGCGCACATCCCAGTTCACCAGCACGCCACCGTCGAACTCGGTGACCTGTGCGTCGAGCAGCACCTGGGGACCCTGGGAAATGATCCATACGGGGGTGCCGAACTGCTCGGTGACATCGTTACTGAACAGTTCCCCGAGCCCGAGCGCACTGGTGAAGACCACCGGCGCCAGCACCTGGGTGCCGCGATGGCGGCTGAGATCGCGCAGCACCGACAGGCCGGGGTACACGGAATGCGCGGCGGCGGTCCGCATGGCGTCCTGCACCACCTGCGCCCGCGCCGCCGGGGTGTCTGCGCCGGTCAGGTCGACGTCGAGCAGCAGCGAGGAGGTGAAGTCGCCGACCAGCAGGTCAACCTCGGGGTGCCGCGCCCGGCGCCCGAACAGCGGGACGTTCAGCAGAAACCGCGACGTGGTCGACCAGCACGCCAGCGTATTGGCGAACGCCGCGGCCAGCGCTATCGCCGGGGTGATGCCACGCGCTCGGGCGCGGGCGAACAGCGCGTCACGCGTCGCCGGATCCAGCCAGTGCCAGCGACGGGTGCTCCTGTGTGAGTCTCGGCCGCCGATCGATGGCGGCATCGGCGGGTCCGGCAACTGCGGGATGCGCTGCGCCCACCAATCCCGGTCGGCCTCGCGGGCCGGCTGCGACTGCACCTCCTCTGCCTCGATGGCCTGGCGGTATTCGCGGTAGGTGTAACCCAATGCGGGCAGGTCGCGACCGAGATAGAGGGCAGCCAGGTCGGACATCAGGGTGCGGTAACTCATCGCGTCGGCGGCCTGCATGTCCAAATCGACGTGCAGCCGCGAACGCTGGCCGGGCAGTGGCGTCAACGCGAGTTCGAACACCGCACCGTCGAGCTGCTGGTGCGATTTCGCGTCGCGAATCGCGGCGAGCCGCCGCTCGACGAAATCATCGTCCAGGTGGCGCAGGTCCTCCACGGTGACCGGGAAGTCTTGGCATTCGTCTGCCTCAGCGATGCGCTGCGTGCCGTCGGGCAGGAACTGCACTCGCAGCATCGGGTGACGAAGCGCCACCCGGGTGGCCGCCGCGCGCAGGCGGTCGGGGTCGATCGGGCCACCGTCGAACTCGACGTAGAGATGCCCGGCCACCCCGCCGAACGGCTGGTTGTCCTGCCGGCCGACCCACATCGCGTGCTGCATCGGGGCGAGCGGAAAAGGTTCGCCGAGCGCGTCGGCGGTGGGCAGAGCCGGTTCGTCGGCTTGCTGGCCGGCGCTGTCGGCCGCAAGCGGGTGGGGGTCCTCCCCTGCGGAGCGGGGACCCCACCCGCTCGCGGGGGAGTGCCCCCGGGCCGGCGAGCCGCTGGTTATCAGCTCGGCCCAGGCCTCGATCGTCGGCGTGGCGGCCAACGTGGCGAAATCGATGGCGATGCCCTGGCGCCGCCATCGACCGGCCAGCGCCATCATCCGGATGGAGTCCAGGCCTTGGCCGATGAGGTTGCTA
>DATJBA010000453.1:0-2015 GCA_035515675.1 Mycobacterium sp.
GAACCGCTGCCGGTGGTTATCGTCACCGGTTCGGCTATCCCGATGATTAGTGCTCCCACCATCCGTGCATGGGCACTGATGTCAAGCGGTGGGCCGAGATAGATCGTGCTGCCCAACGACAGCCAGCACAGTGCAGAGCCATCGTTACCGAATGTTTTTGGAAGCGCCCCGACAGCCACTTCCAGATCATAACGATCAGCACCAAATTCGCAGCGTTTCACTGCGTGCCGTGGTGCACATCGACCTATGGCCACGTCACGAGGCCGACTGGACGATTCGCATTCGCTGACAGGAGTGGGCAATGGGTGGAGCGTGGAACAACCGGCTGTTCGCCGCCAGTGTTGGGGCGTTCTACGACTGGGCTATGCAACAGGAACGAGTGGCCGCAGGCTACCTTCGCCTGATCGTTGGTGCCTCCGCAGCCGACCTGTTCAACGCCATGGATGTCGTCGGCGAGATGCCCGACAGATCAGCGATTCTGGATGTTCCATGCGGTGGCGGCGTCACTTTGCGCAGACTGCGGCCCGGCCAGCATGTCCGCTACGTCGCGGCGGACATCTCACCGACAATGCTGCAGCGCGCACGCCGCCACGTCCGTTCGCAGTGCAACGCCACGGTCGAGTTCGTTCAGTGCAACATCGAGCACATGCCGTTCGACGACGATGAATTTGACCTCGTCGTGTGCTTTAGCGGGCTCCATTGTCTACCCAATCCAGCCGCCGCGGTGACTGAGATGGCGCGGTGCCTGCGCCCTGGCGGCCGTCTAGTCGCAGACGTCGCTATCGGCGGTCGACTGCGGCGCACTGACGTGTTCATGGCTTTCGGCAGGCGGGCCGGGATTTTCGGTCCCTCGGCCTCGCTGGCTGACGTGCGACGCTGGCTGGCTGACGCTGGCTTGACCATCAACACCGAACACCAATCAGGCGCACTCACCTACATCAGCGCCGACCGCCCGGCCGTGTGACAGGCGATCTCACGATGTCGCGGTTCCTTACGGAACCTTGAGCGGACCCGGACGACAGCTCCTTATCTACCGACTCATGTGAGACAAGCTCGATATCCCTCCGGGGGACGCCTCGCAGGCGTGAAAATGGGGTCGGGTCGCCTGTCGACGTCGATCGTTTCTTGGGTGTGTGAGCCCGCAGACAAGCTTGGCGCCGGGGCCCGACCTGGAAGGGTCAGAGCGCCGGGATAAACCGGCATGAAGAAGGAGATGAGAGCGCTCTACATCGAAGGAGTAGCGAACCACGATGGCCCCGAACCATGCGTTGATGCTCGCGAGGGCAGCGGCGAAGCGTTGGGAGGGGTACGTACAGGCCGGGCTATTGAGCCGCGAAATCAAGGAGTTTGGGGTGCCGACACGGTTGACCTACGTGGAAGGCAACATCGTCGGTGGCGGTATACGCGAGTCACCGGTGGACCCCGCGCGGTCGGAGAACCAGGGCATGTGCGGAGTCTTCATGCGCGAGAACCGGGAGGTCCGATGTTCGTCCACGCCGCTGATCACGGTGTGGACCGCTTGGGGAACGCTGAGGCGGCACGCCTGAGATGTACGAGCATCGGAAGTCAGACAGCCCCGTAGTACCTGCGAAGTCGCCGAACAACGCCGCGTCAGCGGTGGCGGAGGCGATGGAGGAAAGGGGGCTGGCCAAGGAAAACGCGGCCGGCAAAACGCGCCCCGGACACAGAGCCGGAGCAGGCGCGCTAAGTGCGCTGGATCGTGTGCGCCAAGTTGCACAACAGGATAAAGGAGCACGGTTCACAGCGCTGCTGCACCATGTCACCGTCGATCGCCTGCGGTCGGCGTTCTGGGCGATTCGCCCGAACGCCGCACCGGGGGTGGACGGGGTGAGATGGGCAGCCTACCAGCAGGGACTAGAGGACAACCTCGCTGACCTGCACGAGCGGCTGCACACAGGGCGCTACCAGGCGAAACCATCACGGCGGGCGTACATCCCGAAGGCGGACGGGCGGCAACGGCCGCTCGGCATCGCGTCGTTGGAGGACAAGATCGT
>DATJBA010000454.1:0-3025 GCA_035515675.1 Mycobacterium sp.
GCCCGAACCGGTCGCACCAGGCCCGGATCGTCTCATCGGACACCTCGACACCACGTTCGAGCATCAGCTCCTGCACGTCGCGGAAGCTCAACGGGAACCGGTGGTACAACCAGACGCAATGGCTGATGATCTCGGGCGGAAACCGGAACCCTTTATACGACGAGCCTGCAGCGGTCACGATCGTCGATCCTGCCCCACCTCACCTTCCCGGCTCACCAACCTGACAATGCCGGCGGCCAGGCCTGCGCCGGCAGCGCTGGCAAGCAGTATCCTTCGCTGCGGCGACGGGATTGAACCCAGCCCGATCAGCAGTTCGGTGCCCGCGGCGGTCCACAGCCGTGGCGCCTGCTCGCGTCCAAGGGAGGCACCGGTGCCGACGGCCAGGACCTGTAGGGTCGCGTCTAGGGCCATCGGCACCCGGGCCAACGGGCGGTTATGCCGAATTGACTCGGTCAGACCCGTTACTGATCCGTTGCGGCCCAGCAGCCACCAGCCCAGCCCGGCCCAGAGCGCATCCGAGCGCCGGTCCGATCACCCTTCGCTCGAGGCCTGGCGCACGCCGACCAGCATCGGGCCCTGGGTGTAGCCGTACGTCAAGTGTTCGATCACCCGCAGCAACAGCGTTGTGGAGGTGCCCGCCAAACCGCTGATCACCCCAGTCACTACGATCGCGGCCGCGAATATCACGTGGCGCTGCCAACGACTCACCGGCCGGAGTTGCGGTTCCACTCGAGACAGCCGACTCATACGTGTGATGGTTCTGCGCTTAGCTTAGGGCGTCGGCGGTAACGGGTTGATGTTGTGAAGACACAAGCGGTCTTTGTGTGCTCTGCACGACCTGGTGACAGCCGGGATTGGGTCCGGCTGCGGGTCATCCTTTCGCCCAGCTGTGTGGGCATGGAGTGGTGCGGCGGCAACACGCGGGGTCGATCAAGCAGGCGACCACGCCGATGGTTCGGGGGTCATGACACGCCGCGTCAACAACGCCGTTTGCTGCTGGTGAGCGACCACAGCGCGGCCTCCTGTCCCGCCGGGTTGCCACGTTGCGACTCAGACATCAACCGCGCGCCGGCGTCGGTTCGGGGTGGTCGCACCGCCTGACGGGGATCTTGGGCTAGATCCGCTGGGACCCTCTATTGTCATCAGGCTCAGCAGGGTAAGTTTGGCATCGCGAACACCTCCAAGGGGAGGGATGTCAGGATGTTGGCATCACGATGTCTAAGGTTTTCTGACCAACGCGAGTCGCTCTGCCAACCCGCCTATTTGAGTAGCCTCACTAGCCATTCGCCGCCGTGCTGATACGGGTTTCCCGTCGCCCTGTGCCGTCCGCTCTTGATCGCGCCTCCCCGCTAGCAGTAATGGGTGCATTGGTGCTAACGGGAAGCCTTGGTTAGCCGGTAGCCGTGAAGACTTCACACAGACCGTTGATCATGCTGTTTCAAATGCGGTCGGCGTTACAGAAGGTGCTGATTGGATCGCGTCTGACAGTCTTGAATCGCTGAAACCGGTTAGTGAAATCCACTTTTGAACAGCTGGAAGGAACTCACGATGGAACGACATGCCCCTCAGATTCCCGCGTCGCTGACCTCGCCTGCTGGCAATCGGGGTACCGCTTTTACCCCCGAGGAGCGCCGCGAGCTCGGGTTGGCGGGCCGGCTTCCCTCGGCGGTGTTGTCGCTGGAGGATCAGGCCCACCGGGTGTGGGAGCAATTACAAGAACTGCCAACGGATTTAGCGCGCAACCTGCTGCTGGAGCAGGTCCACAACCGTAACGAGGTGCTGTATTTCAAAGTGCTTTCTGAGCATCTGATCGAGTTGTTGCCGGTGGTGTATGACCCCACCGTGGGGGAGGCGATCGAGAAATACTCCGACGAGTACCGCGGCCAGCGCGGGCTGTATCTGTCCATTGACCGGCCCGACGAGATCGCCGAATCCTTCGCCACGCTGGGCCTGGACCCCGATGACGTTGATCTGATCGTGTGCAGTGACGCCGAACAGATCCTCGGCATCGGCGACTGGGGTGTAGGCGGCATCCAGATCGCCATCGGCAAATTGGCAATCTACACCGCCGGAGCCGGCATCGATCCCTGGCGCAGCATCCCGGTATCGCTGGATGTTGGCACCGACAACGAGCGCCTGCTCAACGACCCGCACTATCTGGGCAACCGCCATGCGCGGCGGCGCGGCGCCGACTACGACGCGTTCATCGAGAAATACATCGAAACCGCACACCGACTGTTCCCCAACGCCATGCTGCATTTCGAGGACTTCGGACCTGAACACGCCACCGCGATCCTGGCCAACTACTCGCCGGACTACTGCGTGTTCAACGATGACGTGCAGGGCACCGGCGCGGTGGTGCTGGCCGCGGTCTACTCCGGGCTGCGGGTCACCGGCGGACGAATGAAGGACCAGAAAATGGTGGTCTTCGGAGCGGGCAGCGCCGGGATCGGCATCGCCGATCAACTGCGCGACGCAATGGTCGCCGACGGAGCCACCGTCGAGCAGGCCACCGCCCAGATCTGGCCGGTCGACAAGCAGGGGCTGTTGTTCGACGATATGGACGACCTGCGCGACTTTCAGAAGCCCTATGCCAAGAACCGCCGACAGCTGGGCGTGGCCCAGGGGGCTCGAGTCGGGTTGGTCGACGCCATCAAAATGGCCTCCCCGACCATTTTGCTGGGCACCTCCACCACGCACGGCGCCTTCACCCAGGGGGTGATCGAGGCCATGGCCGCAGCCACCGAACGGCCCATGGTGTTCCCGATTTCCAACCCCACCTCACGCATCGAGGCCATGCCCGCCGATGTGCTGTCCTGGTCGCATGGCGCCGCGTTGGTGGCCACCGGTATCCCGATCGACCCAGTGGACTACAACGGGGTCCGCTACGAGATCGGGCAGGCCAACAACTTCCTGGTGTTCCCCGGCCTGGGGCTGGGCGTGGTGGTGGCGGGCGCCCGGCGGGTCACCAAGGCAATGCTGGAGGCCGCAGCCAAAGCCGTCGCCGCCCAGACTGATCCCACCA
>DATJBA010000455.1:0-3205 GCA_035515675.1 Mycobacterium sp.
TGGGCCTTCAAGGCGCCGGTGCGCTGCGGTGACACGATCACCGGCAGCGTCGAAGTCATCTCGGTGCGCACCGACAAACCGATAACCGAACTGCGAACCACCGTCACGCGCGACGACGGCACCGTCGTGCTGGACGGAACAGCAGTGTGCTACACGATGGATATCGCCACCACGACCAAGCAGTGACGTCCGACTGCAAGAATCGCGGCACCGCCTGTCGGCGGCCACGGAAAACTGCCCAGTGACGGCCATGTGACTGCCCGCTGGCGGTCGTGAGAATTGCCCGCTGGCGGTCATGAGATCTGCCCATCGGATTTGTTGTTCGTCCCCGCGCGCCTTGTGGGTGTGGGACCCCCTCCTCGGGTGCTCTGAACGGCGCCAACCGTTGTTCAGTTCCCGAGGAGGGGATGAGTGAAGTCTGCCGAGGAGATCATGGAAATTTTGGAAGCTTACGATTTGACGGGCTCGTTGCGTGATGCCGCCGAGCTGGCGGGGTGTTCGCATCACACGGTGGCGTCGTTGGTGGCCGCCCGGGAGCGGGGTGAGTTGACCCCGGGGCGCGCCGAGCGGCGGGACATGCTGGTGGATCCGTATCGGGAGAAGCTGGAGGAATGGGTGGACCGTTCGCGCGGCAAGGTCCGCGCGGATGTGGCCCACGAGAAGCTGATCCCGTTGGGATACACCGGTTCTGAGCGCACGACCCGGCGGGCTGTCGCCGAGGCCAAGGCGGCCTATTGGGCTGGGCGCCGGCGGGTGCACAGGCCCTGGGTGGCCGAGCCGGGGATGTGGTTTCAGTACGACTTTGGTGATGGCCCGCGGGTGAATGGTGTTGGCACGCAGTTGTTTTGCGCGTGGCTGGCGTGGTGCCGGTTTAGGGTCGTGCTGGCGTTGTTGGATAAGACGCTGCCGTCGGTGATGGCCGCGATCGATCAAACGCTGCGCCTGTTTGCTGGGGTGCCGACCTACGGGCTGACCGACAACGAGAAGACCGTGACCAGCGAGCACGTGGCCGGGATACCGGTGCGCAACGCGCAGATGCTCGAGTTCTGCAAGCACTATGGTTTGACGATCGCCACGTGCGTGCCGGCCGATCCGGCCAGCAAGGGCGGCAGCGAGAACGCGGTGAAGATCGCCAAAGCGGACCTGGTGCCGACCGAGACGAATTTGCTTGCTGAGTACGGCAGCTTCGCCGAGCTGCAGAGCGCCTGTGCCGAGTTCTGCGGGCAGGTCAACAACCGCGTGCACCGGGTGACCCGGCGCATCCCCGCGGAAATGTTGGTCGAGGAACGCGCCCGGTTGCACCCGCTGCCCGAGCATCCCTACACCGCCGCATTCGGGCAGACCCGTACGGTGCCGGCCAACACCGCGATGATCGCGTTCGAGCACGGCCAATACTCGGTGCCGCACACCTTGTGCGGGCAGACGGTATGGGCGCGCCGCCACGGGGAGCAGATCGTGGTGGTGCATGTCGGTGATGCCGGTCCGGTCGAGGTCGCCCGCCACGAGCAGACCACGCCGGGATCCCCGCGGATCGCCGATGCGCATTTCCCGCCGCAAGCCGAAGGGCCGTTAGGGCGGACTCCACGTCCGAAAACTGTTGCCGAGAAACAGTTCTTGGCTCTGGGCGAGGGCGCGGGGTTGTGGTTGACCGAGGCGGCCGCCGCGGGGTGTTCCCGCATTAGGGCCAAGATGGCCGAGGCGGTCGAGCTGGCCGCACTACACGACTGCACCGCGGTGGACCGCGCGCTCGGCCAAGCCGCCACCGCGGGCCGCTTCGGTCACGGCGATTTGGCCGCCATCGTGGCCCACCAGGCCGGCGACCCCGAGACCACCACCCACACCGAACCGGCGCGGGCCAGCGAGCACAACAGCCTGGCCCAGGGCACCGGCAGCTGGGCCCGGCTTGGTGAGCAGGAGGCGAACTAACGATGGCCTACCTCGACATCTCATCGAAGAGCGCATCGATCCTGCTCAGCACCGACGGTGCCGATGATCCAGACCAGCTGGTCGCCGTGGCGGCCGGGGAACTGTTCGAGTGGGCGTGGCTGATCGGCGAGCTCGCTGGCTGGCTGCAGGACGCCGACGAGCACACCCGCGCTGACTTCGCCCGGTGTTTCGGCGGCTACCGCACGCCCGACAAGACCGCGTGGTTCGCCACCCACATCGCCGAGCGCATCGCCGCGCTACTCGACGGGGATCGGGGCCAGCCATGAGCACCGCCGCACCCACACCCTCGGCGCCGCCACTGGATGCCGAGTTGGAGCGCCTACTGAAGCGGATGCGGTTGCCCTATATCCGCCGTGCGGCCCCCGAGCTTTTGGCCACCGCGAAAGCGCAACGTTGGGACCCCGGCGAAGTGCTCAAAGCGCTTCTAGCCGAAGAGGTTTCCGGGCGGGACCGCTCCGCGCTGACAACCCGCCGAACCCGCGCGGGGTTTCCCACCGGCAAAACCTTTGCCGCCTGGGACCCGACGCTGTCGTCGATACCGGCACCCACCCAGTCCGCACTGCGCACCCTGGAATGGATCGGTCGTCGTGAAAACCTGGTGGTCTGCGGGCCCTCAGGCACCGGCAAGACGTTTCTGCTCGAAGCCCTCGGCCAACAAGCCGTCGAAGCCGGGATGCACGTGGCGTGGTTTAGCCTCGAACAACTCGGTGCGCTGGTACGTCGCCACCGCGCCGACGACACCGTCACCAAAGCCATCGGCCGCATCCTGCGCGCCGATCTGATCGAGGTCGATGACATCGGGCTGCTCTCGGTGGGCGCCGACGCCGCCGAGGGCCTCTACCGGCTTGTCGATGCCGCTTACGAAAAACGCTCGATCGCGTTGAGCAGCAACCTTCATCCCGCCGGATTCGATGAGCTGATGCCCAAGACCATGGCTACAGCCACCGTCGACCGGCTCTTGCACCACGCACACGTCTGCCAAACCAGCGGGGAAAGCGTGCGACTCACCCAGGCCATGACCGGCAAGGGGGTGAACGCCTTGACCTAACTACGCCGGGGGCACGTCCGGTGGCCGCGAGTGGGCAGATCTCATGGCCACCACCGGGCAGTTTTCATGACCGCCACTGGGCAGTTCTTCATGTCCCTTGACACTCCACCTGAGAAGGCCAGCCCGACCCTATGCTCAGCCGTATTCACGGGCGGCGACCCCGCAGCCAGAGCCACCAACTTCCCGACTCGCCACCGCCGCCGCCAGACC
>DATJBA010000456.1:0-10765 GCA_035515675.1 Mycobacterium sp.
GTGGATCAACAAGCACCGCCGCTGCGTGCGCGACTACGAAACCAGACCCGACCACCACGAAGCCATGGTCCACCTCGCCATGATCACGACCATGACCAGGCGACTCGCCCGAACCTGACGGTTTTCAAACACCCTCTGAGAATGAGCCGCAAGATGTGGATCGCGGTTTCGATGTGCCAGCCCCAGCCCTAGGTGGACAACGCCTCGGTGACCAAAGGCGAGTAGTTACCGGCGTACAGCAGCTCGACGACTTGCTGCGGTGGAGGCGTCGGGGGCAGATAGATCGGAACGCCCAGCGCTTCGGCACTTTCCAGAATCGGCCAGAAGAACTCGTCATCGAGGCGCCGGCCCTGGCAATGCCCGTTGATCATCGCGCCGACAAACCCGTGCTGACGCACCACGCGCTTGAGTTCGTCGGCCGCAGCCGGCGGATCAGCCGTGGGCAACGCGGCGAAAGCGGCCAACCGCTTGGGATTTCGCCCGAGTGCAGCGGCGAGATAGTCATTCGTTTCTCTGGCGAGCGAAACAGCTTCACCCGCCGCTACCTGCTCCAGCCCAGGGGCGGTCAGCGACAGCACTTGCACGTCAACACCCGCTGCGTCCATACCGGAGACGCGGCCATCGTCGATATCGCCCAACTGCTCGAGCAGACGACCCCCGCCGCCCGGAAAGCGCGCTCCCGCCGACGCGAGCCCATCCCTAAATCTGCGTCCAGGTCCGTCGAGGAACCGTTGCGTCGCGTAGTGCTCCTCCAAGGCAATCACTCACTCGCATGACCGGCCTCCATCGAATCGATCGACTCAATAACGCTTAACAACAGCGCTTCCAGTATCCGCGGTCATCGAACAGCGCGCTGCAGCCTTCAGCGGCTCCACCCTCGACCAGCAGCCAGCCCAAGAGGCTTACACGTCGTGTCCGGGCATACGGCGTCCCAATCGCGGATCCTCAAACGGACACGCGGTTACCACCGGCACCCGCCTTCACAAGCCGCGGTAGCGAAGATTATCCATCGATCGGCAGCCTGGTCGCTGTTGCCGAAACGGTGCTCAACCGCAGGCCGGCTCCGCCGCGAGCGGATGAAACATGTTCTAGTTCAGCCCCTGCTGAGGTGGTCCATCGACTCGCAACAAGCTGGTCCCTTTTACCTGGCGAACGACAAGAAGGCCGCAAGATGACACGGAGTTTGAGAACCTACCGCATTATCAGTAGTTTCTGAAGATTAGACGCCTAATTACACGTGTCTAGCTGCGTTTATACCGTGGGATACATGTATCCTACGGTTGTGGTGATCAATAGAATCTTGGATGTCGCGTCGGTCGGGCGTGTTGCTTGCATAGACTGCTTTGGTGTGCGAAATTCGCCGCATGAACCTACAAGGGTTGTTGGATCGGGTGGTGTCCGATCATCGGCCGTCGTTAGCGACGTTGCGCTACGACATCGAGCGGGCGATCCCGAAGGTCGCCGAGAAGTGGAAGCCGTGGTTCGACGATCCGCGCGATATTCATGGCAGCGCGTTTTGCACCGATGTGCGCCTGATCCTGTTGCGGATGCGGGAGTTGCGGGGGCCGATGCGCGGGGACACGCTGTTGACGTCGTGCGGCAGCGGGCTCTCGGTGCAGGTGTCGGATTGCCGGGGGATGGACTTCCGGGTGCGGAGGTGGCCGGCGAAGAAGCTGCACGGGGAGCGGGTGCGGGCGGTGGTGAGTCCGATCGCGGCCGAGCAGCCGGTGTCTCGGGTGCCGGCCGCGGTGGGCGAGCAGATGATCCTCGACGAGGGCCAGCAGGAGCAGTTGTTCCCGGCGGCGATGGCGACCCCGGCGGGCAAGTACGAGGTGTTCTCGTTGTGGTGGCCCACCGCCGACGGAATGGGTTTGTCGGAAGCGGTTTTGGCGGCGGTGGTGGATGTGGACAACGCGTCGCGGGTGCAGATTCTGGCGACCTCGGCGCTGCCGCCGGTCACGGATTCGCCGCTGCTGGCTGCCTCAGCCATGCGTACCGCGGTGCCAGGCGACGATTTCGGCGAGTACACGCCTCCGGTTGTGGGTTCGGGCACCGACGACGACCCGGACGAACCGGCCTAGCGGGTGCAGACAGTGGAAGGCGACACGAGTCGTGTCGTGGGGTCGTTGTTGAATCGGGGCTGCGATGAGGACGACCGTGGATGTGTATGGGTTGCGGGTCAACCAGGCCCGGGTGATGCGGGCGATGACGGTGACCGCGGCGATGGAAGCGTTGGGGTGGAAGCATTCTCGGCTCAACCGGTTGGAGAAGTCGACCACTGCGCCGTTGTCGGTCGAGGATTTCCAGCGCCTCGTTGAGGTGTTGCGGTTCCCGGCGAAGTTCTTCACCACGGCGCCGACGTCGCGGGTGCATCCATCGGATCTGTTGTTTAGGGCGCCGCGGTCGATCACGCTGACCGAGCGGGAGTATCTGGCCCAGTTCGCGGCGTTGGCCGGGGAGTTCCTCGACGAGCTGCATACCCGTGCTCAGTTGCCGCCGGTGCGGCTGCCGGTGCTGCCGACCGATACCGCGGTGGCCCGGGCTGCGGAATTGGTGCGCCAAAGTTGGGGTGTGGACGCGGATGCGCCGATCGAGTATCTGACCCATGAGGTTGAGCGCAGCGGTGTGGTGATCGTGGTGCGCCGGTTGTTGACGTCGTCGTCGCGGCGGATCCTCGGTGATGAGGACTCCACGGGCAAGCTGGATAAGCATCTGGGCTATTCGGTGCGTGTCGGCGAGTTCAAGACCCGTCCGTTGATCGTGGTGCGGCAATCGAATTCGTGGGAGCGCACGCGCTGGACGCTGGCCCATGAGGTCGGCCATTTGGCGTTGCATGCTTCGGGCAGCGTCACTGAGGAGCGTGAGGAGCAGGCCTCCGCGTTCGCCTCGGAGCTGTTGGCGCCGGCGGCGGTGTTGGCCGATGAGGTGTCGCGGGCCCCGTCGCTGGCCGAACTGCTTCCGGTGAAAGCCAAATGGGGTGTTTCGGTGGGGGCGTTGTTGCGGCATCTGCATACCTCGGGGTTGTTGACCGAGCCCCGGTTCGAGGCGTTGCGCCGCCAGTTGTATACCCGGGTCAACACCGAGACCGACACCACGTGGGGCCGGGTGGAACCGGGGTGGAATGACCGTGAGGTGGAGCGGCCCCGGCTGATCAGCAAGTGGCTGGAGATCGTGTTCTCGGCCAGCTCGGCGGCGATGCTGCAACCCTATGACCTGATGTGGCCCCAGGACGTGCTGGAGGACTTCATGGCCGGGCAGCGCTCAGCGCCGGGCAACACGGCCGAACGAAGCCGGGAGCACCTGGCGGTGATGACCGGGGGCCACAGCAACGTGGTCGCGTTGCCGCAGCGCGGTCGGCGCGCCTAGAGTCTCGGGGCGGGTGGCTGGCTGGTGGCGCGAGTGCAGCGGGTGAGTTTCCCCGATCGCCCCGACACCTACACCGTCGTCGGGGCCGATGCGCTGCCGATCGGGCCGGCCGCGGAGTATCTGCGGTTCCTGCGCGACGGCGGCGCGTCGCCGAACACGGTCCGCGCTTACGCCGCCGGGATCGCCGAGTGGTGGACGGTGCTCGAACACACCGGACACCCCTGGGATGACTTCCCCACCACGCTGTTTGGGCAGTTCCTGCGGTATCTGCGGACCGGGGATCTGCCAGGGACGCCGCGCATCGGGGCTGCGCAGCAGCGGCTGGCCGCGGCCTCGCTGCAACCGCGGGCCGCGGCGGTGTTGTCGATGTACCGGTATCACGCCGATGCGCACAATGCCGACGTGCCGTATCGGCGGCTGTTCACCTCACGCGGCAGCTGGCGCCGCTATCGCCGCTACGTCGGGTTCCTCGATGGAGTCGGAGTCCGCCGCGACGGCGATCGCCCGATCTACCGGATGCGCACCCCGAACAAGTCGACCACCCCCGTGCTGACCCCACCGCAGGTCAACACGATCCTGGATGCGTGTTCGGTGCAGCGTGACGGGGACTGGACGGGTGGCCCGGCGGGGGTGCGTAATCGGCTGCTGTTCGCGGTGCTGGCCGAGACCGGGATGCGGCTGGGCGAGGCATTGTCGTTGCGGCACCACGATTTTCATATCGGCGCCGGAGCCACTCCGTTCATCGAGATCGTCGATCGCCAGGACCACCCGCACGGGGTGCGGGTCAAGACGGGGTCGCGACGGGTCTATGTCGGCGATGACCTGGAAGCCCTGTATTCGGAATTCGTGTGGCAGTTGGTCGCGATGGCCGCCGACGTCACGGTGCCCGATCTGGCCACCCACTTCGTGTTCGTGAATCTGAGCCACGGGCCCCGGTTTTCGGCGTTGCGAGCCGAAACCGTCTACGACAAGGTGCGGGCGATCAAACGGGCACAGCCCAGCTTGCCGGCGGACTGGACCCCACACTGGCTGCGTCACACCCATGCAACCGCGCTGCTGCTGGCCGGGGTGCCCGAGCACGTGGTGATGCGCCGGCTCGGTCACGCCGACGTGCAGACCACCCTGTCGACCTACGGGTGGGTCACCCAGGACGCCGAAATGCGCTCCCTGGCCCAGTGGAAGAACTACGTCGCCGGGTGGAAAGGCCTCCACGATGGCCAGGCGTGACGACGCGAACCCAGGACCGCCGCAGGTCTGCGCGTCGTGGGAGGCACAGTGGGCCACGGTTCCTGATCAGTGGCGGCGACCCGTCTACCGCATCGACGTCGCCCCGGCTGCCACGGTGTTCCTGCAGAACCGCTACTACCTGCGTGAGCACCGCGGCTCGGCCCAACACAATTTCAGCCCCACCCTCGCACCGGCACGGTTCGCCGACGAGGTGGCGTGGTGGGTGTGGTTGTGCCACCACGAGGGACTGCGCAAGATCGAGCCGTCGCTGCTGAAATGGGCGGGCCAGGCGCTGGCCGCCGCCGCGGCCGACTACCGCACCCAGCATGGCCGGGCCCCGGCCAGCATCACCGACCTGTCGGCCGCCGCGATCCTGCGCCAGGCGCTGATCGTGTTCGAGCGGCGCAACGCCCGGCTGCCCTCGGCCGGGGCACGGCGCAACATCAGACACCTGGTGGAGCATCTGCACCTGTATCTGTCGGTGCGCTGCACCGACACCGACTGGTGGGCCCATGACATCTGGGATCTGCGGGCCGACCCGCGGATCCCGCAGCGCGAGCACGAACCCGGTCATGACCAGTCGGTGAAGATCGGGGCGATCGGGCCGGTCTGGCTGCGCGAAGGGGTGCGGTTCTGGCTGCGCACCGCCCTGGACGCCGAACTGCTGCGCTGGTCCTCGGCCGTCGAGCGGGCCCGCGACATGGCGCGACATTTCGGGGTGTTCGTCACCGAGGCCGGCTACACCGACCCGGCCCTGACCACCGATCCCGCGCAGCTGCGGCTGATCTTTACCGCGTTCAGTGAATACCTGCGCTCCCCGGCAGCCGCCGCGGCACCGGATAAACCGTTGACACCCAGTGCGATCGACGCCACCCAGTCACAAACCCAGGTGTTCTACACGTTCATGGTCGACCACGCCCCCGAAGCCGCCGCAGCCACCGGCGAGCACCGCTGGGCGACCCTGACCGCCGCGCACACCCGGTTATGGGGTCCGGCGTTTCGCAGCCGCCGCGCCAACCGGACCCGGGAACTGACCTGGTATTCCACCGCAGAACTCCAACAGATGCTGGCCTACCTCGACGTGCTGGCCGCCGACCGCGGGATGCCGGTCACCCTGACTCACCCCGACAACACCGTGTCGGTCATCAAAGGCCTCGGTGACCCGCAGGCCGCCCGGGTCTGGCTGCTGCAGGCCCTGACCGGGCGGCGGGCCTCAGAAATCTTGATGCTCGACCACCAGCCGCTGCACCCCATCCCCGGGGCCGAGCGTCCCACCGACTCCGATGACCCGGACGGGTTCGTGGCCAAATTGCGCTACCAACAGACCAAGGTCGACGGCGTGGTCCCGACCATCCTCGTCGAGCAGGCCGTGGTCAACGTCATCACCGAGCAGCAACGCTGGCTGGCCGACACCTACCCGCAGCTGAGCCCGAAGTATCTGTTCATCGGGGTCAAGCAGAACCTGGCCGGGCGCCGGCCCCGCCCGTATGCCAGCTACAACCTGTCACTGGCCAAACTCGACAAGCTGCACGGATTGACCGACACGGCGGGAAACCCGTTGCGGTTCAGCCAAACCCACCGCCTGCGGCACACGCGGGCCACCGAACTGCTCAACGACGGGGTGCCGATCCACGTGGTGCAGCGCTATCTGGGGCATAAGAGCCCGGAGATGACGCTGCGGTATGCCGCGACCCTGGCCGCCACCGCCGAAGCCGAGTTCCTCAAGCACAAGAAGATCGGCGCGCACGGGGTGGAGATCGGGATCAGTCCCGCCGACATCCTCGACATGACCCAACTCGGGCAGCGAACCGACCGGGTGCTGCCCAACGGGGTGTGTCTGCTGCCGCCGCTGAAAACCTGCGACAAGGGCAACGCCTGTTTGTCGTGCGGGAATTTCGCAACCGACGCCACCCACGCCGCCGAACTGCGTGACCAGCACGCCAAGACCACCGCTCTAGTCGAGTTGCGCCGTGACCAGTATCGGCAGCGCACCGGCCGCGAACTGACCGATGACAACGTATGGATCCGCGAACGGCTGCGCGAGTTGAACTCCCTGGACGCCATCCTCGAGCGGCTCGCCGCCCAGGAGGCGGCCCACACCGAGGCGATCGCCGGCGCAGGCACCGCGAGAAGGCTGCCGATTCAGGTCATCCAAACACGCGGGGCGCATGACTCCGCGCTCCGCAAAGCCGACCCCCACACCGACGCATGACCGTCACCCAAACATCCCTGGACGCCCTGGCCGCCCACACCCGCAAACGCCGCGACGCCGTGCATGCCCGCGTCGAAAAAGCGTTGAAGGACCTGCGTCGACAACACGCCGACATCACCATCAGCGCCGTGTCCCGCCGCGCCGGGGTGACCCGCAAAAGCATCTACCGCCGCGACGACCTGGTCGCCCTCATCCGAGCGCATCGCCCCGTCGCCTCCGTCCCCGACGACACAGCGCCACCTTCACGCGACCAGGAAACAAGCATCGTCGCCGCGCTACGGGCCCGGCTGACCGCCAAAGACACCCAGATCGCCGACCTCAAAGCCACGTTGCGCCAACGCGACCGGACCATCGCCGCCCTGCACGGCGAACTCGAAAAGCTCCACGCCCCTGGCAGCTAAGTGCAGCAGTTCGGATCCAGCGCCGCGCACAACGCCTGCAACGCATCCGGGCGGACCCGATGGAACACGTTCATCCCGCGCCGGTCCGACACCACCAGCCCGGCCTTACGGAGCTGGGTCAGGTGATGGCTGACCGTCGACTCGCTCAAGTCCAGCACCGCGGCCAGCTCCCCGGAGATCTCCTCACCGGCCGTGGAACTGAACAGATACGACACGATCTTGACCCGCACCGGATCGGCCAACGCCTTGAGCCGCACCGCGATCTGCAACGCATCGTCATCACTCATCGGACCCGACGCCACCGGAGCACAACACACCGGCGCGGTCGTGTCGATCACCGGCAACGCTTTCGGCATAACACACCCTGCCACAGAGATTGACATATATCAAAAAGGTGGGCATGCTGAGACCACCCCGCTAGTTCGATATATGTCTCACAACTGGGAGGTTCTGGTTATGGCCCGCGTTCAGCTCGCTCTCAACGTCGACGACCTCGACACCGCAATCACGTTCCGGTCAAGGAAGCCCGGCAGCAGCTGGGCGGCATCAGCCCTACCACGTTCTACGCGCTGCACTCCTCGGCTTCGACTTCGACGATCCGGAAGCCGCCATCCTTTGTGTTGACCCGGAGGAACGTCTTTCCATCGGTGCTGCACGTTTGGGCCTTAGCGACGACATGGAGTGCTGTGACCACAACAGTCCATATGACTCCGTTGACCGGTACCCTAAAAGAACGCTGTGCCGACCCGGTTTAAGTCCGTTGCGCATGTTGGCGTAGACGAAGCACACGCATTGGCGCATCTCGGGTTGGATATACACACTTCCAACACTAACGACTGCAACCCCAGGTAGATTCACTTTCACGCACCCACAAAGAAGGCGGCAACAGAAGGTGATGACTCCTTTGATGAGACAACCTCGGGTGACGACGACCCTTCGGATGACGCGACGGCCGTTGACGTCCGTGCGGATGAGGCAAGATCCGATATCGGCCTCACAGATGAGTATGTGAACATGGGGATCGCAGTCGTCACGCCGATCGACAAGGTGATCAAGGTGATTCAGGAATCGTTCGCAGTATTCGCCTGGCCCTTCCTTTGACACCACGACTGTGTGTTTGACCACTAAGCCGTGAGAGCCGGGTTCGACGACGTTCTACCCACCTCGACCGCGCGCCGCCGCTGCGGACCGTTGGTAGCCAGTTAGCGCCGGACTTGCGGAGGCTTCTTGGCGTGTGGCGTCATCTCGGTGAGGACTGATGGGCTTACCCCGCGTGGAGATTCTTCGGCGGCCGCCAACAGAATGCCGACTGATTCGACGATGCCGGTAGCGATGTCGTTGACCGCGGGCACGTTGTCGGGGCAGACGCACACGCTGAGATCCATTACGTCGCCGTGGGAGATCAGCGTGATGTTCAACCCGGCGCCTTCTATCAGCGGTGCCGCGGTGTGCATGCCGACGACCTTGGCTCCAGCGCAATATACCGGTATCCGTGGCCCGGGAAGATTCGAGATGATGCCATGCGAGATCGGTGCGAGCCGTTGCGACAAGCCCAGCCCGGTATAGAGCTGCATGCCGGCGTGGACGACGTTCGGCGGGATCAGCGCAGCGATGGTCGGGAAATCGGCCGCGGGACCAATCTTTTCAGCATTGCTCCTGCGGGCCGTCTTCAGCCTGTCAGTGGCTGCATGTAGGTCGGTGAGGACCTGGACGGGATCGTCGAGCTGCACCGGGAAGCGGATACGCCCGAAAGTGAACTGATTGTTGACGGTGGTGGAATCGGCGTCTCGCAGCGATAGCGGTATCTGCATCAACAGCGGATAGTCGGGCACGGCGTCATGGCGTTGCAGCCAGGCGCGCAGCGACAGTGTGCAGGCGGCCAGGAAAACGTTATTGATACTGCCCCCAAACGCGCGCCTGACCGTCTTCATCTGGGCCAGCGGGATCGAGGCGAAGGCCACCGCCCGCCGCTCGGTCAGCGGCGCGTTGAACACGGTGCGCGGCACCGGCCCGCGCATCGACGACGCCGCGTGCAGCAGCTGGTCGGGCCCGCCTGTGCCGCGCAGCCGGCGGACCGCGGCCCGCAGCACACCAGGCACGGCCCCGGCGATCAGCCAAACGCCGGTGACTTGGTTCCCCAGGAGCTCCTGCATGGTGTCGGTAACGAGCTCGCCGATGGAGGGCTGCTTGCCCAGGCTCGGCTCGGCCGGCAGATAGCTGGTCGGGTCGTCCTGCGGACCAATAGTCAGTAGCCGCGGCCAAACGGAGGCCACCCCGGCGACGCCACCGCTTATTGCCGGCGCCATCTTCACCGCCAACGCCCACCGGCCGCCCTCCAGACCGTCGATGCTCCACGCTTCCCATAGCGGTTTGTGGCGATCCAGCCGCCCGGCCGTCAGCCCCGCGATCAGGTCGGCGAACTCGCGGCGGCCACCGGGAGCGGCAACCGTCGCGCTGTGCATCTGGGGAGTCGGGTCATAGTCGTCGATCTCGGCCCACACGGGCTGACCCAATCCCAGCGGCTTGCCCACAACCCGGCTGCGGAAGCGCGCCAGCTGCGGCAGCGACAAGCCAACCAGCTGGTGTAGCCGCTGATGGCTGAGCTGATCGGACGCCTCGATGATGATCAGCGCGACGGCGTGCGCCGGCACCGTCGAACTCTCGATGTGCAGCGACACCGCATCCATCCCGGATAACCGGCTGACCATCACCGCGCCCCCGCGTCCCCCACTGAACTCGCTTGGGCCAGCGGATCGCTGATCGTCAGCTTCAACGTATTCATCGGCCAGCTAACCGATTCCACGTCGAGAAATCCGGCGTCATAACCGCATCCGCAAGCGATGCCGGGTCCCCGGATGCGGAAGAATCTGATCGACACCACGACCGAGCATGACGTCACCGCCCAGCAGCACCGTCACCACACCAGAATCACCGACCACGCCGAAGCACCCGCCGCCCACAGTGATCGCTCGAAACACGCACCCCTGGCGCACGAGCAATACAAGAATCTGCCCGAAGGCTGAATCCCCCGTCTTAGGACGGTAGGTCAAACCAGGCTCTTGAACCTCGCTCAACTCCACACTTCGGGCAAATCACCGGGTTTCCCCGATACCAACAACCATTGCACCAACCCACCTCCCGGCCATAGGGCCGAACGTCCTGTGCCCACCGCCGAAAGTCACGACCAAGCTACGGCGGAGAACGGGCCGGTTCGATCGTGGGTCGCCACCGCCCAGCCCACGATGGCGCTGGTGCAGGCATCGGTAACCAAGGCGGTATAGGGCGAAGCCGACTGGATCGGGTGTCTTCAGGCGCGGCGCCTGGCGGTGCCTAGAACGCAGCTGAGTCATCGGGTGCGCGCATACGCAGATCCACCCGCGTCGGCAGCCGCGTGACGGCTGAATCGCCGGTCACCAGCCAGCGCAGGCAATCGACAGCCACCGGACTGCCCGGCGCGGTCAACAGCTCCAGCAGAGCCCGCTCAATCATCGGTTCACCTTAACCGCCGGCACCAACCCGATCCGCGCTTCGCGCGCTGGCCGCCTTCGCGGCGGGCCCC